>WQVC01000063.1 GCA_009781765.1 Defluviitaleaceae bacterium | reverse complement strand
TTTGTATTGCTCTGCGGGTTGCCTCTGTCGTTTTGGCGCATCCG
Source organism: Defluviitaleaceae bacterium (assembly GCA_009781765.1). Classification (GTDB taxonomy): domain Bacteria; phylum Bacillota; class Clostridia; order Lachnospirales; family WQUN01; genus WQVC01. Next base: position 18,796 of record WQVC01000063.1, on the reverse strand, counting down.
TGTAATATTTGTCCCATAGTTTTTTGTTCTCCTTTGGCAATTCATTTGCACCATTATAACATGGGACTAAACACCTAATCAAAACCTGTTGCTTCACACAAAATTTTGCAAATTACTTCCGTTTCCGCCAAGTCGGCGTACAGCGGCAAGCATAAAATTCCTGCGGCGACGTCTTCGGCGACAGGGGTGTTTCCCCGGTACTTTCCCTTGAAACATTCAAAGTCACTTGTGAGGGGATAAAAATATTTTCTGGCGATAATACCCTGAGATTTTAATAAATCCGCGACGCAATCACGGCTTTTTCCGAAAGTCGGAAGAATTTTCACCGGATAATATGCGTAATTTCTTTTCAATTCGCCGTCGATTGCACTCCCGATTGCGCGTTCGTTTTCATTTCCTTTTTCTTTTCCGATTAAAGAAAAAGTTTGCAGCCCCTCAACGCCGCATAAAATTTTGTCGTAACGTTCGGAAACTTTTTTTCGTTTTTCGATTTCCGCTTCGATGATTTCTAAATTGCATAATCCCATAGCCGCATGAAATTCGCTCATCTTGCCGTTTCCGCCGATGGAAATCACATCTGTTGCATCCGGATTAAATCCGAAATTTCTCTGACTTGCGAGCTTGCTTGACAACCCCTTGTCGGCGAACGCACAGCATCCGCCTTCAACGGTGTGAAATACTTTCGTGGCGTGAAACGAAAACATTGAGAGGTCGCCGAACTCCGCAATCGAGCGTCCGAGATAATTTACTCCGAACGCATGAGCGGCATCGTAAATAACTTTCAGGTTGTGCTTTTGCGCGATTTTTTCAATTGCGACAACATCGCAGGGAATTCCGTACACATGAACAGCCAAAATCGCGGATGTTTTTTCCGTGATGAGACTTTCGATTTTTGTCGCGTCGATGTTAAAAGTTTTTGCATCAATGTCGCAAAAAACGGGAGTCAGGCCGCTGCGAACAATTGCCTGCGTTGTTGATGCGAACGTAAACGGCGTGGTTATTACCTCGCCGGAGAGTTCGAGTGCCCGGATGCCCGCTTCAAGCGCGATGTGTCCGTTAGCAAAAAGTTGAACGTTGACGTTAAAAAATTTTTTTAATTTTTCGCTTAATTCTTCGTGCATTTTTCCGGAGTTTGTAAGCCATCGTGTTTCCCACAGCTCCGCGATTCGGTTGACGTATTTTTCAAACGGCGGCATTGACGAGCGCGTTACCGGAATCATTACGACATTTCCCCGGCAATACGCTCCAGATATTTTCCGTATTCCGAATTTTTCATGTCGGATGCAATGCGAATTAACTTGTCGGCGGTGATATATTTTTTCCGATACGCGATTTCTTCGATACACGCAACATACAGCCCTTGTCTGCGCTGAATAATAGAAACGTACTCCGTAGCTTCGAGAAGCCCGTCGAATGTTCCGGTATCCAACCACGCAATTCCGCGCCCCATGCTTATGACGCTCAACTGCTTGTTGTCGAGATACACTTGATTAACCGCTGTTATTTCGAGTTCGCCGCGAGCAGAGGGCGTAATATTTTTTGCGATTTCAACAACCTGATTATCGTAAAAATATAATCCCGGAATTGCGAAATTTGATTTCGGTTTGTCGGGCTTCTCCTCAACCGAAAGAACTTTGCCGCTTTTGTCGAACTCCACAACCCCGAATGATTTGGGATTTTGCACGGGATAGCCGAAAATAACAGCACCCTCGGTTTGTTCGCGCGCTTTTTCCAAAAGAGCGGAAAATTGTCCGCCGTAGAAAACGTTGTCGCCCAAAATTAAACACACGCTGTCGCCGCCGATGAATCCCGCACCTATGGTGAATGCCTCCGCAAGTCCGCGCGGTTTATCCTGCACCGCATATGAAAACGTCATCCCGATGCGCGAGCCGTCGCCTAATAATTCTTTGTAAGCGGGCAAATCGCGCATTGTTGAAATAATCAGAACCTCGCGAATACCGGCAAGCATCAGCACTGACAGCGGATAATAAATCATAGGTTTATCGTACACGGGCAAAATTTGCTTCGATACAGACAGCGTAAGCGGATGAAGTCTGCTTCCCGAACCCCCCGCCAATATAATTCCTTTCATACGCGCCTCCTTGTGAGAAATTTCTACCTTGCTAAAATATGCTCATATAAACCGGAAAATTTCCTGCACATGGTTTCCGTGTCCAAACCGGCTTCTGCGGCGTAATGTGTGCCGCGAGGTTTTTTTGCATTTTCGATTGCTGCGGTTGCCCATTCTTCTTCCGAATCCGGCGGGAGAAAAATAATATTGTCGCTGCATCGAACAATTTCCGGAACTTTATTCGAAACAACGCAACTTAACCCGCTGCACTGCGCCTCCACTGCCGCCAAGCTGAATCCTTCCGAGCGCGACGGCAGAAGAAAAACGTCAAACGCCTGATAGAATCGCTCAACATCTTCCCGAACGCCGGTGAATGTTATAAATTCCGCCAATCCGCGTTCCTGCGCGATGCCGAGAATTTGCTCCTTTAATTCTCCGTCGCCGACCAATACCAACCTGCACTCAACCCGGCTTTTCATTACCTGAAACACTTTTAACAAAAACCGATGATTTTTTAATCCGGCAAATCTTCCGACATGCCCCGCGCAAATTATTGATTCGTCCAAGCCGAGTTCATCGCGCATTTGTTTTCGAACGTCCGGGTTGAAGGTGAAACGCTCCACGTCAACACCGTTTTCGAAAACCTCGCAATCTGAGCCGAAAGCATTTTTTCCGGCCTGCGGCGAAACGGCTATTTTGTCCGTTGCGGCGGAAAGCGCGGTTCGCGTTAAAATTTTATTTCGCACGCGCTTCGTTATTGTGTCTGCGCCCGACGCGCTGTGTGCATGGATTATTCGCCCGTTTACGTTTTGCCGTTCGGCTTCCTTCAAATAGATGAAGGCAGAGTTTAATAAATGCCCGTGAACGATTGAATAATCTTTTTCTTCAAGCAAGCGGGAAAATTGTTTCGAAAATTTTTTGCCGAAGGATTCTTTAATATGCGGAAGTTTGTACACCGTTCCGATTATTTTTTTTTCCATTTCTTCATTGCATTCGCCGTAAACAACAACGTCTTGCGCGATTGTTTTTATTCCGGATTCGATGCCGGAAACGCAGGCGACAATATTTGCCACACCGCTGTCCGGCGACAAAATATCAAGCACATGCAAAACCCGTTTATCAGCCAATATAAGCACCCGTCTCGTAATCGCGACATACATATTCCGGCCTGCCCGTTCTGATAACCTTGCCTTTATCCAGCACAATCGCGCGCGTACACATGCTTTTTATTGTTGCGATTGTGTGCGATACCATCAAAACCGTTGTTCCGTGTGATAACAAATCGCTCATCCTTTTTTCGCATTTTTTCATAAACAGATGGTCGCCTACGCCCAAAATTTCATCCACGATTAAAATATCGGGTTCAACCTGCGTTGCTACCGCAAATCCCAATCGCGCAAACATTCCCGACGAAAAATTTTTCATCGGCACATTTTCAAATTCCCATAATTCCGCAAAGTCCATGATGTCTTTGTACAGCGTGTTCATGTGCGCCGGCGAATGCCCGAACATTGCACCGTTCATGTAAACGTTTTCTCGCGCCGAAAATTCCGGGTCGAAGCCTGCGCCGAGTTCCAACAGCGGAGATACCGCGCCTCTTACGGTTACGCTGCCTTTCGTGGGCTTGAAAACACCCGCAACAAGTTTCAGCAGCGTCGATTTTCCCGAGCCGTTAAGCCCGAGTACGCCGATTACTTCGCCCTTTTTAATTTCGATATTTACATCCCGCAACGCCCAAAATTCATCGAAATGCAATTGACGCTTGATGGCTTTTACCGCGTATTCTTTTAATCCCATAACCTTGTCTCGGCTGAGATTAAACATCATGGATGCATTTTTTATTGAAATCACCGCGTTTTCCATAGTCGCCCCTATAAATACAAAATATATTTGTCTTGCTGTGCCATTTTTACGTACACTCCAACGCCGAGTGCCGCAAGCGCGAACCCGATACATATGATATTCGCCCACAAACCCGGCACGTTTCCGTACAATGCGACATCGCGAAAATACGTTACGAAATGAAACATCGGATTAAGATGAATGAGGTGATATACTCGCGCCGGCAAAATTGCCACCGGCCAGAATATCGGGGTCATAAACATTAAGAGGGTTGTTAAAATTCCGTAAATATAGCTGACGTCGCGAAAAAAAACCGCCATCGCCGACAAAAACATTCCGACGCCCATCGAAAAAACAACGATGTAAATAATCGGAAGCGGAATCAGGAGCATCGTGATGTGCGAAGGTGCGCGCAAAATAAAAAACACAATCATAAAAGCCAACAACGAGAAGCCCAAATTCACCAACGACGACAACACGCGAGAAGTCGGAAACAAATATTTCGGAACGTACACTTTTTTAATTGTGCTTGCGCCGTTAATGATTGAACTCATCGCGAGCGTGGTTGATTCGCTGAAAAAATTAAAAATCAACTGCCCGCTCAACAAATACAGCGGAAAATATTCTATGTCGAACTCAAAAACCGTCGAAAATACCATCGTAAGAACCAACATCGTAAGAAGCGGGTTAAGCAACGACCACAAAACCCCCAACACACTGCGCCGATACCGCGTAACGAAATCGCGTTTTATCATCAACAGCAACAAATGCCGAAATCGCTTGAATCCGGCAAAATGCTCGGCAATGTAGGCTCGCTTGCTTACGGCAATCAAAAAAGCCGTAAATAACGCCGCAACCGTAAACGCAATGAACGCATTATAAAAAATCAGCATATAAATATTTCCCGGTCGCTGCCCGCCCACTTCAACCGGAAGATAGTGCCAAAAAATAATGAACAACATGCCGGTTACAAGCAGTAACACTCCGGCAAAATACTTTTTTGATTTTTCCATAAAAAAATCTCCATAAAATGTCTATGGAGATTATTATTACCGGTTGAGTGTGTTGGTATTCAGATGCCGTTAAAGCCCCCCTCTCCCGGCATCCGGATTTAGCCGAGTCGGTCGAACCGGCTTCGAGGGAATGCGTTGCCGCTAATTCTTTTCCCCGGCGTTCATTGCGCGCTTGGCGCGTATTTTGCGCCGCTTCGAAATACTGTGCAACGCATATCGAAGCGTAAAAAATGCCGACCGTATCCGACCGTATCCGGCAGTCCTGTACGCGCTGAATGTCATTTTCGCCGAAGCGAGTCGCCCGGCAGATTTTGAATTTTCGCTCATGCGATACATCAAAAGCGGCTCGTTAAGCCCACGAGCCTGCCCCGCCTTTTTAACAATTTGCAACCACACGGCGTAATCTTCGTGCATAAAGCCGGGCGGAAACGGAATCATGCAATCGCGCCGCACCATCACCGACGAGCAGGACATTATATTTCGGCGACGCAATGCTCGGTACGAAAATTTGTCTTCGGCCGGCAAAACATACGCATACGGTCGCCCCGCTGCATTTATATAAGAAGTTGCCGTAAATGAAATTTCCGCGCCGGTTTCCAGCATGAAGCGCAGTTGCTTCTCCAACTTGCTTTCGTGCCATAAATCATCGCTGTCCAAAAACGCCAAATATTCGCCTGTTGCTTGGCGAATTCCCGCGTTTCGCGCAGAAGCAACGCCCTTGTTCACTTTACCTGCAAATACGCGAATCCTGTCGTCAAATTCGGCAAAGGCGTTGGCAATTTCGAGGGTTTTGTCAGTTGATGCGTCGTCGATGACAAGCAGTTCCCAATCCTCATATGTTTGCGCAATAACAGACCCTATGCTTTCGCGAATCGTCGCTTCGGCTCGGTACGCCGGCATAATAATACTGATTTTATTCATGCTTATCACAGCGAAAACCCCGATACCCCGGCAAAAATATGGTCGGGCGCGGGGTTCAAATCGCCGGAAATTCGAGAGCTTGTAAGCAAAGCGGAATGCTTAAACCCAAGCCCGATAACGGGAAGCTGCTCGGCAAAACTTTCTTGCAGGCGGCTCATTGCCGAAGCGTAGGCGTACTCGGATGACGCAATCGTAAGTGTACTGTAGACCGCCGCGAGTTCGGAATCGTACATAAAAAAGTCGCCCGACGTAAAGAAAAATCGCACGTCCGGCGCGAAAGGCAGTTCAATTCCTCCGACAAAAAGGTCGAAATCATGGGCGGAAATTCGTGCAAAATATTCGTCGGCGGGTACAATTTCCGCAACAGCAGGAAAATTAACGGCACTTAAACTTTCCGCAAGACGCTCCGCAATGGCGGTGCGTTGCGGATTTTCTGCGTTTGCTAAAATAACAATCGGCGCGGGAGTGCGAACCGTTCCCAACAATGCCGCCGCTCTGGCCGGGTCATAAACGGGCGTGTAAATTTCGTCGCAGGTTGCCCAATGCAACGGATGAAGCGGGGTTATCGACCTCACCGCGTATGACAAATACACCGACGCAACAGCTTCGTCGGCGTTAAACGCATGAGCAATTGCGCGACGGGTTGTTATGTCGTGAAAAATATTTCTTCGGAAATTAAATCCGACAAACTCAAAATACATAGCCGGCACGGTTTGATACTCCGTCGGTACGCCGCGCCGGCGCGTCCATTCCGTAAGGGGCATGTGAAGCGCGTCGATTCGCCCGCGTTCGAACGCGGCAAAATCCGTTTCGGCGTTGGGCAAAAAAATAATTTCCGCCGAACGAATGTTTCCGAAATTATGCGGGTTGCGACGCAAATTTATGCCGTGCATGTTTTGCGATTCGAACGCAAAAACGCCGCTTGTCGGCGGAAAACCGGGCTGCGGCGATTCAAAAAAATGCCTCGGAATAACGGAAAACGTAAGCGAATACGTTGCCGTAACCGAGGCGCGTTCAAAAATAATCCGAACCGTTCGTGTGTCGATTCGCACCGCATCAATGATGTTCTCATCGTTCAAAAATTCGAGAGAAAAAATTACGTCGTCGGACGTAACCGGCAGCCCGTCGCTCCAAACCGCACCCTCGCGAATTGTGGCATAAACGCTTTGAAAATCCGACGCAAATTCCAATTCCGCCAAATTGCCGACAACGCGAAACTCGTCGTCCAAAACGGCAAGCGGCTCAAAAAGAATTCGCAAAATCCGCGCCACCGTTACATCTCGATTCACGAGAGGATTAAGCGTTGCGGGCGGACGCATATGCAAACGAAGAACGCCGTCGGTATCGGCAAGCGCACGGACTTCCGCCGGTGCCGGAAGCTCGATAAAATCGACCGCCTCCGGCGCACCGACAAGATTTCGCGGCAATGTTGACGCCGTTGCGGGCGGATTCACCCCCCACCCTCTCACGCGCAAAATTACATCGTAAATGCGCTGAATTTGACGCACGCGCTCTACATAATTTGCCGTTTCGCGAAAGGGAATGCTGTCCAAAGTTTCGCCGTCGCGCGAAAGCTCCGGATTCGCAAGCCAACCGCTCACGTTGCCCTGCCCCGCATTGTATGCCGCAAGCGCGACATCAACGCATCCGAACCGGTCTGCGAGCCGGTTCAGATAAAAACTTCCCATCGCGATATTTATTTCCGGATTCCAAACATCCTCCGGGCGAAAATACTCCAAGCCCATTTGCGACGCAATATCCGCCGCAGTGGAAGGCATAAGCTGCATCAATCCCTGCGCGCCCGCGTGAGATTCCGCGCCTTCACGAAAGCTGCTTTCCGCCATAATTACAGCTAAAATAAGCGACGACTCCAAGTCCCCCGCATGTTCGCGAATAATATCCGTATGCCGCACCGGGTAACGCATGTTAATTGCCATAACCCCGGCGGTGATAATCAAAAGCAAAACCAAAACTGCGATAAAAAATTTTTTCATTTCAGCTCCAGCATCTCCGTTCCGTTCCAACCGTTTCGTTTGAGCGACATTGCCTTGAGTGCGATTTCTATGTTCGAGCGAAGCGCGATTGAACTGCCGCTGTTTTCTATAATGATGTTTGCATGTTCCCGTAAAGCGTCGTCGCCGGTTCGCGCCTGCAAGCGACGTTTCGCGGCGGCTTCGTCGATGCCGTCACGCGCAATTATTCTTGCGATTCGCACATCGTCGGTCGCGATAATAAGCCATACGCTGTCGCACATTGTATGCATGTTCGACTCAATCAAAAGCGGCGCGTCGATTACGGCAAATGTATATCCCGGCGGCGTTATATCAACGATTTCCCGCGTACGCTCAATCACCCTCGGATGAATGATTCGTTCCAATTTTTCGCGCTCCGCTTTATCGGCAAAAACTCTCGCGCCAAGCAACCGCCGATTGATTTCGCCTTTTTCGTTCAAAATTTCTTTGCCGAAAACTTTTACAATTTCGGCATACGATGCCTCGTTTTTCGCCATAGCCTCGTGCGCCAATTTGTCGGCGTGAATCACAAATCCGCCGCGCTTTGCCAAAAGCGACGCAACCGTACTTGTTCCGCTTCCGGTAATCCCCGTTACACCGATTGTCACGTTGTCAGACTTCATACCAACTCGACCCCACATTCACATCCGCCACAAGCGGCAGGTCAAGCTCCGCCGCACGTTCCATTTCTTCCTTCAGTATATGCGACGCGCCGGCGATTTCGTCTTCCGGCACTTCAAGCAGAAGCTCGTCATGTACCTGCAAAATAATTTTAGCCGAAAACCCTTCCGCTTTCAAACGCGCCGCAACATTCAGCATCGCAATTTTTATTATATCGGCGGCTGTGCCTTGCAGCGGCATATTCATCGCAACGCGCTCGCCGAACGAACGAGTATTAAAATTCGACGAACGAAGCTCCGGCAAAGCGCGCCGGCGATTGTACAACGTAGAAACATAACCGTCGGATTTTGCTCGGGCGATGGTTTCATCCAAATATTTTTTCACGCCCGGATATTTTTCAAAATATCCGGCGATATATTTTTCTGCCTCCTTCGGCGAAATCTTTAAATCTTCGCCCAATCCGAACGCGCTGATTCCGTAAATTATTCCGAAGTTTACCGCCTTTGCATTGCTTCGCTGTTCATCCGTGACGTCCTCCGGCGCAACGTCGAAAACCTGCGACGCCGTAAGCGTGTGAATATCCGCGCCTTCGCGAAACGCGCGAACAAGCAACTCATCGCCGGACATATGCGCCAAAAGCCGCAACTCAATTTGGCTGTAATCCGCCGCGATAAACACGCAACCCTCCTCCGGCACAAATGCGCGCCGCAGTTCGCGCCCGAGAGATTTCCGCACGGGAATATTTTGCAAATTCGGCTCCGCGCTCGAAAGTCGCCCCGTAGCCGTAAGTGCCTGATGAAACGTAGAATGAATCCGCGAAGTCGCGGGCTTAATAAGCGGCAACATGCCGTCAACGTAGGTCGATTTTAATTTCGTGTGCGCCCGATACTCAAGAACAAGCGGAACAATCATGTGACTGTGCTGTATCCGCTCCAAAACATCGGCGGCGGTGGAATATCCCGTTTGCGTTTTTTTTCCGCCCCGAAGCCCCAATTTTGTAAAAAGTATCTCTCCGAGCTGCGCCGGCGAATTTATATTAAATTCCTCGCCCGCAAGCTCGTGAATTAAACCTGTAAGCGCGGCAATTTTTTTATCAAGCTCCGCACCGATAGACTCTAAGACGCTTTTGCTTACCTTAATTCCCGTTGCTTCCGTTTCCGCAAGCAAAAACGCCAACGGAAGTTCGATTTCGCAAAAAAGTTTTTCCTGCGAACGCTCCGCCAATATTTTTTTCATAAGCGGCTCTACACGAATAATAATATTCGCCGCACCCGCCGCAAATTCCGCCGCAACACTTTCCTCAAGCCCGGCGACAGTTTTGCGGTCTTTTGCGCGCTTGCCCTTGTTGTCCAAAATTTCTTCGAGGGTCGGCGTAACTTCATTTAAATAAGTAAGAGCGATGTCGGCCGGAGTTTTTGCAGGACTGAGCCCGTCCGACACGTAGGCCGCAAGCGATGCATCAAACACGATATTTTGCGGAACGATTCCGTACTTGCGAAAATTTCCGATTTCGCTTTTGGCATCGAAAACATATTTTGCCGACGCGCCTTCAAACCACGGCTTTGCCGCCGCAAGAAGCTCAGCTTCGGTAAGTTCGCCGTCGAAGCCGCCGAGCGTAAGCTCTCCGCCTATATGAAAATATACCGACCGGTTTGCGGCAATTGCAAGCCCCACGAAAAAATCCTCATCACGCAGCGGGAAAAATGCAGCCGGCTCACCGGATGTTATTAACTGTTCAAAAAATTCTTTCGCGCCCTCGGGGGATTTTATAATTTCGTATTCTGCGGAATTGTATTTCACGTCGTCCGTGCGAAGCGGGGATTCCGTTTCATCGTCGAGGGACGCGCTGTGTCGGGTTGCATCGGACAGCAGTTCGGCATCGGCGTGAGGGGATGAAAGCCCGGCTTCATTGCCGGGATTTTGATGAGCAACGCCCCCCGCGTTTTCGGCCGCCTTTGCGATACCGGTCGTAACTTCAAATTTTTTGTACAGGCTCTTCAGTTCAAGCCGCCGAACCTCAGCGCGAGAATCGTCGTTGAAAAAATGTTGCGAATCGGGCAGAAGAAGGTCCGCAGGTGCATCGAGGGCGATTGCGGCAAGCGCGCGCGAAAGCCGAGCCTGCTCGTGAAACGACGCAAGATTTTCAGCAGCTTTTTTCGGCTTGATTTCGGCGGCGTTGACGATTGCGTTTTCAAGCGTGCCGTATTTGGCAATAATTTTTGTGGCGGTAACTTCGCCGATGCCGGGTACGCCGGGAATATTGTCGGAAGCGTCGCCCATCAGAGCCTTTACGTCAATAAATTCGGAGGGCGTTACCCCGTATCGCGCCAAAACTTCGGCAGCGGTGTAATCTTCCACCTCGGTTTTGCCGGCTTTTGTTTTGGGTATTCGAATTTTAATTTCGTCGGATGCAAGTTGCAGCATATCGCGGTCACCCGTGATTATTACCGGCGAAATCCCCTGCCCCGCCGCCTTTACGGCAAGCGTACCCAAAACGTCGTCAGCCTCAAACCCGGCGCACTGCGCAAGCGTCACGCCCATTTTTTCCAAAAGCCCTTTAAGCGGAGCAACTTGCGCCCTGAGTTCGTCCGGCATACCCTTGCGAGTTCCTTTGTACGCACCGTACATTTCGTGGCGAAACGTCGGCACGGGCAGGTCAAACGCAACGGTAACGAAATCCGGACGCTCCTCATCAACAAATCGGAAAAAGATATTCAAAAACCCGTAAATTGCATTGGTAAACTCGCCCGCACTGTTTGTAAGTGGCGGAAGCGCGTAAAACGCACGATTCATTATACTGAACCCGTCGAAAAGCAAAATCTTCACAAAAACTTTCCTTTCATTTTCAAGCGAAAATGCTTATATTCCTTCAATTTCCAGTGTATCACAGGAAAAATTTTTTAGCAAAATTCCCGGGACACAATACAGGCTTCCCGCATAGAATGACAAAAAAGACTATAGCAATTCCGTATTGCTCTGTTGAGGAAAATTTGCCATGACATCCGCAGAATTTGAAACAGCCGCAGTTGAACTTTTAAAAAACAGGTCGAATGTTCATCACGTAGTTTTCGGCGAAAGTTGCCTCGGGCGTCCGCTTTCGGCGTTCGTAATCGGCGAGGGCGCGAAGTCTGTTTTAATTAACGCTGCGCATCACGCAAACGAATGGATAACAACTCCGTTGCTTTTTCGATTTATGGAAGAAATCGCGGAAGAATCGTTAAAAAATCCCGAGCTTTTGAAAAATGTAATGCTGCATTTTATTCCGCTCGTAAACCCCGACGGCGCAGACTTGGTGATACATTCGGGCGGGCGTTTTAACGGGTGGAAAGCAAACATTTGCGGGGTGGATTTAAATTCGAATTATCCGGCAAATTGGCACAAGGCTCGCGAGCATAAATTTTCGCGCGGGTACACCAAACCCGGCGCGCGTGATTTTGTGGGCGAAAAGGCTCTTTCCGAGCCGGAATCCTGCGCAATGGCGGCATACACCACGTTTTTTGACATCGACATAACCGTTTCTTTGCACACTCAAGGCGAAGAAATTTATCACAAATACATGGATTTCAATCCGCCGGGAGCGGATGATTTGGCGCGACGTTTTGCCGCCGCAAGCGGTTACGCACTTACGAATGTTCCGGATGAATCCTCGCACGGCGGGTATCGCGACTGGTTTATTTCGAAATTTAACCGACCGGGGTTTACAATCGAGTGCGGCTTGGGAGAAAGTCCGCTTCCGTTATCGCAATTTGACGATATATACGTAAAAGTTTCCGCGCTCTTGCGCGAATTGTTCGCGGACACGCACGAAAACGCAAACGCGCGCATATGATACAGCAACTTGGTTTTGCGTAGCCTCAAACTTCGTCGGAAACCGGGCTGAAGCCCCCGGTCTCCGCCTCGTTTTCGGACAACGCAAAATCAAATTGCTCAACAGCAAGAATTTTATGGGAGGTCGCGCATGGAAATAAGCGCAATGGATTTTCAGCACAAAACATCGGTGGTGAGCCGACGCCAGTTTGACGACCACGTTACACTGTACAAAGGTTATGTAAATATGACAAACGAAACCGATAAAACTCTCGCCACACAACCGGAATACGAAACGGCAAGCGCAACGGGCGGGCATTTTCGCGGTTGGAAGGAAACCGAAACGTATACAATCAACGGCGTAATTTTGCACGAGATGTATTTTGAAAACTTGGGAAGCCAAAAGTCTGCGCCCGGAGCAAAAATGCAAAATATTTTCAACAAATATTTCGGCGGCTTTGACAAGTGGAAAGAAGATTTTATCGCAACGGCAACATCTGCGCGGGGATGGTGCATTTTAGTATTCGAACCGCGCACCGCAACGTATCGCAACATAGTGCTTGATTTGCATAACGAAGGTCAAATTATGTCGGCGTCGCCTCTGATTGTTTTAGATATGTACGAACACGCTTATTTCCTCGACTACGGAACAGACAAAGCCACCTATATCAACCGCTTTTTGACAAATTATCCGTGGGACGCGGTCGAAACCCGCGCGATGTAACGCAAGTTCTCAGAGGCTTCGCCCTCGAACCCCCGCTTTTTGAAGGGTGGCGCGGGAAGCATTCGTTTCGCTCGTTGCGCCCTTTAAAAGCAGGGCAAAAACTCGAAAATCGCGCATATCAGCAGCAGTGAGCGAAACGAACGCTTCCCGCTGCTCCGCGCGATTTTTTACTGTCGAACTTTTTTCTGCGACAGCCTGCTCCGACTGCATAAAGCCCACGTTTCAAATTTTCAATAAATCTGTTACAATCGCGAAAATTAAATTTGCAGGAGGCAACGTCCATGACTCCCACCGAGAAAAAACATTCACCGCATTGGCAAATTATTGTCGCGGCGGCAATCAGCATACTTGCCGCACTCAGCGTACCGACGCTTTTTCTTCCGTTTATTTTAATTCCGGCGGCATTTGCCTTTCCGCTGATTATCGACCGACCGAAATTGCTGTTCATTCCGAGCGGCGTTGCTCTTGCAACAATTGCTGTACTCGCGCTTGTTTTGCAGAGCTTTAACCTTGATATACTCGTATTTTTTTTCATTTTGGCGGCAATACCGGCCGCGTTCGGAATGGCGGCGGGATGGCTTATTCGATTTTTTCGCACTCGCTCAACGAAAGTAAAAATTCTTTCGATTGCGGTCGGAGGAATTATTTTGCTCGTGCCGTTTTTGTTTGTCGCGGAAATTTTCACCGGAATTTTTCGTATGCCGATGGTGGCTTTGCGCGTTAATGCATATGTAGCTCGGCATTACGCCGATTTTGATTTAGCCGTCGGGCGTCCGAGCTACAGTTTTAAAAACGGCGACTTCAGTGTGCAAGTGCGCGATAGCAATAATCCGGATGTTTCATTTCTCATCCGGTATCACAACGGCGAAATTAACGACGGGTTCACGCAGGGTAATTTTTGGGCGGCAACGATTAACAACATGCTTGCGCCGCTTTTGGAGCAAGAGTTCGGCGATGAGCTTCGCAGCTTTACGTCCTCGGTGAGCGGTGTGCAGGCAGGGCAGAAATTTGACTTGAATGCGGACGTTGAAAAAACCGCCCGCATCAGCGTCAACGCGGAAAGCCTGTGCGCCGACGTACTCGCCGCGAAAATTACACGTTATCACGAATTTATTTCGCAAAACGGCATCAACTTCGATGTGTATGTCGTAACTTTTCGATATTGCAACAACGAACGCCCCACGCAAATCAGTGTGCCTCGCGAGTTCATAAATAACGACTTGCCCGCACTGATTGAATACGCGCAAAACAACCGCAACGAACACGGCACATTTTTCGACAGAGAAACGCGCTTCCGCTACGGTCGCGGGTAAGGCAAACGTGCGCTATTCCTCGTGTCCGTCGATGTATCCGAGCCGATGCAACAGCCACAAAAACGGCTCGTCAACACGAACGGGCGCGAAAGATGCGACGCGACCGCCTTCCGGTTTTGTACCTAAAGCGGACACGGCAAAAAATCCGAGGTCGGCGAAGCGGCGTTTAAGAGCGTTGCGAAAATTCGGGTCAATTTCGGCGATAAAATCTTCGGTTTCATCGTTAATTTCAAAAAATTCGGTCAGGTTGAAAAAGCCGCTGTGAGTGAAACTGCGAAAAAACGGGCTTCCGTCGCGTACATATTCGCCGTCAATTGTGAGGGCTTCAAGCAGGTCTGTTTTCGTAAGAACAACGGCCGTCGGAATATCACTTACTCCCCCACCCTGCTTGTAAATGTAATCTTCCACAAGCCCGCTTAAAACGTCGGCGGGTTCGTCGTAGAAAAGCTCGTGTTCCAGCAAATTTTTAAGTTGAATTTTTTTTCCCACACTGCGAAATTGCAACGGGTCAACAAGAAATAAAATTCCGCTCGAATTGCGAATATTTGCAGCGTAAATATCCATGTAATCGGTGTCAACCATGCCTTCTCCGGCAACATCGAAGAAGGCTATGTTAATTTCCGGCTTGCTTTCGTCGGCAAAAGAAAATGTAAAAATAAACGGTTCCTGCTGTTTTTCTTTTTGCGTCGGGTCGAGAAGCATTCCGTATTCAATCAGCGGATTTTCGTATTCTTCCTTAAACTTTCGCCCGGTTTCGTTGTTAATCGGCGTGCAGAAAATCGGAAAATTTCGCGGGGTGATTGTTTTCAGCGTGTGAATAAGGCTTGTTAAGTACACCGATTTCCCCGATTGCGACGCGCCCACAACAGAAATAATTGTACTCGGGGCGAAGCCCGCGCTTTGCGGAATATCATTATGACAAAACGGGCAAATTCGGCGGGCGGTGATATTGCCGTAGTCGTCCTTCAGCGACGACAGAACCCCGCGATGAAAACCTTTGTTCACCTCGGCAAAATTATCCGGGTCGAGGGCGACGGGAAGTTCGCCCGCCGTATCCATGTGGAATCTTGCGCGATACTCGTCCAACACGTCGTCGTACCGCGCAAAATACCCCTCCGCATCAAGAGCGTCGAGAGCGCGAAACATCACCCTGTCGTGGGCAAAATTTCGAAAACAATACAGGCAAACGATTTCATGCGCAGTGTCTGCTTTTGCTCGCTCGATGGCGAGCTTTTTTCGTTTGAACAATCCCATTGAAAAAACTCCTTTATTGACTTCTTGCATAACTTCAAAATTTTCGGTGAGGGATTGCGCGGCTTGCCGCGCACCCCCCGAAACGAAAATTACAGTTGCGCAAGAAGTCTATTTTATTTTGTACAGTTCCGAATTTTCGTCGCGAATAAAAAATCGCGGACTTTCGCCGGTTGTAATTATGCGCGTAAGCGGCGTTTTTGCCTTTAACGGCTCAGAAAAACCGCATCCGTCCGCATAACAAATTATATCCTCCGGCACGTCATGTTCCGCAAAAAAAATTATCTCAAAATTTTTGAACTTTTGCCACGGAAATAAAAATTTTTCGCGCACGGAAATATTTATTTCCGTTTGGTGCGTGAACGAAATTTGATTTTCTCCGATGCAATATGTAAAGCGACCGGGTTTTTTAGGCACAACATACCCGCCGCGTTGTTTGTATTCCTGCAATGTGTACAGCTTGCCGGACGCGCCGTTTTCGCAAACCGTAACGGTTTCTTCGCCGACCGCCCAACTCCATGTTAAACGAATATTTTTGCCCTCGTCGTAATATTTCATTTTCGCCGCCCCCTTTGTACATTTTATCATAAGGGGCGGCGAAATATGAAAAACCGAAGATTAGCCGGCTTTCAACTCCAATCGAAGCCTGTCCGCAATAAGCGCGATAAATTCGCTGTTTGTGGGTTTGCCTTTGTGATTGGAAATTGTGTATCCGAAAAGCGAATCTATGACTTCAACTTTGCCGCGACTCCACGCAACTTCGATTGCGTGACGAATTGCGCGTTCAACACGAGAAGGCGTGGTATTGCATTTGCGCGCAATTGTAGGGTACAGCTCCTTTGTAATGTAGTTGAGAATATCGAGGTCGTTTACCGCCATCATTATCGCTTCGCGCATATAATGATACCCGCGAATATGCGCCGGCACTCCGATTTCATGCAAAATTCCCGTAATTTTCGTTTCGAGGTTCACCTCCTTATTTTGGCGGCTTCTTGCGCCGACTCCTTTCTGTATGGGAGATTTAAGCTGCTCTTTGAGTTGGCGAATCCGTGTAACCAGCGCATCCAAATCGAACGGCTTGGCTATGTAATACTCTGCGCCAAGCTCGATTGCTTTCTGCGTAATTTTATCCTGCGTGATTGCGGAAAGGATAATGCAAATAGGACCCGGCTCTTCCGCCAAATTTAATTTTTCCAAAACCCCGAGCCCGTCCAATTTAGGCATAACGCCGTCGATTATTGCAACGTCGGGCTTTAATGTTTGAATTTTTTTATACGCCTCCATTCCGTCATATGCAACACCAACAACCTCCATATCGGGCTGTTTGCTGAAATAGTTTACAATTGCGTCGCAAAATTCCTTGTTGTCGTCTGCCATCAAGATACTCATTTTTTTGTCATCCATTAACAATTCCTCCTGTTATTTAAACCGCCATTTATTTCCAACTTTTGCTATTGTATCAGACAATTTTTGGAAGTCAACATTTTTCGCATAACAAAATTTAGACTTTTGTAACGGCGTTCGACAGCATTCAGTTTCGAATATCTCTTTTCCGGCAGGCGAAGACTTTATAATATTCGCAAAACATGGTACATATATATGGAGGGATGCACCCAAATGAACGAGGGGAGATAATTATGGAAAAATCCGCAAAACAAAGTTTTTTAAGCGGCATGTTTTTAGGAAGTCTTGTAACGGCGATGATTATGCTTATCGGCGTTGCGGCAATTACGGTTTATGCGCGGCAAAGCCGTTGGAACGGCGTTGACCCTAACACGAAAATTATTGAAATTTACAGTCTGCTTAACAGGTTTTCGATTGTGCCGTTCGACAAGGACGTTATGCTTGAAAATATGTACCGAGGCTTTCTTGACGGCGTTGACGACCCGTATACCCAATATCTCGACGCAGAGGCAATCGCGGCGTTTCGCGCGCGAATTTCCGGAACTTTCGTCGGTATCGGAATAACTCTTTCGTCCGAAGCCGACGACCCCTATGTAACGGTTTCGAGTACATTCCGGGGCGCACCGGCGGAAAATGCCGGCGTTTTACCCGGCGACAGAATTTTGCGCGTAGACGGTAACGACGTTGCCGGGCGCACACGCGAAGACGTCGTTGGCATGATAACCGGGCCGGAAGGTACGCCCGTTACAATTTCCTTTTTTCGCGAATACGAAAACAAGCGTTTCGATGTTGAAATCACCCGCGCGCGAATCGAAGTTCCGAAAGTTTTTCACGAAATGATGTACACAGATTCCGGCGCGGTCGGCTACATTCGCATCGAGGGCTTCGACGAAGTTACGTCCGGGCAATTTTACGACGCCCTTTCCGAACTTTACGCCGACGGCATGAACGGACTGGTTCTTGATTTGCGTAATAACCCCGGCGGTTCGCTGTGCGTTGTAAACGAAATTACCGACAGGCTCATACCCGAAGGCATCATAACCTTCACCATTGATGCGCAGGGTCGCCGCGAATATCATTACTCCGGCCCCGATAATCTCGGCTTGCCTCTCGTTCTTCTTGTAAACGGGCGCAGCGCAAGCGCGTCGGAAATTTTAAGCGGCGCGGTTCGCGATACCGAAATCGGAACAATCGTCGGCACACGAACTTTCGGCAAGGGCGTTGTTCAAAATGTAATCAACCTTTCCGACGGTACGGCCGTAAAGCTGACTGTTCAAACCTATCACACGCCTTTGGGCGAATGCATTCACGGCGTCGGCATCGAGCCGCACATTGTCGTTGAAATGTCGGAAGATTTAAGCCGCCGCATCGGTCGATTAGCCCCCGGCGAAGACGTACAGCTTCAAGTGGCGTTGGAGGTTATTGCGGGCAAGTTTTGACGCCGGGGACACATGCGATTTGCCACACATTCCCCCGAAGCCGTTTTCCTGTGCAATAAAAAAACCGCGTGAATGCGCGGTTTTTTTGTGTTTTCGGGGCTATACGATTCCAGGAAAATTTCCAGGAAAAATTCCTGGAACGGTTCTTAAGACATTGTATTCAGCTTACGATATACTTGCTTTGCAACCGAGAAATTACGCAGTCGCTTTCATGCCAAAGGACGTTGTTTGCCATCTCAGGAAGGGGTTCGCCCTGAAACTGACCGCACCGCTCCGTGCCGAAGCCGCTGTATAACGGTTGCATGTAACACCATGTACCACCTGCAACACCACGTACCGCCCGCAACACCAGTACCACCCGCCGCAGTATATGGAAGG
>WQVC01000062.1 GCA_009781765.1 Defluviitaleaceae bacterium | reverse complement strand
GCGTCCGCTGTATGTAATCGGATGTTCCGATTTGGCTGCTTTGATTTTTATTTGATTTGCTTTTTTAAGTAAGTAACCGAAGTCCCGGGAGCTTCGGCGGGTTGCCGCTTCATATGAAAGGTGTGCACATGGGCATCAACATTCGGTCGGCCGTGTCCGAATGCGTCTGCCCGCTTTCATAATAGTGCGGCGGGTGGTACGGGTGTTGCGTGATGGTACGGTGAAGCATGGTGTTGCGGTGGTACAAGGCGCAACCGTTATACAGCGGCTTCGGCACGGAGCGGTGCGGTCAGTTTCAGGGCGAACCCCTTCCTGCGTAATAAATCGCAGTCTGAAACCATTTCGCCCTTCGTCGAAAACCGGCCTGAAGCCGCCGGTTCTCGCCTCGCGCTCAATTGTTTCAGACTGCGATTATTACCTGATGGCAAACAACGTCCTTTGGCATGGAAGCGACCGTTAATTTCTCGGTTGCAGGGCAAGTATACTTCAACTCTCATGCACAAATAACATGAACCGTTCCAGGAATTTTTCCCGGAAATTTTCCGGAATCGTGCAGCCGCAAAAATGACATTGAGCGCACCGCTCACAATGCATAGCAAATTTCCCGTACCGAAACGCAAACTGCAATACAATTTTTTTTGTGTTCTCATTTTTTGTATTGTATGTTATATTGACTCGCAAGGAGTTTGCCGAATTTTGAAAAAGGGGTTGTAGGCATGAACATAAATTTGCACGGAAGCACCGGCACACAAAACGACAATAACTTTCGATTGAACCGCGAATCCCCGCTTAGGGCAAGGCGAAACCGCATGAACGGGCGGCGCGATTTTGTTGCCGAGCGTTTGTCGGCGCAGGCGCGCGAAAATCAAATTCGCGAATCTGAAAACGAACGAATTGCAAAAATCAACGAAAAATTGCAAACGCTCTGCGACCGCGTAACTGAGTTGAACGCCGAAATTGAGCGGGTCGCAATGCGTACCGGCGACGCCAAGCGCGAAGAGGAGTTTCGCAGACGCACGGGCGGGCCGGTTAAGCCACCCGTGCCGAGCGACGAAGCCGAAGCGATTGTTTTCTTCGGCACAAACGATATGCCGGTACCGGTAATCGAAGAAGATGACGACGAGTTTGATTACTTAAATAAAGGAATGGAACTCTTACGGGAGTTGACAGAGGAGCGCGATTCGCTTGATGCGGCAATAGACGGGCTTTCGGGGCAGCTTATGCGAATCCGCATGAACCGCACCGAGCGCGAAATGCTTACAATGGAGCGCGAATTTTTGCTTATGCAGCAGGAGCTTGAGGCTAAAATGTTCGAGCGCGAGCGTGAGGCCGAGGAAAAGCGCAGTGAAAATGTAAATCTTGACGACAAAGACGAAGAGGAGCTTCAAGCCGAGGCCAATCGCTCAAAAATGCGGGCATTTGCGGGTATGAGCGCGAGTATGCAGAGTGTCGGCTCATTAACGCGAACACGTGCGTCGTTGTATTCGGCGTCAAACCGCCTCATGTCTGACGCAAGGACTCATCATACAATCCGGCGCATTGCAAACGAGAACAGCATCGCGGCGGCACAAAGTCACGATGTTCAAAGGGTTGCCGCGTTCCGCGCCGCGCGGGAAGAAGCAAACCGGGGGCTGTTACACGGGCTGCACGGAACGCACGTGTTGGACTTCCGATTTAAAGACGCACCGACCTCGGCTTTTCATTCGCTCCGTCAGTTTATGTCCGGCGGCTTTTCAGGCGGCAGCCGTGTGACAGCCTCTTTAGTCCGCGCTGTCAACGATGTCCGCATAGCAGTTGAGCTTTCGGGCGTACCTACAGGGGACAACGCGATACTTGAAATGACGCAGAGAAACTTCAATAACCACGTATCTCGCGTACAGGCATCTTTAGCCGAACAAAAAGCCCGCATAGCGGCAGAGTCAGATGCGGTAAGGGCAGAAGTGCTTCGCATGTTCGGGGGCGCGGATGACACTCCGCCCGCATCAACCGACTCCGCTCCTTCGGTGCAGAATACGCCTTCGGTGCAAAATGCACCTTCGTTGGATGCTTTCCGCGAAGGTCAGCGTCCGATAAGCGAAAGATTAACCGGCGGAAGGCGACCGCAAGGAAACATCCCTCCGGAATCGATTTCACCCAACTTGCTTTCGAACCAAAATACGCTTTCACAGAACAGTTTTCGCGGGCGTCAAATTGCCCGCCTTAACGCCGGAATTGCCGGAGTTGATTCCGGTATACGCCGTCAAATTGCCGAACTTTACCGCAACGGTCAAGAGTTGCAGGAGTCACAAATTCGCATAAACCGCGAAATGTCCCGCGTCGAACGCGAAAACGAACGCCGGGAATTTAACGAAAATCAGAGCGAAGCTCTGTCATATTAGACCTGCGAAAAAGGCCGGGATGAAAAGCGCGTTGAACCGCGCGGCTTTCATCCCGGTCTTTTTTTTGTACCGGAAAACTGCTCCGGCTTCGAGGGAATGTGCGGCAACTCACATGTGTCCCCGGCGTTCAGTGCGCGCTTGGCGCGCTGTGCTTGTAAAAAAACGTCCTTCGTATTAGAATGAAAATGTCGAAGGAGGTCGAATCATGGAATTGCCCGAAAGCGTAATCATATTTTTAATTGTGGCAGCGATTGTTTTAATTGCCGGGCTTTTTTTGCAAATTTTTCGCATGTCGCGAAAAAATCAGGAAGAGATGCAAAAAATGCGCGACGAACTTATTTATCAAATAACCAGCGAGCATCGTTTTTTGCGCGACGAGCTTGACGGGCGGCTTGACCGCCTGCGCGACAGCATGATGACGGTGTTTGAATCGGGCCGCGAATCAAACCAACGCACAATTTCCGCGCTTTCGAAGGAAATCAACGAAACTCTGCATAATTTCCTTCGCCACACAAACGAAAGCCTTGCAAGCATACGCACTTCGAACGAGAAAAAGCTCGACGAAATGCGTCATGTTGTTAATGAAAAATTGGAAAAAACCCTCGAAACGCGCCTGCAAAAATCCTTCGAAACAGTAAGTATGCAGCTCGAAAGCGTGAATCGCGGGCTTGGCGAAATGAAAACCGTTGCGCAGTCGGTCGGGTCGCTGAACCGCATTTTGGCGGGGTCGAAATCGCGCGGGATTTTGGGCGAAGTTCAGCTTGCGCACATTATTGAGGACATGCTGCCGCCGCAACTTTACGACAAGGAGGTTTCAACAAAAGTCGGCGCGACAAGCCGCGTTGAGTACGCTGTCAAACTGCCCGGCGCGGAAGACGGACGACATGTTTATCTGCCGGTTGATTCGAAATTCCCGCTTGAAACCTACGAGCGGCTTCTTGATTGCTACGAAATCGGCGACCCGGAGGAAATCGAACCGGCTCGCAAGGCATTGCTTGCCCGCATAAAAGTTTTCGCAAAAGATATTCGCGACAAATATATTTCGCCGCCGGAAACGACGCATTTTGCCGTAATGTTTCTCCCGACCGAGGGGTTATATGCGGAAATTGCGCGTGAGGCGGCATTTTTTGAGGCTTTGCGCCAAGACGGCATAATAATTACCGGCCCCACAACGTTTTCCGCAATGTTGAATTCGTTGCAGTTGGGCTTCAAAACGTTGCAATTGCAAAAAGGCGCGGCGGACATCGAAAAAACCCTCGGCGCGGTCAAAAAAGAATTTACGACGTTCGAAACGTCGCTGAAAAAGGCGCAACAAAAAATTACTCAGGCCGGCAGCGAGCTTGACTATCTCGTGGGAACGCGCACAAACGCTATAAATCGCAGCTTGCGCGATGTTCAAACATATACCGGCACGGAAAACGTGTTGGGAATCGCAGAAACCGAATAGGACGCCTCGGAAAACGTACCGCTATACACGTTCAGCCAAACGCTTCATTTCAGTTGCCAAAAATTTTATCGGATTGCCGCACAATCCGAGCACATCAGCCAGCCGGTTCATTTCATCCGCCGCATGAAAATAATTTTGTGAAACAGCGGTTGCATCTGCTGCATTATTTGCAAGCTGAATTGCGCAATTTATTTTGTCGCACACGGCAGCCGCCGCGCGATTGTTATCGTCATCAAGTGCGCCGGCATTGTTCATCTTTTCAACCTCGCCGCGAGTGTAGAAAAGCAAAATGTTCCCTTGAAACGCGCAGTTTTGCATATGTTGTTGCGGCGTGTACTCTTTGACCGTCGCGACGCCTTTAGGCAAAGCGTCAACAAATTCGACGGCATCCGTAAGGGCGTCCTTGAACTCCGCCAACTTCGCAAACATTTCCTTGTCCTGCGGATTGTGCGTTATGTCCATATCCGCCGCGAATGAAATGATGTTCAATTGAAACACGCAATCATCAAGACGAAGCGCAGTTTTTTCGTCGAAGGGAATCTGCTCCAATCGCGTCGCAAAATGCGTCAACTCGTTTTTGATGTTATCGTACCCCGAAACAGAAGCTGTTGCGGACTTTGCAACCTGCACCACCTGCCGAATTTTATCGTCGTATGATTTTTTAATATCCTCAAAAATCAGAGCGGATAATTCGTTGAAAAATTCTGTGACTTTATCTGCTTTCAAGTGTGCCGCAACAGCTAAAGCATAAAATTTTTCGCGCATCAAATCGGAATCTTGGGTCGGTTGCGCTCTCGAAACCGTTAATCCCACATTAAACGCAAGCAAATTGGATTCAAACGCGCTGTCCGTGAGTATCTGCAATATTGCAAAGCGGTTGGTAATTTCGTCCGGCCTTTCCGCAATGGCCGTAATGCGTTCAAGTGCGGCCTGCACTCTGTTTGCCAAATTGTCTGTTCTGTCGGCAATTACGCTTCGAAAGGGTTCGCCTTCCTTCCGCGCGTGGTTGGCGGTTTCCCTCGCCTTAACGATAAAATCGTTAAGCTCTCGAATAATTTTGTCGGTGGATTTTGAATAAGTCATCTTGCCTCGCTCCTTCACTGTTTTTTTTTCGATGGCGGTGAGGCTGTATTTGCGATATTCGCCCGGCGTGACGCCCATGTACGCCTTAAAACTGCGCGAAAAACCTTCGCGGGAATCGTAGCCGAATTTTATTGCAACATCCGTAACGGCGGCGTTCGTTTCAAGAAGCTCCCGGCCGGCCAGGGTCAGCTTCCTCTTGGTTACATATTCCATCACGCTCTCCCCGACCGTTTCACGAAACAGTCGTTGGTAATGAAATTTTGAAAAATGAACGCTGCCTGCAATATGTTCCACCGTCAGTTTTTCGGAAATTTGACTTTCGATAATTTCCAACGAACGGAGTACGGGGTTTTCCATCGCCTCACCTCATCACAACCGCAGTATAAAATTATTTCGAAGCCCGTGTGTGACAGATAATGCGGAAAACAAAAAATCCGAACCCCTCGTCAATCAATATTGACTTATGGTTCGGATTATTTGCTTTGCGGATGACAGGACTTGAACCTGCACATCCCTGAGGACACAAGAACCTGAATC
The DNA here is from genome assembly GCA_009781765.1 of Defluviitaleaceae bacterium. Lineage (GTDB taxonomy): Bacteria > Bacillota > Clostridia > Lachnospirales > WQUN01 > WQVC01. The sequence goes on along the minus strand of WQVC01000062.1, from coordinate 13,471 downwards.
TTGCGCGTCTGCCAGTTCCGCCACATCCGCATGACGGATATTCTAATATAGGGGTTTTAACGTGTCAAGCGCGTGAAAAAAGTGTAGAATGCAGTGAACGCACTTTATGAAGCGAACACGGGCTGTGCCGTGTAAACGGTTCGCTTTTAACGGTGCGTTCACCGGACTTCTTGCAAAACTGTAATTTTCGTTTCGATGTTGCGGGCAAAACGCCTCGCTTCTTGCGGTTTTGCTTTGCAAAACGCGCTGACGCTCGGCAAGCCGCGCACCCTCTCACCGAAAATTTTGAAATTATGCAAGAAGTCCGCAATAAAAAACAGACAGGAGCGATGCAAAATGAAACTCGGAGTATTAACCGTGCCGCTTTACGGGCGAAGCACAGAAGAAGCGTTTGCGTATTTATCAAAACTCGGGGTGCAGTCGGTGGAAATCGGAACGGGCGGATTTCCGGGCAACACGCATCTTAATCCCGACGAAATGCTTGCTGATGAATCAAAAATCGAGGCGTTTAAAAACCTGCTCGCAAAATACAATTTAACTGTCAGCGCGTTCAGTTGCCACGGAAATCCGGTTCATCCGAATCGCGAAATCGCAGAAAAAGACCACGCCGATTTTGAAAAAACATGCCGGCTTGCCGAAAAATTCGGAATCGACACAGTGATAACATTCAGCGGTTGCCCCGGCGATTTCGCGGGCGCGAAATATCCCAACTGGGTAACATGCGCGTGGCCCAACGATTTTTTGGATATTCTCAAATATCAATGGGACGAGGTTCTTGTGCCGTACTGGAAAAAAGCCGCCGCATTTGCACAAAGTCACGGCGTTAAAAAAATCGCGCTCGAAATGCACCCCGGATTTTGCGTGTACAATACGCGCACGCTTTTGCAGCTTCGCGAAGCGGTAGGGCCGGCAATCGGCGCGAATTTCGACCCCAGCCATTTATTTTGGCAGGGCATTCATCCCACAGAGGCAATCAAGGCTCTCAAAGGCGCGGTTTATCACTTCCATGCAAAAGATACCCGCATCGACAACTTCAATACTGCCGTAAACGGCGCGCTTGAAACAACAAGCTACACCGACGCTTTAAACCGCAGTTGGACTTTCCGCACGGTCGGCTACGGCAACGGCGAAATCGAGTGGCGCGCAATAATTTCAACCCTTCGTGCAATCGGCTACGACGGCGCGATTTCAATCGAACACGAAGACGCCCTCATGTCCGTCGAAGAGGGACTCGAAAAAGCCGTGGAATTTTTAAAGCCCATACTTATGTACGAAACCCCGGCGGAGGCTTGGTGGGTTTAGGGCGTGTTGCCACAGCCGCCAACCGGAATCATAACGACGAATCTCGCGCCCATGGGAGAGTGTTGGGCACTCTCCGTCGCTAAAGCATTTTCGCCGTTTCCGTAAATATTTTCGGCGGTTACGCTGCCGCCCAATTTTTTGATAATGTCCCGGCAAATCGCCAAACCGAGTCCGGAGTTTCCGTTCACGCCTTTATAAAATCTTTCGAAAATGTGCGGGAGGTCTTCTTTTCGAATGCCGTCGCCGTCGTCCTCAATTGTTATTTTAACGTTGCCGCAAAATTCAATGTACGCAACCCGCACCTTCGTTTCGGCATGGCGAATGCAATTGGACAAAATATTATCAATTGCCCGTTGCAACTTTTCTTCATCAGACTTCATATTTATTTCGCGGGAAGGAAAATCAAGCACGATTTCCTTCCCGCTTTTATTTGCCAAAAATTTAATTCGTTCCGCGCTGTCGTACAGCATATTTTTTAAATCGAAAGATGTGATGTTCGGCACATCAAGCCCGCTGTCCATCCGCGATACATATAAAAGCTGTTGCACCAATGTTTCCATTCTCACGCATTCCGACAGAATAACCGGTGCGGCTTCGTCTTTGTTAATAACGTCGGTTAAAATTCCTTCGGCGTATCCTTGGATGGACATAAGAGGCGTTCTTAACTCATGGGACACATTTTGGAAAAACATTTTTCGATTATTCTCGTAAGAATTAAGCATACCCGACATATTATTCATGCTTTGCGCAAGATAATTAAATTCGCGATAATCGAAGCCTTCAACTTTTTCCGTAAAATTTCCGCTTCCGATTACTTCCGCGTGGTTACACAGCCGCAAAATCGCTTTTTGCACATTCGACGATATTAAAACAGCCGCCAAAACGCTTAAAATTCCGGAAACAATCAGCAACGCCCGCAAAGTGCTGTTGATTCTTCGCATAAACATAACCGCCGATGTTATGTCGGTGTACAGCAAAACGGAAAATACCGGCTCGTCGGTGGCGGTGTAAGCCGTTAAATAATAGGTATTCTCCGCGTCCGACACGCGAATCATTAAGCCGTCTTCAAACAGATGCCTGTTCGCAATAAAATAATCCGCCAAAAAAATAATTTCCGACGATTTTTCTTCTTCCGGCAAAAAATTATTAAGCGACACTGTTTCGTTATTTTCGCTGATGATGATAATGTCGGTGTTCATCATAAGTTGCCGCAGCGACCCGACCTGCCTCATTTGCAGCAAAATAACTTCCGGCTCACCAAGGGGATGCAGAGTGAATCGCGCAGTTGACCCCTCGATATTCGAAAGGCTTCGATTAAGCTCGCGGCTTGCTTCCGTGCTTATGAAATTATTTGTCAAAATATTAAAAAGCAAAAATACAATCAGCAAAATAACAAACAACATACCCACGAAATTTCGAATTAAAATTACTTTGAAACTTCTCATTCCGCTTCCCCTTCATTGGGGGAGAGTGTTGAAAAATGCCGTGAGCTGCGACGAGTTCGCAGAAAACCGGCGGATTCAGGCTGGTTTTCGAGAACGAGCGTATGCGAACGGACAATTTTTCAACACTCTCCAAGACTCTTTCCTGCGGCGCGCCCTATTTTAAAACCGAACCCCCACACCGTATTTATTGATACATTGCTGTTCGCCAATTTTCGGCGCAATCGTTTTACGGTATCGTCGGTGGCGCGGCTTTCCACGGCAATGGCGTATCCCCATATATTGTTCAGAAGTTCCTCGCGGGATACCGCCTTGTGCTTATTTTCAATCAAATATATCAGCAAATTAAATTCCGTTTTTGTAAGATTTAAAATTTCATCGCGGCAGTGAACCGTCATTCCGCCGGGCGAGATTGTTAAATCTTCATATATAACAGCCCCGGTATTTTCTTTCGACTCGCGGGTATCAAGCTCAACTCTGCGCAAAATCGCCTTGACTCGCATGGTAAGCATCACCGGGCTGAACGGCTTTGTAAAATAATCGTCGCTGCCGAGTGATATGCCCGAAATATAATCGTCTTCCGTATCTTTTGCCGTAAGCATAATAATCGGCACGCCGGATTTAGCCCTCAGCTTCGTACATATTATTAAGCCGCTTGTTCCCGGCATTGTGATGTCCAATATCACCAAGTCGCACGCCTTTTCATCAAACGCCTTCAAAAGCAAATCGCCGGTTTCGAATGCCTCGACCCGGTAACCTTCCTTTTCCAAAAAGGCTTTAACCAAATTGCGAATATTTACTTCGTCGTCGGCTATATATATCAATTTTTGCACATTATCACCCCGCAAAACTATACCATGCTTTGTGCAATTGCCGCAAAGTTGCCGCAGATTTTCGGATATTTTTCCGTAATTGAAAGTGCAGAATATACAGGATAGAATACACGACATACCGAAGGGAGATGTTTTTATGAATGACGAAAGAAATTGCGCCGAGCACATGGAGGATATGTACGACTTGCCGAGTGTTCCCCCTGACGCATCTCGTGCAAAAAAGAAAAATCCGAATTTAAGAACAGCGGCAACAATTGTTTGCGCGATGATTCTTATGCTCGGCAGCGGTTATGCGGGAGCGCGACTTGCATTGTCGCAAATTCATGCACCTGATTTTTCGATGACCCCGCTTGCATATGAATCCCCGCAACACGCGACTGATTCGCAACATGCGGCAAATTCGCAACACATGTCTGATTCCCAACACGCGGCAAATTCCGAAGCGGCGCACAGCTTTGATTCTCTGCGCACTTCCGCTTCCGCGATGTCGCTGCCGGAGCTTTTTGACGGGGCAAACCCCGCCGTTGTTGCAATTTCCACGGAAATAACAGGGCGAAACGCTTTCGGCATGACAGTTACGCGCCCGTCGGCGGGTTCGGGATTTTTGATTTCGAACGACGGATTCATCGTCACGAACGAACATGTAATCGAAAACGCCCGCAGCATCATGGTTCTTATGTACGACGGTCGCGAACTTCCCGCAACCGTAATCGGCAGCGATATCGACAGCGACATCGCAATAATTAAAATCGACGGCACGAACTTTCCGTTTCTCACGTTCGGCGATTCCGACGCCGTACGGGTCGGTGAACAGGTTGCCGCTATCGGCAATCCCTTGGGCGAACTCGCAAATTCAATGACAGTGGGCTACATAAGCGCACTTAATCGCGACATTTATATTGAAGGAACGTCACGCAACAAAATTCAAACCGACGCCGCAATAAACAGAGGAAATTCCGGCGGGCCGCTGCTGAATCTTCACGGCGAAGTTGTGGGCGTAATCAGCGCGAAATCCACCGGCCTCGACGTAGAAGGCTTAGGCTTCGCGATTCCCGCAAATCAGGCGCAAGACGTTGCAAACCAACTCATTCGATACGGATTTGTGCGCGGTCGCGCGATTTTGGGCGTAAGCATAAATATTCAGCCCGGCGCGCATCAGGTTCAAATTGCGACAGTAAACGCCGGCAGCGCGGCAGAACGCGCCGGAATGTTGGTCGGCGACGTAATTTTATCCGCAAACGGCGAACCCGTTTTAACTTTCGCACAGTTGCGCGCAATTCTTGATACACTCACCCCCGGCGAGTCCGCAGAATTTCGTGTGCGTCGCAACGGCGAGGAACTCACGTTGACCGTTATTTTAGACGAATACCGACCCGCAGGATTGTAAATCGCCTCCTCCTTTTTTCCCCTTTTCAAAACCTATCGGCAACCAACCGGCTGCCGATAGGTTTTTTCAATTTTTTTTCCGATAAAATCGCGGGGCTTTGCCCCGCACCCCGCAAGGGGACTTCGCCCCTTGACCCTTTCATAAAATCGCGCGAATGCGCGATTTTTAATAATTTTTGCCCCGCTTTTTTTAAAAAGCGGGTGGGGTTCGGGGCGAAGCCCCGAGGTTATATTTTAACGAAAAATAATTTGACAAGCGCGTGAAACTCCTGTAAACTTTACCAAAGCATCGGGCGCGATGTTTTTTTAGTGTTGGTTTTATGGTTGACTTTATGAAAAGAGAGTGAGGGATACTGATGCGTGCAAGAATTACACTGGCATGTACGGAATGCAAACAGAGGAATTACAACACAATGAAAGAGAAAAAGAACCACCCCGACCGTATGGAAACAAAAAAATATTGCCGCTTCTGCAATAAACACACGCCGCACAGAGAAACAAAGTAAGAGGCAAAGTAGGAGGCTCGTAAAATGGACGACAAAAAGAAGAAAAAATCCGACGGCGGCGAAAATGCCGTAAAAGGCGTTATGCAAACGTATCGTGCCGAATTTCGCAAAATTGTTTGGCCGTCGCGACAAACGCTTTTTAAGCATACCGTAACGGTAATAGCTGTTTCGCTGCTTTTCGGCGCGTACATTATGATTAACGACGGCGTTATGGGCTTGCTTTTCAGCGCGTTTGTTGATAACGTACTGTAATGGGTACTGACATGAAGGAATCCAGACACGAACTGCTGCCGGACTCGCTTTGGTACGTAGTTCACACCTATTCGGGTTATGAAAACAAGGTTAAAGCGAACCTCGAAAAAATCATTGAAAACCGCAATATGGAAGAGTTTTTCGAGCAAATCGTTGTTCCCGTGCAGGACACTATCGAAATAAAAAACAATGTGCGTAAATCGGTGCAGAAAAAAATCTACCCCGGTTATGTTTTGCTGAAAATGATTATGACCGACGACACGTGGTACGTTGTGCGTAATACGCGCGGCGTAACGAGCTTTGTCGGCCCCGCGTCAAAGCCGGTGCCGCTTACCGGCGAAGAAATTATTTCAATGGGTATCGAAATCCCCGATTTCGAAATGGATTTCGACGTCGGCGAACTTGTGCGGATTATAACCGGCCCGTTTGAAGGCTCGGTGGGCAATATCAAGGATATCAACCACCAAAAGAAAACCGTTTCGATTACGTTAAGTGTTTTCGGGCGGGAAACTCAGGTTGAAGTTGACTATCACGTTTTGCAAAAAATGTAGCGTCGAAGTCGCGTTTCAACCGGCTGCACATCAAAAGAAACAAACGAGCCGTAAAGGCTTGTGCGTTTAAATAAGTGGGAGGGCGATTTTCGCCCGCCAATACCACAAGGAGGACAAACATGGCAAAAAAAATTACGGCTTATGTGAAATTGCAAATTGAAGCCGGCAAAGCATCGCCCGCGCCCCCGGTAGGGCCTGCGTTGGGTCAGCACGGTCTTAACATGATGGGCTTTTGTAAAGAGTTCAACGAGCGCACAAAAAACGACGCGGGCATGATAATTCCCGTGGTTGTAACGGTTTACGCCGACAAGAGCTTCTCGTTTATCACAAAAACGCCCCCCGCCGCTGTTCTTATAAAGAAAGCGGTCAAGCTCGACAAGGCCAGCGGAACAGCCGGTCCGAAGGAGAAAATTGCCACAATTTCCAAGGCAGACGTGCAAAAAATTGCGGAGCTTAAAATGGTTGACCTCAACGCCGCAAATATCGACACCGCAATGAGCATGATTGCCGGCACAGCTCGCAGCATGGGCATTGTAGTGGAAGGGGGCGGCGCATAATGAAACGCGGAAAAAAATACACGGATGCGGCAAAACTCGTTGATGCCGAAAAATTATATGATGTGAACGAGGCAGTTGAGCTTGTGCAAAAAACCTCGGTAACGAAGTTTGACTCGATGGTTGAAGCGCACATTCGCCTCGGCGTGGACTCGCGCCACGCCGACCAACAGGTTCGCGGCGCAGTTGTTCTGCCGCACGGAACGGGGCGCAGTGTTCGCGTTCTCGTTTTCGCAAAAGGCGACAAAGCTACCGAAGCAGAAGCCGCCGGCGCGGATTTCGTTGGCGCGGAAGAGCTTGTTGCAAAAATTCAGGGCGAAAACTGGTTCGAGTTTGACGTTGTTGTTGCAACGCCCGACATGATGGCGGTTGTAGGGCGAATCGGGCGCGTTCTCGGGCCGAAAGGTCTTATGCCCAACCCCAAAGCCGGCACCGTTACCGCCGATGTTACAAAAGCAATTAACGACATCAAAGCCGGTAAAATCGAATATCGCCTCGACAAAACTAACATTATTCACGTGCCTGTCGGCAAAGTGTCTTTCGGCACGGAAAAACTCGCCGAAAACTTCCAAACCCTTATGACAGCGGTAATCAAAGCCAAACCCTCCGCCGCAAAAGGCACTTACTTGCGCAGCATCACGCTTGCAAGCACAATGGGTCCCGGCGTGAAGGTTAATCCGCTCAAAGTGAACGAATAACATCGGGAACTTTCCGGCGGCATTCCCCCAATGTCGTTCCGGTTTCCCTGTTATATTATCTATCCGTCGAGTGATGTCCGGAGACTGATATTTTCGGATGTCACAACGCCCGAATGGCGGAATTGGTAGACGCAAAGGACTTAAAATCCTTCGGAGGCAACTCCGTGCCGGTTCGAGTCCGGCTTCGGGCAAGATAAAACAAGGCTTTGCAGAAATCTGCAAGCCTTGTTTTTTTGCGCGCCGGTGAATGTGAACATGGGGTGTTTCTGCTTTGAGTGCAGTTGTATAGCGAATCAATTTGATTTGCGTACCGTTGGCGTTAAATGCATTGTGGTGAGCGACCGGTGTTTTTCGCAGAAAAACACATCAAGCGAACCGTTTACGATGCATAGCCAACGGGATGCTTCCTAATTTGATTCACTATAGCGAACGCCCTTGAGAACCGTAAAAGCGAGGCGGGAAAACGTGGGCAATGGCGGACGCACTTCACCTGCACCCTTCAACGCATCTTCCGAAGCCTGAACGGGCCTCGCAGGTGTGTTTGCTATACCGAAAGTGGCGTTGTCGGGGTTGCCGAAATTGGCCTTGTGGTTTAAAATTGTTTGTCGAATAATATCGAAAAAAGGGGATGCTTATGAAATTCAAAACGGGCTTGGAAAAGATGGAATCCTATTTGGATGAAAAGAAGCCAAACGGCAAATACATGACGACGTTTAGCCGCCATGGTTTTACATATGCAAAGCCTATAAAACTCACAGATTGGATAAAACTCATTGATGAGCAAACTAAAAAAAAGACAGAAATGTATAAATCAGTAAACATCTTAACACCGCTTCACCCGGAAGACGAAATCGGAACTGTCGATACAAGCTCACCCGACTCTGTATACGCCACCCCTGCTTTGCCATATAATAATAGCAACGGAGGTGAAGAATACGTGGATTTACAAAAATACATTGACCGTTTAGATCAAGACCGCCGCGAATCGGAAAAGCGTGTACAGGACGGCATGACTACGTTAAAAAGCGAGTTGCGTGAAGACCGCCAACAGATGGAGCAACGCATAGAATCAAGCCGGCAACAGATGGAGCAACGTATGGAATCGCGGATGCAAGGCATCGACGAGCGAATGGAGCAACTTGAGCAACGCACGGAACAGCGCGAGCAACGCATGGATAAACGTTTCAGCGAATCTATGGCTCGCCTCGACAAGGTTGCGGATGAATCTGCGGCTCAGTTCGACAAAGTTATGGGGGAGGTAAGCAGTTATAAAAGATGGGTCTTCGGTATTGGACTTACCACCATGTTGAGCATTGCAGCTATGGTTGTCGCGGTTATCATAGGACTTGTCGCACTACTGTCAGGGCTTGAGGTGATATGAAATGAATCCTGTATATTCTGTTGTAATTCCCATGTTTAACGAGGAAGAAGTTATTGCCGAAACCTATGCCCGCCTAACGAGAGTGATGCAAGAAATGGCCGAGCCTTACGAGCTTGTTTTCGTAAACGACGGAAGCCGCGACAAAACGGCGGAAATTATCGCGGCATTTTGCGCCGACGACGGCGCGGTACGACTGGTGGATTTTTCGCGCAATTTTGGGCATATGCCCGCGATTTCTGCCGGCATGGAGTATGCGCGCGGCGATGCAATTTTTATTATCGACGCCGATTTACAAGACCCTCCCGAAATTTTTCCGCAAATGGCGAAAAAATGGCGCGAGGGTTTTCATGTTGTGTACGGCCAGCGCGAAAAGCGCGAGGGCGAATCGCTTTTCAAAAAAGTTTCGGCGAAAATTTTTTACCGATTCATTCGGCGCATGACATCGGTGGACATGCCTGTTGATACGGGCGAGTTTCGTCTTATCGACCGCAAAGTTTGCGACGCCGTAAACGCTCTGCCGGAAAAAAGCCGCTATATTCGCGGATTGGTGAGTTGGGTCGGCTTTCGTCAAACCGCCGTTCTTTATGTGCGGCAAGAACGCTTTGCCGGTCAAACAAAATATCCCCTGCGCAAAATGATTGCCTTCGCAATGGACGCGGTGGCATCCTTTTCGTACAGGCCGCTCAAACTTGCAACAACTCTCGGGCTTCTCATTTCGCTGACGGGGTTCGTTTATCTCGCAATTATCCTCTACCAGGCACTCTTCACATGCACGACGGTTCCGGGGTGGGCGTCAACCACCGGCATTGTTGTGTTCACCCAAGGCATTGTTTTGATGATTTTGGGACTTATCGGCGAATACATCGGCCGCATTTACGACGAAATAAAAAACCGCCCGACGTATATTGTTCGCGAGGTTATTGAAAAAAAATCGGAGGTATAACATGTCAACTCTCCCCCGTTTATCCGACCCGACCTACCGCATCGAAGCCGAACTCGGCGCGGGCGGCGGCGGAGTTGTGTACAAGGCGTGGCACACGCGCCTTGAGAAGTACGTCGTTTTGAAAGAGCTGAAAAGCGGCTCGCGAAGCGCGATTGAAACCCGGCGCAACGAAGTTGAAGCGTTAAAGCATGTGAAAAGTGAGTTCATCCCGCAGGTTTTCGATTTTCTCACGGAGGGCGAACGGATTTTTACCGTGATGGAATTTATCGAAGGCGAAAGTCTTGACAGGTTGCTTGAACGCGGAGAAAAATTTTCGCAGCCTCAGGTTGTAAAATGGTACGGGCAACTTGTTTCCGCGCTTACGGCGATTCATGCGGGCGATGTTTGCCACCGCGACATCAAGCCCGCGAATATTATGTTAATGCCGAACGGAAATGTTTGCCTCATCGACTTCAACGCCGCGCTTGTAAGCGGAAACGATGCCCAACTCATCAGCCGAAGTTTGGGCTACGCTTCGCCCGAGCAGTACGAAATTTACGAGTTTTACAAAAAAGCCGGTACACCTTCGCCGATTAACTTGGGAACGTCGGGTCTGCGAGAACCCCCGGGCGATAACTCCGAAACGGAAATCGAAACCGAACTGCTCGGACAATTTTTCAACACTCTTCTCAACGAACCGGCGGCGGCGGAAACAGCAACCGAACTCGAAACCGAACTCGCGGCAACGGAACTTTTGGGCAACCCCGACTTTTCCGAACAATTGAAGCATCCCGCGCCCGCTTCGCCGGCACCCGGCATGAGCGCGATAAATTGGAAGCGTTCCGATATATACAGCCTCGGCGCAACAATGTACCACTTGCTTTCGGGCAAATATCCGCCGGAACGCGCCGCCGAAGTTATTCCCGTATCGAAGGTCGGGCGGTTCAGCGAAGGCATTGTTTATGTAATTGAGCAGTCCATGAAAAAAAATCCCGCCGAACGTTTTGCTTCGGCAGAAATTTTATCCGACGCGGTGAGCAACATACATAAGCACGACACTCGTTGGAAAATTGCGCAATCAAAAAAAATTGCGGCGGCCGTGATTTTGCCGCTTTTATTTGCGTTGTGCGCGGCAATTACCGTTGCCGGGTACAGTCTTATGGCGCAGGAGCGCGAAGAACGCTTTTACATCGCGGTGTTTAATATCCGCGAAAGCCTCGAACCGCTGGACGATTTTGACGCCGCTCGTGAAATCTTTTTCGACAGAATCGACCCGTTTTATGAAATGTCGGTGCGTTTGTGGAACGACGGCGATATTCTTGCCACGCGCGAATTTATCGAAGCGAATCTCGGAAACATCGCGCAATTTCAGTCCGTGCCGGAGGCGGCGCGTGCATTCGGCAACATTTATTTTATTTTGGGCAATACGTATTATTTTCAGCTTGGCGAGCCGAATTATCACGCGGCGCGGGGAAATTTCGAAATCGCGCTGCAATTTCTTACCGACAACCCGCTTCTTTATCGCGATTACGCAATCACGCTTGCGCGAACCGGCGACATTGAATACGCCGAGCGCATGGTTGAAATTGCGCGCGGGCTTAACATTGAAGCGGATTCGCTTAATTTGCTTCACGGCGAAATCAGCTTTGCGCGACGCGAATTCGACAACGCGCTTTACAGTTTTGCGCAGGTGATTTATTCAACCGGCGACGACAATCTGCGTTATCGCGCCTTTCACACGTCGGACGAAATTTACAGGATTCTCGGACACCCGGAACGTTCCGCCGAAATGCTTGCCGGTGCGCTGAATCGAATCCCGCTGAATCGCGTCCCCGAAATGACCGAGCGACTCGCCGAAGCATATGTACGAATCGGCAATTATGACGCCGCAACCGAACTTTTCGAACAGCTTGCGGCGGCGGGCGCACCGCAATTTAACCTTATGTACAGCTTGGCGCAATTGCTTCAAAATGCCGGGGATTTCGACCGCGCCGCCGACGTTTTGGCGCAAATGGCAGACTTCTTCCCGCGCGACTATCGCATACCGATGCGCAAAACATTCTTTGAGGCGGAACGGCAAGCGCACCTCCCCAACGAGGAGCGCGACTACGCATTAACGATGCAACTTTACATCGCCGCCGTTACGATGTACCGCGAAAATTTGCGCCCCGGCGCAGCAGACCCCGAAATGCAACAACTCAGCGCGATGATTGAGCAGCTTCGCGTTGGCGGGTGGTTTTCCGAAAGATAATTCGCGGGACTCCGTCCCGCACCCTGCAAGGGGGCAACGCCCCCTTGACCCCATCGAAAATCGCGCTTCGCGCGATTTTGGGAAGAATATGGAGCGTGTTGCTCGCGCAGCAGTTTTCCGCACCGAAGCAAAAACTAAATCGGAGAGGATGAGAGAGATGGATTTCACACCCGGAGAAATGCTTTTTTACGGCGGAATTGCCGGAATGGTTGTTGTGGGCGTTATCGCGCTTGCGGTAATTTTGATAATGGCGGGCAGCAGAAAGCGTTTGCGCCGCAAGTTGAATGAAGAGTATGGCGGGAATTTGAAATGAAAAAATTTGCAATTTTGCGGCAGGGATTGGAGCTTCTTCCGGATAACGCGGAAATTCTCGCGGAACTTGAACGCCTCAGCGTAAGCGCGAACGGGCAGGGCGGTGCGCACTCGTGCGAACCTCGGGTTTGAACGCACAAAGGAAAATGATATAATCGCATTTGAAGGGAGGCGGTTTTAATGCCGACTATGAGCATTCCTGATTCTCTCCGATTACCGATGGAGGATATTCTTAACGAGCGAGAAATAAGTATTGCGGCGGCGGATAATTTTCTTAAAAAATTCGCGTTTGCAATCGTGCAACGTAAAAACGCATTGGGGATTTATGATGAAACAGAGTATCTTTCGTCGATTCCGGGCATGAAGGAGAGCATTATCGAGGGGATGAGCACACCTCTTTCCGAATGCCTTGACTATGAATAAAAAAAACCACGCCAAACAGAACGCGGCGCACCTCAGATGCACATGCATCTGTCCGGTTCTGTCTGTCGTGGTTTTTTTGAGAATTGCAAATTTATTCGGACGTCCGATAGAGGGAATAAAGCTCCATGTGCCGCCGGCCGGCTAATGCACAAGAAAGCGAACTTATGTCCCGAATTGCCCATATTATAATCGAACACATGTTTTGTGCCAAGTCTTTTTGGAACAATTGCGCAAAAAAGCGATTTTATGTTAAAACATATGTAGCGAACGCACTTGCGTTCGCTACATATAGAGGCGAAACAAAGGCGTTTTTGTCTTGCTCGCCATGAAAAAAATTTGAGGGAGCGATTTGAAATGAAAAAAATTTTTTGCGCAGCAATTTTAACGGTAATGCTTGCGTTTGCCGGATTTGCAGCATGTACGCCGGCAGAACGTCCGCTTACCGCCGTGGAGCTTTTAAACCTCGGCGAGCGATTTCTGCTCGATTTAAATTTCGAGCAGGCATTGATACAGTTCACCCGTTTGATTGAAATTTAACCGATGAACCCGCGCGGATACACCGGTTCGGCGGCGGCGTTGGTCGGGCTTGGTCGCACGGATGATGCAATTGCGATTTTGCGGCAGGGATTGGAGCTTCTGCCGGATAACGCGGAAATTC
>WQVC01000061.1 GCA_009781765.1 Defluviitaleaceae bacterium | reverse complement strand
GGCTCAATCAAACTCCACAATTCATTCGATATATCATGCCGATGACAAGATTCGTTCATGGGAAAAACCTCTTCTCTGATTTTTCACATTATACCATTTAATTATTGTCGACACGCCCTAGCTCACGGCATTTTTCAACACTCTCCTATGCGGTGTAAAGCAATGTGCTGCCGATACTGCGAGATTTATGTATTGTACACGGACAGTGTTCGGGCAATGTGCCTGTGCAATACATTCCGGCAAGAAATTTTTTCGGTTTGCGAATCATCAGGCGCGTACCCGGCGCGATTTTTTGCGCAACTCGGGCGAATACAAGGTCGAGCGGCGAAACCTGCAACGCCAAATGCACAACCGTGTACTCGGAAAAATCGACGTTCGAATCCGCACCGTCGGCACAAAAAACACGCACGTTTTTGCCTATTCCGAGCCGATTTATGACCGCCTGCGCCTTGGACACACATTCGGCGTTATTGTCCGTGACCGTTACGCGCGCACCGGTAATGCGATGAAACAAAATCGCGCTGAACGGGCAAATTCCGCCGCCTATGCAAAGAATATTGTCGTTTTCGGTGATGTTCGCCAAAATAATTTCACGCTCGATAATTCCGCGATAATATCGCGACGACAGCCGATAGATAAGACCCGTTTCGGCTGCAAGACTTTCGATTTTGTAAGTAAAATTCGTTATTTTCAATTGAAGCCCCCCGAAAAATAGGGCGGTAGTGGCAACACGCCCTAAAGCAGTTTTCGCATGTTAGCACAGGCTAACATGCGGCGTCAAGATTGCGGGAAATGAAAAAACCTATCGGTAGCCGCTCAGCTACCGATAGGTTTTTTCAAAATTGTTATTTCGCGCTGCTTTGTGCCTTTTAAATCGCCGTCACGCTCGCGCCGCCGCCGTGTTTTCCGCAATTCTTCTTTGCAAAGTATGCGCAGTTTTCACATGCTCCGGCCTCCGCGCGGTGATGATTTTGTAAGCTCAAAACTTTTTTGTGTTTCTTGCAAGCAAGCATCTTGTTCATCCCTTCGAAAAAATTTTTGCAATCTTGCCTTTTGCAAATTATGCCCCGTTTGCGCTATAATAAAACGCAGGACATCTTTTCAGAAAATCGTGCGAAGCGCGATTTTTATAACAGGGTCAAGGGGGCATTGCCCGGGGGTTCGGGGACGAAGTCCCTGAAATCCTTCATCCGGCGTCCCCGAAAATTTTTTTCCGAGGAGAACGTAAAATGCGCGAATTTTTCGGCCTCGAAGGCACATTTAACAAATACGCGGGTTTTGTTGCCGACATGGTAATTTTGAGCTTTCTTTGGATATTATTCAGCATTCCGTTTGTAACAATCGGCGCGTCAACAACCGCGCTTTTTTATGTTGCAACTCGCCGAATTTCGAACCGCGAGGGCTATATTTCATCGGATTTTTGGCAGGCGTTTAAGTCGAATTTTTTTCGCGCAACATTGCTGTGGCTGATTGTTTTCGGAGTCGTTTTTCTGATAGTATGGAACATGCTTCTTTTGCCCCAAGTTATTGAGGAAATGGGCTTTTGGGGCAGCATAATTTTCCCCGCGCAAGTAATTATTTTGGTGGAAGTTTTGTTTATCTCGATTTTTCTTTTTCCCGTTACCGCCCGCTTTGACATGAGCTTTTTTCAAACGCTGAAATCGTCGTTTTTTCTTGCGAACAGGCACATGCTTACGTCGTTTTTGTGCTTGCTTACGGCGGTTTCGCTCGGGATTTTGTCGCTGTTTTGGTTGCCGATTCTGGTATTCGTACCGGGAATTTACGCAATGGCGGCGTCATATTTAATTATGCGGGTGTTTAAAAAGCATCGTCCCGAAATGGACAAAGACCCGTTTCTCGAAATCCAAGAATTTGAGCGGCAACGCGACGAAGAAAGACGCCTCGCGGCCCTCGGAATAAAAAAGGAGGAACATATGATTTACGAACTTTCCAACAAAAACGGCATGAAAATGGCCGTAACGCCCCTCGGGTGCGCGATTATTTCGCTTGAAGTGAACGGCAAAGATGTAGTTCTCGGGCTTGATTCGCCGGCGGATTACGGCAGAAAACATCCCTTCTTCGGAGTGGCGGTGGGGCGTTTCGCAAACCGCATAAACGCCGGAAAATTCACCCTCGGCGGCGTCGAATACGAACTCGAAAAAAACGAAAACGGTATTCATCATCTGCACGGCGGCAGCAAAGGGTTTGACAAAAAAACATGGCATGTTGAATCGGCAGACGCCGGCAAAATCGTGTTCTCCCTCGACAGCCCCGACGGCGACAGCGGTTATCCGGGCAATCTTCGCGCACAAATCACGTACACATTAACCGACGAGAACGTTCTGCGCATCGACTACGCCGCCGAAACCGACACCGAAACAATTTGCAACCTCACAAATCACAGTTATTTCAACCTCGAAGGCCACGACGCAAAAAATGTTTACGACCACGAGATTGAAATCCTTTCCGACAAAATAACCGCAGTAAACGACGTGTTGATTCCCACCGGCGAATTTATCGACGTAACCGGCACACCCTTCGACTTCCGCACGGTAACAACAATGGGCGAACGCATCGAAGCGGCCGGCGACGTAAACAGAACCGGCGGCTACGACCATAACTACGTTCTGCGCGGCGAAGGCAAGGCCGCAAGCGTGTTCGCGCCCAAAACCGGCATCCGCATGACAGTTTCAACAAACAGCCCCGGAATGCAACTTTACACCGGCAATTTCCTCGACGGCACGGTGTCCGGCAAAGGCGTAGCGTATCAAAAGCACAGCGGATTCTGCCTCGAAACGCAACTTTTCCCCGACGGCATAAATCACGCGAATTTCCCGTCCTGCGTTTTGAAAAAGGGCGAAGTGCAAGAGTTTTACACCGAATTTAAATTCGAATGGTAGGGGCAAACTTTGCATGACCGAACACGTATATGAAAGCGACGGCATCGGCATGTGCGAATTGTCCGCCGCCGAGGTTGAAAAAGTTTTGAGCGACAACAAAAATTTTGTTCTTGCCACGTGCGCGAATAATCGCGTTACAACCCGCACCATGAGCCATGTACACGACGGGCTTACGGTTTATTTTCAAACCGGCGGGCAATATTTAAAAACGCTTCAACTCGCGGAAAATCCCAACGCCGCCCTGAACATGGGTGAATACGACCTCGAAGGCGTTGCCGAAATTATCGGCCATCCTTTGGACGACGCAAACCGGTTTTTCATTGAGAAGCTCAAAGCGAAGCACCCGAACGCATTTGAGCGGTGGTCGTCGTTGCCGAACCAAGTTGTAATCAAAGTAGAAATTCGGTCGGCGCGCTGTTGGCGGTACATTAACGGCAAGCCGGTTATTGCGACGTGGCATCGCGCGTGACGGAAATACTTGAAAAATTTGCGCAAGAAAATAACATTATCGCGGGAATTTGCGACGCCGCGCCGTTGGATGATTCGGCGCGGTCGGCAAGCCCGAAATTTGTGCCGTTTGTAAGCACGAACGCCGAAAAACGCACAAATCCGGCGGCAACTTTGCCGGGTGTGCAGAGCATAATAGTGGTTGGCGTCGGCTACGCAACGAAGCCGCTTTGCCGCGTTGAAAGCAATTCGCCCGAACGTTCCGCAGAGAGTTCGAACGCCGACGTTTTGCATTCGCCGTGTTTCGAAAATCGGCACAACTCAACGGAGTGTTCGGACTCTCCCGGCGTTACAGCGCACTTTTCCCGCAGCAGTATTCCCGATTTGCCGGGCTTCGCAACGCTGTCTTCCCTTGGAACAGTCCCCGATTATCATCCGCGCGTGAAAGAAATTTTGCGTCGTCTCGTGCGTGAATTACAAGACGCATTCGGTCGCTTCCCGTACAAAATTTTGGTCGATTCGCCCGGCTTGGACGAACGCGCGTTGGCGTTTCGTGCAGGACCGGGCTTTTTCGGTCGAAACGGCTTGCTCATTTCCGAAAAATTCGGCTCAAACTTCAATATCGGTTGCTTGCTTACAGCGCGCCCCGCGAGTGCGGAGCATCGTGTGCAGATTTCGACGCACGTCCGTAACGCACACGAAATTGCCGTTGTTGACTCGCGACCGGTTTCGAGCCGGCTTCCGGTTGTTGACGGACTTGCTTCGTGCGACAATGCGGAAATCCGCCCCCGCGAAAAATCGCATCGAATGCAAGTTTTCGGAACGCAAATTCTCGGTTGCCCGCCGGACTGCAATCGTTGCATAAACGCTTGTCCGAACAACGCCTTGGGTGGCGAAAGCCTTCGCGCGGAACGATGCATTTCGTATCTTACGCAGAAGGATGAGCTTTCGCCGGAGGAAGCGGGGATGCTTCACGGGCAGTTATTCGGTTGCGATATTTGCCGCGATGTTTGCCCCTTTAACGCGCACATGCCGCGATTATCGCAGCGCGTTGACCCCCGCGAATGGCTCGCTATGAGCGACTCCGATTTCGAAAAAAAATACGGTCGCACCGGAATACTCTGGCGCGGCACAAATATTTTGCGTCGAAATGCGGCTTTTGCGTCAATGCTCGGTTAGGGCGTGTTCCCACTTCCGCCTCAAAATCCGTACATTATCATAAGCGGGAACACGCCCTGAAACTCAGTTAAAAACTGCGCGTTTGCGTGTTTTTTTTTTTTTTTTTCGTTGCACAGACGGTAAAAAAGTGTTAAAGTATTTCCCATAATTATGTCGATGAATATAGTGAATCAAATTAAGAAGCGTCCCGGCGGCTATGCATTGTCGCGAACGCACGTGAGAAGCCCGCTCAGGCTTCGTCGGAAAAAGCGCAGAAACCCGCGTTTCCCGCCTCGCCTTCTCGGTTCTCAACGGCGTTCGCTATTGTAAGCGGTTCGCTCGTTGTCGTTTTCGGGAAAAACACCCGAAAACAACCGGTCGCTCACCACAATGCATTTAACGCCGACGGTACGCAAATCAAATTGATTCACTATATATCGAACGTATGTTGGCATACAGCGGATTGTAAAAACAAAGCAGTGCGGAGGTAAGCAGAATGAATCTGAATACGAGCAGGAAACGAGAGTGGAAGTTTCTTATTTTGTCGTGCCTCAGCACTGCGGCTTTACTGATTATAAGTTTGGTTGTTCTTTATTTAATTGTAACCGTAACAGTTCGTGACACAATTTTTGATAATAAAATTGAAACGGCACAACGTAATAAACAGTTGTACGCCGCAGAGATAAGTGAGTGGTTCACTGCTGTTTACAGCACGGTGGATACATTAGCCGATACGTTAAGTGCTTTGTCTTACCCGCAAGAGTTCAGAGGGTTGGGGTTTCGAGATTATGACGACAGAGACCGGGATTTCAGAAAAATTGCGGAACGAATTGTGGAGGAAAATGAGTATATTATCAATACATTTATCGGGTTTTCGGACGGAAGTATAATCAACGGTTCGGGAATACGACCGGGAGCAAATTGGTCAGCTACCGACCCTGTATGGTACAGTGCCGCAGCAGAAGCCGGCGAAGGTACTATTGTTATAACAAGCCCTTATTGGTCGGGGGGAAACCAAACCTTCACCGCCGCTGTCGCTACATATTTGCCCTCGCTCAACAACGTGGGGGCTGTTGTCGGTGTGTCTGTTGCCCAAGATAATATTCTGTACAGAATCGCTCACGACCCGGTTTTGGGTGGCGGATACCGCGTTCTTACAACCGCCGCAGGTGAAATAATATTCCATTCAAATCCTTTGGTCGCCGATGACGAAAATATGCAAATGTTTTATGACATATACGACCCGGACTTCATAATTGACAGTATTCAAAACGGAATTTATCTCGCAACTTTTAACGATGCCTTAATGGGCGATTCTTATTTTATCGCCGCTTCATTAGACACCATGGGTTGGATTTTATTTGACGTTGTTCCTGCTTCCGTAGTGGACGCCCCTGTTTCTCAGGCATTGGCCTCTATTATGATACCCATCGGGATATTATTTGCCGTTGTATACATATTTGCTATGGTGCTGTTTTTCAATATTTCAAAATATAAAAAGCAGCACGAAGCGGAAGAAGAACTGCGTATTATCGTTGAAAACATGCCCATTGTTGCCCATATAACCAACGAAAATTTTGACGTAACAATATGTAACGACGAAGCTCCCGGGCTTTTCGGACTGAGCAATAAGCAAGAGTATGCAGAAAACTACTATTCGCTTTGGCCGGAGTTTCAGCCGGACGGTTCAAGTTCAAAAGAAAAATCACAACATTATACAAATCAGGCTCTGAAAGACGGAAAAGTTGTATTTGAGTGGATGCATCAAACCTTACAGGGTGAACAAGTACCTTGCGAAGTGACGTTGATTTTCACTAAACTGAAAAACAAAGGCTGTCTGTTGGTTTTTTTGAAAGATTTGCGTGAACGCAATAAACTTGTGGAAACAGAGCGTTTAATCAAAGATGCTATGAAAAAAGCTAATGATGCTCATGTTCTGACGCAGGCTATTGTTGATTCTGCGCCGTTTATAATAAATTTATGGGATGACTCTTTTACGCTTGTATCTACTTGCTTAGAGTCGATTAAGATGTTCAAAATTTCCGACAAGGAACAATATATTAAACGGTCTAATGACTTTTCGCCCGAGTATCAACCTTGCGGCACACTTTCCGGCGAAAAGAAAACAGAGTATGTTAAACAGGCGTTCAGCGAAGGATATGTGCAATTTGAATGGCAACATCAAACTTTATGTAAAGAACCGATACCTGCTGAAATTACACTTGTGCGCTTTGAACATCAGGACAAATATTTTGTTGCCGAATATATTGCTGATATGCGCACAATTAAAGCGGCAATGGAAAAGGAAAACCAAGCCGGAGAAGAAAGTCGTGCCAAAACTCGCTTTTTAGCACGTATGAGCCATGAAATACGTACACCGATGAATGCTATTCAGGGTATTTCCGAAATTGAATTACGGAAAACAAGTAATTCACCGGCAACAGAAGAAGCATTCTTGCGCATACATAACTCATCTAACTTGTTGCTTATGATTATCAATGATATACTTGATATGGCGCGAGTAGAATCGGGCAAAATGGAAATTCGAAATGAATCTTACGATATGATGAGCATGATATTTGATACGATACAGTTAAATATGCTGTATATCGGAAGCAAAAAGATTGATTTCAGCCTTGAAATGGATGAAAACTTGCCGGCAAACCTTATAGGTGATGAGCTGCGCGTTAAGCAAATCTTAAATAATATTCTGTCTAATGCTTTCAAATATACGCTTGAAGGCAGTGTAAGTATGTCCGTCGGTATGGAGAAGGATACTGATGTTACTTTGATTTTCACTATACGGGACACAGGATTCGGCATGACAGAAAAGCAAATTGAGGGCTTGTTCAATGAATTTTCCATTGCAGATGAAAGGCAGGTCGAAGCCGCTAAAATCGAAGGTACAGGGCTTGGTATGGGCATTGTGCATCAATTGATAGAACTGTTAGGCGGCAAAATGGAGATAACAAGCGAACCGGGTAAGGGCAGCGTTTTTGTCGTGTACATTCCCCAAACACCGGATGGTGAACAAATTTTGGGTAAAGAGTCGGTAGCAAACTTAAAAAGATTAGATTCCGCACGAAAACCTCTGAGGAAAACGATTTCACTTATTCGAGAGCCTATGCCCTACGGAAAGGTCTTGGTGGTAGATGATGTGGAGGCTAATTTATATGTAGCGATGGGCTTTCTGCAACCGTACGAACTCACAATTGAGACAGTAGACAATGCTTCGGAAGCCATTACTAAAATTAAAGCCGGCGAAGAATACGATATAATATTTATGGATCACATGATGCCCGAAACGGACGGCATTGAAGCCACAAGAATTATACGCGAACTGGGTTATGTGCATCCGATAGTGGCTTTGACCGCCAACACGGTTAAAGGTATGGTGGATATGTTTATGAACAGCGGATTTTCGGGGTTCATATCAAAACCCATTGACCTTAATCAGCTTGATTCATACCTTGTTCGTTTTATTCGGGATAAACAACCTGCGGAAGTAATTAAGGCTGCAAATGATAAGATGTCAACCGTTGGCGAATACGGCAATTTCGCAAATATTTCCGACAAAGTGATGGCAGCAGTAATTCGAGAATCTAAAAAAGCAATCGCCATGTCGGAAGCTGTAATCGGGCAGGAAACAATTGACGAAAAAACGCTCAAAGCCTTTACGATTCAGGCGCACGGAATCAGAGGGGCTTTTGCCGGTATCGGTTGGCGGGAAAGTTCTGAACTCGCAGGTGTTTTAGAGCAAGCCGGGCTGGATGGTGATGCAGAAACCATCAGAAAAATGATACCGGAATTTTTGCGTACTTTGGCAGAGATTGTTGAGAAGGCAGAATTGCAAAGGCAACATTTGTCATCAGATGACACGGATGCTGACCCGGCATATCTTTGTGAGCAATTATTGGCCGTCAAAGAGGCATGTGAAATTTTTGATATTGACAGCGCGGACGCCGCGATTAGCAATTTGAAACAAAAGAAACATTCGCAAAAGACAGCAGAAGCGATTAGCAACATTGAACGTTGCCTGTTGCACGGAAATTATGGCGAAGCCATTGATTTGGCCGACCTTGCAGTCAAGGGGATAACAACCGTAAATACGTCAATTTAGAGGGATGGGATATTGATGTGTATAGCGAAAAAAGTCGTTTTTTTGTTGGACGACAATGAAGTCAACTTAGCAACGGGTAAAAAAATACTTTCAGAAAAACACACTGCCGTTACCTTTAGTTCGGATACAATGTTGTTCAAAGCACTTGAAAAGCGCATCCCCGATTTAATCCTTCTTGATATTGAAATGCCTGAAATTAGCGGGTATGAGGTTATTGAACGGATAACAAGTAATGAACTGTATCGGCATATCCCTGTTATTTTTTTGACAGCCAATAACAAGGAAGACGCCGAGTTAAAGGGGCTTTCGATGGGAGCCGTTGATTTTATTGCAAAACCCTTTTCACCTTTACTTTTGCTGAAACGCATCGAAGTTCACTTGCTTTTACATGAACAAAAAAATATATTGGCGCAACAAAAAAATGAACTGCTTAAATACAGCAGCGGCTTAGAAAAAATGGTAGCCGAAAAGACTAAAGAGATAACTGCACTCAAAAATGCTATTCTTGAAGTAATGTCTGAACTTGCGGAACATAGAGACGGATTTACAGGCGGTCATATTACACGAACCCCGCGCTACATAGAGATTTTTTTTAATGCGATAAATAAATTCGGTGCTTACAAGAAAGAAATGTCATCACTGGATGAAAAACTTGCCGTGTTATCATCTCAATTGCATGATATAGGTAAAATCTCCATAAAAGATTCCATCCTTTTGAAGCCCGATAAACTTACACACGATGAATTTGAGGAAATGAAATTGCACGTCGAACTTGGTGAGAAAATTATTTCGCGCATCAAAGAAAGAACGGACAACCATGAATTTTTTGAATATGCAAGAACTTTCGTAAAATATCACCATGAAAAATGGGACGGCAGCGGTTATCCTCAAGGGATAAAAGGCGAAGATATTCCGCTTTTAGGGCGCATCATGGCTATTGCCGACGTATATGACGCGCTTGTATCGGAACGCCCGTACAAAAAAGCATTGTCCCATGAAACAGCAGTTGCGATTCTTAAAGATGCAAAAGGGACACATTTTGACCCGATGCTTATTGATTTATTTGCAGAAATACACCGGGAATTTGAGAAGATTTCTGCTCGCGCAAGCGCGCATTGAACGCCGGAACAGTTTCCTGTGCAATAAAAAAATCGCGCTTGACAGCAACAGCGAGCGTTTCCCGTTGCGCAGCGCGATTTTTATGAAAATTTTTGTCGAACTTTTTTAAAAAAGTTCGTGGGGTTTGGGGCAACGCTCCAAGGTCTTACGGTAAAAATTAAGAAATCCGCGTGACTCGTTCGGCGTCGTATTTGCCGCGCGGGTTGGGGCTTTCGTCCTTTTCGCCGACGGCAATCAGTGCGAACGGAATTTCGCCGGCGGGAATTTCAAGCGCGTCGCCAACGGCTTTTTGCGTCGTTTCCTTGGGATACAGCCCGCACCAACACGTTCCGAGTCCCATCGCTTCGGCTTGCAGCAAAATATTCTGCGTTGCCGCGCCGCAATCTTGGGGGAAAAAGCCCTCGGGCAGGTTATCGTCGCGCTTTTGCGTTTCCGGCAGCGCAATTACCGCGATGCACAACGGCGCGGTCGTGAGCATTTTCGCATAGGGATGAACCTCCGCGAGCCGGTCGAGCATTTCGCGCGACGTGATTACGATAAATCTCCACGGCCGCGTGTTGCACGCCGACGGCGCAAGCATTGCCGCTTCAAGCATCGCGCCGATTTTTTCTTCCGAAACGGGCGCAGGCTTGTATTTGCGAATGCTTCGGCGATTTTTTATGATTTCCAATGTCATATGATGCACCTCCTGATACTGTTTCCGTTGTAAGATGCGATATTTTGCAAGGAAACTGTATCAGCAAGAATACCGGAAGAAATCGGGTGAAACAACATGGAAGTCAGATTGCAAAAGTTGTTGGCGCAGGCCGGAATCGCCTCGCGGAGAAAGTCGGAAGAAATTATTGCGCAGGGGCGCGTTAGTGTTGACGGCGCGGTTGTTTCCCAAACGGGCGCGAAGGTTGACGAGTCGGCGGAAATTCTCGTTGACGGAAAAAAAATCACGCGCGAAAAAAAAATTTACATTTTGCTGAACAAACCCGAAGGCGTTGTTACAACCGTTTACGACCCGCAGGGACGCCCCGTTGTTACGGATTACGCGCCTTGCGACTGCGCGGTTCGGCTGTTTCCTGTCGGGCGGCTTGACGCAGACACTTCCGGCATGATTTTTCTCACAAACGACGGCGATTGGGCGAATAATTTAATGCACCCGTCCCGCGAAATCGGCAAAACGTACATCGCCGTTGTGAAAGGCAAGCCCGACGAAAAATCGCTGCAACGAATGCGCGACGGCATAAAATTAGACGGCCGCAAAACTTCCCCCGCCGAAGTCATCGCGAGCGCACCTGAGAAGTCCGTTCAGGCTTCGTCGGAAAACGCGCAGAAGCCCGCGATTTCCCGACTCGCCTTCACGGTTCTCAATGGAATTCGCTATAGTTCAACGGTTTCGCGGCGCGGCGAAACAACGTCGCTTCGCATAAAAATTCACGAAGGGCGCAATCGGCAGGTTCGTCGAATGTGCGACGCAATCGGGCATCCGGCAGTTTCGTTGCGGCGCGTTGCAATCGGGCCGATTTCCCTCGGGGATTTGCAGCCCGGCAAATGGCGATACTTAAGCAAGGAAGAAATCGAAAAATTCGGGCGGGCGGTCAAATGAAACATAAAATTATCGAAGTTTTGCCGGAAAGTATCGCCGAAGAAGTCGGCATTCGACCCGGCGATTTTTTGCTTTCAATTAACGGAAAAAAAATTCGCGACGTGTTGGATTATCGCTTCGCCGTGCAGGATGAAGAGCTTCTTTTAGAAACGGCCCGCCACGCCCGCCAAGCGGGCAATGGAAGCCGGGGGCATGTGTCGGATGCCGCGCATTCCCTCGAAGCCGGATTGGCTTCCCTCGGCCGGCCGGACGACTCCTGCAAAGATGCGGCGCATTCTGACCTTAACGAAGCCTACGAAATTTGGGAAATCGAAATCGAAAAGGACAGCGACGAAGATTTGGGCATGGTTTTTACCCCGCTTATGGACAAAACCCGCCGCTGTATTAACAAATGCATTTTTTGTTTCATCGACCAGCAACCCCCGAATATGCGGGATTCTTTGTATGTCAAGGATGACGATATTCGGCTGTCGTTTTTGCACGGCAACTACGTGACCCTTACGAATCTTTCCGATGCGGAAATTTTGCGAATCGCCGGTTATCATCTTTCGCCGCTTAAAATTTCCGTTCATGCCGCCGATTCGGACTTGCGAAAAAAAATGACAGGCTGCGACAGGGCTGACAATTTGTTTCGCGCGCTCAAAATTTTCGGCGAAGCGGGCATAAAAATGCATTTTCAGGCCGTAATTTGCAAAGGCGTGAACGACGGCGAACATCTGCGCCGCACAATTTCCGCACTGCGAAACGTTCGCGGCGCGGAAAGCCTCGCAATCGTTCCCGCCGGAATCACGCGCCATCGCGCCGGGTTGTTCCCGCTCGAGCAGTTCACCGCCGCCGAAGCGAAGGCCGTTCTTGCCGAAATTTCGGCCGATGGTTTTGTATCCGCCTCCGACGAGTGGTATATTCTGGCGGGCGAGCCGCTTCCGCCCTATGAAGAATACGAAAACGCAGGATTTCTTCAGCTCGACAACGGTGTCGGAATGCTCCGACTCTTCGAATCAGAATTCAGCACCGGGTGCGCATGTAAGCAGCCGCCCGTTCCCTCGAAGCCGGAAGTAGCGTCGAAAGCGAAACAAGAAGCAAAGCCGGAAGAAAAGTCGGAATTGAAACGAGAAGCAAAACCGGAATCGGAATCGGAAATAAAATCCTGCGCAATCCCCCCGAAAAATTTCCTCCGCATAGGCATCATAACCGGAAAAGCCGCTGAAAATTTCATGCGCGGGCTTGCGGAAAAATTTTTGCAACACTCTCCAATAGAAATTTCCGATTGCGCAATCTCAACCCCCGATAACGACGCAGCAATCTGTGACTTCGCAAGTAATTCCGAATTTTTAAAAATCACCGTCCGTCCGATACAGAACAATTTTTTCGGCGAAAACATTACCGTGAGCGGGCTTTTAACCGGCGCGGATATAATCGCGCAGCTGAAAAATAATCTCTCCGACGACCTGATTTTTCTCCCGCAAAATGCCTTTCGCGCGAACACCGAAATAATGCTCGACGGCACAACTCGCGCGGAACTTTCCGATGCGTTGGGAGTGCCGGTTTGTATCGGCAGTTCGGACGGCGGCGAATTTTTTCGGCAGTTATGCGAAGTCGCGCGGGATTCGCCCCCGCAGTAAACGCATGAATAAGGTTTTGTGGGCTTCCGCCCCCTCTCGCGCGCTGCGCGCGTTGGCCGGGCGGCCTCGCTGACGCGACCCGGCTTCGCCGGGGGACAGCCCAAGCCCCCACCCGCTTTTTAAAAGGTGGCGCGGGAAACGCTCGCTTCGCTCACTGCGCCCTTCAAAAGCGGGGCAAAAATTATCAAAAAATCGCGCGAAGCGCGATTTTATATCAAAGTTTTGATGAAACTTTTTCAAAAGTTTCCGGGGTGCGGGGCAGAGCCCCGCAGGTGTGCTTTTGAAAGCGGAGGTATTATGAAAATTCAACTGTGCGCATCGCAAAGCGAAAATCTTGCGCCGTATGCCTTTAAAACAACGGGCATTCGCGTGTACAGCTTCGAAGAAGTTTTGTACCATGTGCGGCATCGGTGGCGCGAATCGGTAGACGAATTTTTGAGCGAAAATATGATTTCGTGGGTGACCGGCTTGGGGCATTCTTATTTTGCGTCGCGCATGAAGGAAATTCGCGGCAGGGAGAAGTTGAGCGACCGAATTTTCGACTTTCTGCGGCTTGTTGATTATTTTGATGCGTCGGAACTTGACGAACTGCGCGAAACGCTTGAAAAATGGGAGCTTCGCCGCGAGTGGGAAAAACTTAAAGAGCGAGCCGACTTTTTCGCGGAAAAAATGGAGTGCGAACAGGCGATTCCGCTGTACCGTCGCGCCCTCGAATTTGACGAAAATGTGGCGGTGCTGAACAATTTGGCGGTTCAGCACATGCAGCTCGGCGCGTACGACGAGGGGCTTGCGTGTTTGGCTCGTGCGCTTGCGGTTGAGCCGAAAAATTTTCGCGTGTTGCTTCATTATGTCGAAGCCGCAATTTTGGCAGGCGAATTTGAAAAGGCGGCGAAGGGCATACGGGAAGCCGTTGCAATCGACCCGAATCACGCAGATTTGGCGTTTTTGTTAGGTCTGATGTCGCACGAGAAAAAGGATTTTTCCGCCGCGCTTGCGTATTTTGAAAAAGCACATGCCGCCGACAAAACCGTGCCGTTTTATCTGCAAAAAGCCGCCGATGTTCATTTACAAATGCGGCAGTACGAAAAGGCATTAAAAACACTGCAAAAAATCACAGTTCGCAACAGCGCGTACTACGCCAAAGAGGCGGAAATTTACGCCGCATGGGGCGACCTTTCGCGCGCAATTAAATCCATGACCCTCGCGCTTCGCGGCGAACCGACGCTTTATGCAAAATTGGCAGCGTATCATCGCCTCGACTACGACCCCGAACGAGCCGACGTCGTAATCAAGCGGGCAATCGCGCTTTCACCGGAAAACAATGCAGTGCGCCTCGAAAACGCGCGAATAAAAAAAGGGCTCGGTAAACATCGCGAATACCAAGCCGCTCTTAACGAAATTTTGGAAGGTTTTAAGGCAGACTACAGAATAGACCTGTCCTAAAACTTTCAAAATTTTCGGTGAGGGGTTAGCGAAGCGGCGCGGCTTGCTGAGCGACCGGTTGTTTTGCGAAGCAAAACGACATCGAGCGAGGTGCTTTGCCGCGAACTCCGAAACGAAAATTACAGTTCAGGGACAGGTCACATTTCAAATGCGCCCCAAGCCTGAGCCGCCCTGCCGTTATCCCACACATAAGTAACAATTCGATACATGCCGGGTGTCAATTCGTACGCGAACATGCTGTCGTGCAGAGCAAAAGCATTTGCCGCGTGATGCCCCGGCGGCAGAAGCAGACCTTCGTCGGTGAAAGCAATGTCTTCGGCGAAGGGAACAACGCGCCACGCGCCGTCCGCGAGCTTCACGAGCGCGAACGCCTGCCCGAACATTATTTCCATATCGCTTTCATTTACAAGAACGGCATGAATGCGCTCCGGTTCGACCTCAACTTCAAAAAAAATTCCGCCGAAAGTCTGCCCGAACTCAAAAACAGCCCACTCGTCATTGCTCGTTCCGCGAAGAACCATCCCGAGCATCATCACGCCCATAATCGAAATAAAAACGACAATAATTTGCCTTCGGGCATTTTTTTTGTTTCGCGAAGTTTTATCGTTCATATAAGTATCCCTCCGTTTTTCCCAAAATTTCGTCGGTTGCGAAAAATTCCAAAAGTGTGCCGTCTTCGCGATTTTCCGCCGAAAGCACCGTGCATTCCGCGTAAATTTTGCTCAACAACGCGCCCTGCGTGTATGGCAACAAAACGCGCATTTTTCGCCGCAGCGATAATAAAATTTTTTCAATCGCACCCGTGAGCGAAGAAATGCCTTCGCCGGTTTTTGCGGAAATGTGCAGGATATTCCAATTAAACCCTTCCGCAAGGTTGGTGTCGCAATCCTCCCTTTCAGGGGGGTGATTGGAGTTTGCAGGGCAAACTTCAGTCGGGGGGTTAATATTCCCCGAAACCGCGTGAAACGCGGGGGCAGCGTCTCCGCCGCACACATCACATTTATTCATGGCGACGATTGTTGGTTTGTCGGCGCATTTTAAGTATGCAAGCGTTTCGTCAACAACGCGCATTTGCTCGCGATAATTCGGCGCGGAGGAATCAACGACGTGAACCAAAACGTCGGCGAAGGTGAGTTCCTCCAATGTTGCGCGAAACGCCTGAATCAAATGATGCGGAAGTTTGTTGATAAATCCCACGGTGTCGGTGAAGAGAACTTCCGGGCCGCGCTTTTCATCGCAATGGGGGCTACGCCCCCAATCCCCCTCGCTGCGCGAGGCGAAGCCCCGCTCCGCTCCGGCGGCGTTGCCGCCGCACCGCGCCTTCGGCGCGGTGAAAAAATGCGACGAAGCCTCTTTTTCATTCTCCGAGAAAGCGTGTTCGGCTTCGAGGGAATGCTCGGGCGTTGACATGTGTTCCCGGTGTTCAACGTGTGATTGGCGCGCGCGCACGAGTTGAACCTTGCGCGTGGTTGTGTCGAGGGTTGCGAAAAGTTTATCTTCCGCCAAAACGCCCGCGCCGGTGAGCGCGTTCATTAACGTGGATTTGCCCGCGTTTGTGTAGCCCACAAGCGCGATTACGGGAATGTTCAGACGCTCGCGCTTTTTGCGCAAAAGTGCGCGATTTTCGCGAATTTCCGCGAGTTCGCGATTGAGCTGATTTATTCGTGCGCGAATGTGGCGACGGTCAAGCTCCAATTTTTTTTCGCCGGGGCCGCGATTTCCGACGCCGCCGTGTGCCGCAACCCCCGCCTGACGCGAAAGCGCGACGCCGAGTCCCGCCAAATGCGACAGCCGATATTTATTCTGCGCGAGTTCAACCTGCGCTTTGCCTTCGGCGGTTAGTGCGCGGGCAGCGAAAATATCTAAAATAAGCATGGTGCGGTCGAGAATTTTTACGCCGATTCGCTTGGCCAAATTTTTTTGCTGCGCCGGCGAAAGCTCGTCGTCGGAGATAATTGCGTCGGCGTCGGTTTCGTCAACAAGGGCGGCAACTTCGTCGATTTTCCCTTTGCCCAAATAATGCGCGGCATGAACCGCTTCGCGCTTCTGAATAATTCGCCCGACTTCTTCTGCGCCGGCAGTTTCCGCCAGAAGCCGCAGCTCGTTTAAGTTTTCGTCGGCGGTGTCATCTTTTCCGTCTTTATCTACGGCAATTAAAATTACGCGCTCGCGTCGTTCGGCTGTGTCAAACATGCGCTTATCCTCCCGCAACTAATACTGTTTCCGTTTAAACAGTAACATCCGAATTTTCGTCAAAAAAAAATTTTTTCGTGTTACATATATTGGCAGAAACTTCATTTTCGTCCCGGTAGGCTTGTACCCAAAGGGAGTGAGAACCATGACAGATTTTACATTGCCCGCCAACATTAAGCAAATCGGTTCGATTGGCGACGGCTTACGCATCTACATGGAGGATTACGTTTGTACATTTTTGCAACAATACGCCGAGGGCGCGGGTTTTGAAGAGCGCATCGCCTTTTTGGCGGGGCGACATATGGTTATCGACGGCCAGCAATTCTTGTTCATCGACGGCGCAATCTATGGCAGATACGCCGAAAAAATTGACGGGCATCTGCGCTTTACCGAAAAAAGCGTTGAGTACGCCGAAGAAATTATGGATGAACATTTCGCCGACCTCGAAATTGTCGGATGGATGCAGTCGCAGCCCAGCTACGGCACGTACTTAAATCAGCACTACGCCGCATATCATTTGCGACAATTTCGCAAGCCGCATCAGGTTATGTTCGTTGTTGACCCGCTTGAGCGCGTGAATGCTTTTTACGCCGCAAATCCCGTTGCAATGACGCCGGCCGAGCGCATGGCGGAAATTTCCGGCTACTTCGTGTATTACGAAAAAAATAAAAACATGCACGAGTACATGCTTCTCAATAATTCGCGCGAATATACCGCAAAATCTCCCACTCTTGTTGAGATGTCGCCGGTTGAATACGCGGGCGCAAACGACAACGACTACGTTGCATTCGACGATAAATTCGAAGGGCGGTTCGCGCACGGCGGCCCGCGCCCGAAAGACCCTGCCGAACATATTAAAAATCGCGAAGACGCAAAATCGCGCAAGCGCGTGGCTTTTACGGAGAATCGTCGTGCCGTAAATATGTTGGGGGGGCTGTGCGCGGTGCTGTTTGTTGTGTGCTTTATCATGGGCATGGGGCTGATTCAAAATCGCGAGCGCATCGACAATCTCGAAGCGCAGGCGCGTCAATTTACCGCCGCGCTTCGAAATCAGCCGCCTGCCGAAACCGCCGACCACGCACCGGTTTTCGCCGAAGGCGATACGCCCGTCGTTGAGCAACAAGCAACGGAGCTTCCTCCCGCAGCAATCGAAACAGAATTGCCGCCCCTCGACCAACCGTTTACGCCGCCGCAAGCTCCGGTTACGGAATACTTCTTCGACCCCTATGAAGAAACCGCGCTTATCGGGCCGATTCCCGACACGTACACGATTCAACCCGGCGACAGCCTGCTTGCAATCAGCCTGTATTTTTTCGGCGACGCAAACATGGTTCAGGCCATTTTAGACATTAACGGCATGGATGACCCGGATATGATTATTGCGGGACGAACAATCATGTTGCCGAGGAGATAACGCGCGAATCAAGAGTTCAAAACAACGCGCCGCCGCAAATGCCTTGTGGCGAGCGACCGGTCGTTTTTTCGGATGCTTTTCCCGAAAAAACGACATCGAGCGAGCCGTTTACAAGGCATCGGCGGAGCGTTGTTTCCTACCCTTGATTCGCGTATAAATTTTGCAGTTAAAGGACAAGGTCTATGGAAGATTTTGCTGCCGCGCTTGCGCATGAAATAAAAAATCCCGCCGCAGTCGCGCTTGCGCACGTAAATTTATTGCGGCTCGACGGCGAAGACGAAGATTTGGCGCATCATTTGAATCACATCGAAAACGCTCTTACAAACATTTGCGACCTCGTACACGACATGCTTACGGCGTCGCATTTGCGAAGCGAGCTTTACGAGGTTGATTTGGCAAAAATTTTGGTCGATATTTTGGAAACATATCGCGCCGCATGGCCGGATATTTCGTTTGTATTCGACGAAACCACGCTCAACTGCCTCGGACACGAAACATCGCTTCGCATAATTTTTTCAAATTTAATCAAAAACTCCGTAGAAGCTCTGGACGCAAAAAAAGGCGGCGAAATAAAAATTTTTGCCGAAAGCGACGCCGAATTTTTAAACGTAACCGTATGCGACAACGGAGTCGTATGCCCCCGCGAAAAGCCCCACGGAAACGGACTCGGGCTTGCTATTTGCCGAAACCTCGCAAACGGACTTTGCGCAAATCTCGACGCCCGCGAGGTTGAGTCCGGCGGTTTGGCCGTAACCGTAAAACTTCGCACGGGCTGTCCTTCTTTTGCATAGTATGTACAAGGAAATCTTTTTGCCTTACGGCAAAAAACGCTCGCAAAAAGCGCGTTGAAGCATCGCGACTTTTTGCTCACCGGAGGAAATCTTTTTGCCTTACGGCAAAAAACGCTCGCAAAAAGCGCGTT
>WQVC01000060.1 GCA_009781765.1 Defluviitaleaceae bacterium | reverse complement strand
TAAACGACTAAAAACTTTGAAGGGGATGACACCTTATCAATTCATTGTCAAATCTTGGGGCGATAATCCCGACGTTTTTTTAGATGAACCGTGCCACCTCAATCTGGGACTTTACACCTAAAAGACGCAGGGAGTGATTTGAGTGACAACACGACAATACATGTATCCGGCTCAGTTTATACAGGAAACGAACGGCACATTTTCTGTTTATTTTCCTGACTTAGAGGGTTGTCAAACTTATGATGATACGCTCGAAGGTGCTGTTTTAACGGCAAAGCAAGCATTGGAGGGGTATATAGAAGTTGTGCTTGAAGATGGGGACGAATTGCCTCCTCCATCGAAATTGTCCGACGTTTCGACCGGTTGCGAACATGCAATGATGATAATCGCGGAACATGGGAAAAAAGAAACCGCATAACCGCTTGGAAATCGCCCCGATAATGCCCCGTCCTCAACGCGGTGAAGACCTTATCTTTCGCCCGCCCGAAAGTTGTTCGGATATGATATAATGCCTCAAATATGCTTCGGAAAGGGTGTGTTCTGTGAAAGGTTTAGAATTAAAAGATGTAATTTCAGACATCCGGACAATCATTTCTCAAAACGATGCACCAATAAAGCGTGTTGGTATTTTCGGTTCACTTGTTCGGGGGGAAATCCGTGAAGAGAGTGATATTGACATTGCGGTTGAATACGATTATGTACAAGGTGATGAGCATAATTTCGGCAAGTTTGTGAACTTTTGCAAGGCTTGTGAAACACTGTCAGACATCATGTCCGGAATATACGGCAGAAAGATAGATGTAGTGGAAATTGAAGAAAAACCGGGGAGTTTTATAGATGAAATACGCAGTGAGGTTGTTTGGATATGACACAGCGAGATTATAGGCTTTTAACTAAAATCGCCGCGAAACAAGCATCGCTGTCGAGCATGGTTAAGGAGTTCAAAATTGTTAAACATGAAGATATGCGAAGGCTTCATCCTGCTGTCAGGCGCGGGATTGTCGGTTTTATCGCAGACATTTTTGAACTTACGAAGCCGTTAAGTGATTCCGCACAAAAACAGATGCCGTTTAACCATGACATTATGAAACGATTTCGCAATTCGTCAACTCATAACTATGATGTAATCACAGACAATATGGCACATATGTGTTTGAAGCATTGTGTTGATTCTGCTGTTGTAAGCGCGATACAATCATTGATTGATAATTACAGCAACGAAAAAATCGTTGTCAGCGAAAGGCCACAGGAACAGTCAGCTGCATCGAATGCCCGAACGTTGGTCAGTCCTCCCGCAAAAAGAAACCTTCGCCAACAAAATTATGAGGATGAAATCGAAAGCAGCAGCGCGAGCTGATGCGCAAACGAAAAAGATGCTGTCACAAAGAAAAGCTCAAAACGCCGAACCGAGGAGCTATAAGCTGCCAAGGTACGGCGTTTTTTATATTGTAAAAACGTATTGCGTAACTTCGTCTCAAATTGAGACGAAGTTGAAACAGGTCGCCCGCAAAGGCGATTTTTATTTAGACATTTTCTTGCAAGCACGAA
Organism: Defluviitaleaceae bacterium; assembly: GCA_009781765.1. Classification (GTDB taxonomy): domain Bacteria; phylum Bacillota; class Clostridia; order Lachnospirales; family WQUN01; genus WQVC01. The sequence continues at coordinate 17,480 of WQVC01000060.1, read as the reverse complement.
AAAACCACTGTAGAATTGAGGAAAAGAGAATGAAAGACATGATTCAGCTGATTGATGTTTTCAGCGGGCGGACGATTGATGTAATGATATTTTTTTTAGGAGAGATGCGATTTATGAACAGAAATGCTCCGTGTTTTTGCGGTAGCGGAAAAAAATACAAACACTGTCATCCGCAAATCAACGAAGAGAGTCTTGTCGCCCGACTTCTCACCATTTATCAAGATGTTGACGAACGCAACGCAAATGCCGAAACGCCTTGCAAAAAAGGTTGTACGGAATGTTGCCAAGATGTAAACTTCGACATACATCTGTCTGAAATGCTGACAATTATGGAGCATTTGAACATTGGGAGAGATGGGACAAATATGAAACTTTTTCCCGACTTGAAAGAGGAATGGAAGTTGTCGATAGATGGCAGCTGTCTCTTTCTGAATCAATCTGAAGGATATTGTAAAATCTACGAGGTGCGACCGTTCGTATGCAGAAACTATGGCAGTGTTTTACAAGATACAAAAATTGCATGTTCTCAAATTTATCACGCCGATAAACTGAATTTGGTTAACGAAAACGACTATCCCAAAATCAACATGCAGGGTCGCAAGATTTCAATCGTTGACAATGTTGGTAAGACAAAATACGTTACGATGCCCATGACACTATGGTTCAAAAAATTAGTTGATGAGGATTATTTCAACTGCGAGATTGCGATGCAGTTGATGGAATCAGCCACACAAAAATCTGTCAACGAATTTATAAAGGTTATGCAGTCTCCGGCGACAAAATGGTGGTTGAATAAACGAACAACGCAACTTCGTCTCAAATTGAGACGAAGTTGAAACCGGTCGCCCGCAAAGGCGATTTTTTATTGCTCTGAATCTGCCGGGAGGTGTGAAATATGAATGTCGAAGACTTTGATGAAAACATGATAATTTCACAAATGATGGAGTGGACAGAAGAAAATGCAATATTTTATATTGCCGATTTGTGGGCATATGCGGAAAAAGAGCGGGAAAATGATTGGTTTGTTGTGCTGAAAAATCGAAATTCCTATTTAATTTTCAGAGAACATTTTAAAGAAAAAAGGGCGACTGCGCGTCGGAAAAGGATTCAAGTTCCGCCCCCGGCGAACAGTTGGCATGACGGGTTTATCATTTACGGGAGGTGGTCGCAGTGTCCGAAATAAACTTCAATGAAGATAACTTCGAAGATTTATTTGCACCCGCAAATTTTAAAGCCTGTTTACGATGCATGTCGCATTTTCACGGCTACAGCCGGCAAAATATTCTGTTGATTTACCGACAAATGCCACACGCTACGAAGCTCGCAGAGTTTGGCGACTGGAAACAACAAGGGCGCAAAATTATAAGAAACAGCAAAACCATAACGCTTGAAGGCAAAAAGCTGTTGGACATTTCGCAAACGGTCGGCGAGCCGATGCCGCGCCTCGCAGGAAATGTTCTTTCCGGTTCTTCTCTTTGTGCGGCGTTTTTTGAAGCCGTGAAAAGCCTTTGCTCTGCCGGCAACGCAGAAACAGAAGCGCACTCCCTGCCCGAAATAATACAACGCATCGCGCACGAAAATATTTTCATCGCAAAAAGCGTTGCATTCGTTGTTTTGACGCGCTTTGGTATCGACAGTGCGGACGCGCCGCAAGCAGCCGCGCATGATGCGGGCAACTTCGCCGAAACCCTTGATGCAATTCGCGCCAAAGCGCACGAAATAATCGTTGCGCTTGAAGAAAGACTCACGGAAATTTGCAACGAGCGCGGCATTAACCCAATGACAACGCCGAAAACCATCGAAACTATCGAAACAACTCCCGAAATCACACTCGAAAAACCAAGCGAAACAACTTCGTCCCAATTTGAAACGAAGTTAAAATCTTCTTCTTCGCGAGCGAAACAACTTTTTCATTTCGGCGGCGTGCTCTTTATCTCATTCCTCCAAGCGTTCATAAACTCGCGGTGCTGTTTTCGCGATTCTTCGAGACTTTTTTGATGTTGTTTTCTTGAATCTTCGCGGTCTTGACGCATTTCCGACACCATCGACTGCATAATTTTTGCATGTTCTTCGTTATGACTTATTAACTGTTTCATAAGCTCGCGGTGCTGATTTCTTGATTCAATGGTTTGCTTTTTTGATTCTTCAAGGCTTCTTTGCATCAATTTGACAGTACCGTCGTGTTTTCTGTCGCGCACATCCATCCTTTCCATAAACTCGCGATGTTGTTTTCTTGATTCTTCGCGGTCCTCACGCATCTCTTGCAGCAATTTCAAAAATTTTTCGTTTTGTTCATCTGATTTTTCATTCATTTTTGCGTGTGATTGCAAGATAAAATAAAACGAAAGAAAAACAATAAGCAGTGTAGCTATTGCGACGATTGCCATAAGCACCTCCTGCCCTGTCACGCTAACACAAAAAGCCCGAAAACATGAGCATCTTCGGGCTTTTGAGTTAATTGTATTTTGGAGGCGTCAACTTCGTCTCAATTTGAGACGAAGTTAAAATAATCGACCTCCGAAAATCCGACGGAGGCCTTCGCGACCATCGGATGATACCTGTCTTGTCATTGCTTATTTTTCAACTGCGCTTCCAGTTCGGCAATGCGGGCATCCTTTTCCGCTTCTATTTCGGCAATTCGGGCATCTTTTTCCGCTACTACCCCTTGCCAATGCTCGCGCTCCTTTTTCCTTGCATGACTAAGCGCATTTGCTTCATCGCGGCGAGTTTTAGCTCGTAACCATTCCAAACTTTTAAACTCGTCTGTGGCTGTAACGCCACGGTATGCTTGAATTGCTTCGCCCATCACATCGCCTCCGTTTCGGGTCAGTTCTTCCAATTCCTCTTCTGTTTCCGCGTTGAAAAGTGCAAGCCACAAGTCTTTTTCGTTAGCCGGGTTGATTGCTTCAACTTCGGGCATTTTGGGAAGTTCAAAAAAGTGCAGACAGCATTTATCTGTGAGAAGTGTGTGCCGCTGCACTTCCAATAATCGAAATTCCGAGTGTACCTCATCGCAATCGAACAGCTCAAAGTCTGTTATGCTTATTATTATCGTCCGCGACAACTCCGAATAATCCTCGCCGGAAGGAAGCGACGCCGAATACACTTTTGCAAAATGGAATAACGCGCGTTCGGGGTAGTTGCCCTCGTCCTCTACCTGAATTTCCAAATTTACTCGATTGTCGTCTACCACCATGTTTATGTCTAAACGGCAAAATTTTTTGCCTATTTCTTCGGGCGGCATTTCGGTGTTGGTTACATAAAATTCTTTTATACTTTCGAGGGGAATTTCAAGAAGCACCGCAATCAGCCGCTTTAACAGATGCTGATGTTCTCGAAAAAGCATTTTGAATAATACGTCACTCTTAAACGTGTATTCAAGTTTTCTTCCGATTGTTTTTCGTCGGTTTGATTTTTTTGACGGCATTTGCTGCGCCTCCCTTCGCAGTTCAATTATACATCGTTTCGCCGGGATTTTAAATTGGTTCGTGCTTTCCGAAAAAAATAACTTCGTCCCAAATTGAGACGAAGTTAAAATCTTCTTCGTGAGCGAAACAATTTTTTCATTTCGGCGAAAAGCTCTTTGTCGCGTTCCGCCATGCGCTCCATAAATTCACGGTGTTGCTTTCTTGAATCTTCGCGGTCTTGACGAAGTTCTTGTATTATTCGTTCTGAGCTTTCCTGCATTGACTTCATAAATTTTTTGTGGAGTTTGTCGGCTTTTCTTCTTTCTCTATCAGACTTGCGCCTGTCTTCATTGGCATCATTCATAATTTTATATGTTTGCCGTAAAGCAAGTGTCGCTAAAAATACCATTATGACTTGCGTAATAATCGGCACAAGAACTTCACCTCCTTCATTGGCGAGATTTGTACAAAAGATAGCGTCAATCATTCGCGGAAAAAGCGCGATGAAAATATAAACGATAATCAGTACAACAATGTTAAGCATAATTGCTTTGATTTTTTTCAAGATTTTTTCCAAGACAATCCCTCCCTATGGCGAATTATCTTGATTTTAACACAAAAAGCCCGAAACAGCGGGATAGTTCGGGCTTTCGAACAGCTTAAATTTTTTACGCTCCGACTTCGTCTCAAATTGAGACGAAGTTAAAACGATACCCCGAATAACCGACCGAGGCTTTCGGGGTAAATACGAATTTTTTTTAGCTGATGCCGGCTTCACTGATGATTGCTTGGAGTGCGGTGGGAAGTGCAAGTCCGATTAAACCCAGTGCGCCGCCCGCCATAAGCTGTTTCATGCCTTGCGATTTTGCTCCGGGGTTGTCGTTGCCGTAGCCTTCGGCAAGGTTGACGACGCCGTAAACGGCAAGACCGCCGCCGATAAGCATAACCAGACCGCCAATCCACGTTGATGCCTGATTCAAAAAGGCTGTGGCAAATACGGGTTCTGCCGTAATTGTCAGAAACAAAAACGAGATTATAACCGCCTTGGCAATTTTCGATGCGCAGGATGTAGGTTTAAATCCGGGATTTACGGCAAGATACAGCGTTATTGCCTTATTTGTTACGAAGTTTGATGCAGTTGAAAATTTTTCGCGAATCATTTATGAACCTCCTTTGCTTTGTGTTGTTTTATTTTTAAGGCTTGTAAGCCTCGGTCGGTAAAAGAAAAACCGCCGAGGCAAGTTGCACACCTTCGGCGGTTTCGTGAAAAGGAAAAAAGGGGAGGGCTAAATTGAAGTGTTGTCCTCGGAAGTGGCGGTAGCGGCTTGTGTATCAGACCCCTTGGCGGCATATTTTTCATCGCGCCCCGCCAACCACTCCATAAACTCGCGGTGTTGTTTGTTTGATTCTTCACGGTCTTTGCGTATTTCTTGAAGTATCGCCTCATGTGATAAATGTGAGGCTTCACGGTTTTTGCAAAGCTCTTGCATTATTCGTTCCGAACTTTCCTGCATCGACGTCATAAATTTTTCGTGACGTTCATCGGCTTTTCTTTTTGCTTCATTATCTTCACGCCGGAGTTTTTCGATTTCAATTCTGCGCTTTTCATCCTCATCAGCTCTGCGCTTTTCGGCTTCTTCTCTGTGCTTTTCAGCTTCTTGCCTGTCTTTGTTTGATTCTCGCATTATTTTATATGTTTGCTTTACCGCGAGAATCGCTATCAAAAGCATTGAAAGTTGTAAAAGACTCGACAAAACGGCTTCACCTCCATCGGTCAGATTTATCCCGAATACAAAATTAAGTATTGCGAGTATGAGCGCAACGAAAAGCACGACACAAATCACAATATCTACGTGTTCGAAAATTTGTTTCAAAAGGTGTACCAACATTTGCACTAAATTCCTCAAGACAATCCCTCCCTATGGCGAATTGCCTTGATTTTAACAGAAAAACCGCCGAGGCAAGTTGCGCACCTTCGGCGGTTTCGGGGAAAGAAAAAAAGGAGGGCTAAATTGGGATGGTGTCGCTTTCGTCGAAGTCCGTTGCGGTTTCGTCATCAGTGCTTACGTCGTTGTTGACTTCTGTAATTGATTCGTCGTCGGTTGCGGCATCTTGCGTGACGGACTCTTCGACGGCATTTTGTGTTTCTTCGATTGCACCTTCTTCTTGTGCGGCTTCTTCCGGTAACTTCGTCTCACTTTGAGACGAAGTTACAACCGGGGCGCGACGTTTAATCTCCGGACGCGATGTTTCCGAGTTTTCCTGCGTCATGTCGACGCTGAAATGCTTTGCATTTTTCGGGTCAATGCCTCGCAAAAGTGCTTCGCGGGATTTTTTAAACGGCGCAAGATATTCCGCGACATTGAATTTATTTGCCTTGTCCGCATCGGATAAATATTTGTAATTCGGGTGCTTTTCAATATCGAATTTTTTTGAAAAGAACGGTCGTGCGCCGCGCACTTGCAAAATGCATTTTTCGCCGTCCATTATGGCGATTTCGTCGGTACTCATTAAACTGCGTCCGACTTTTTGATAATTTTGCCCGTGAGATTCTTGGTTTCCGCGCGTTACGGAAGTGTTGTACATATGCACGGTTTCCTTGCCGAGGATTTCTTCAAGCTCTTTGAGCGTTGATTTTTCTTTGCCGCCGAGAAAAAGCGTTGTGTCGCAGTTGCCTACGATGGTTTCCATGTTGTCTTTGTAAATGGCTTTTAATTGGCTGAGTGTTTGCAAAATTACGGCGGCGGAAATTTCACGACTGCGGAACGTCGCGATTAACTTTTCGAAATTCGGGATAAGTCCGATGTTTGCGAACTCATCGAGCAGAAAACGAACATGTACGGGCAATCGTCCGCCGTCGTCTTCAAAATCTGTGATTGCAAGGTCGCAAAGAAGATTGAAAAGCTGCGAATACATCAGCCCGACAATAAAGTTGTACGTGGGGTTTGTGTCCGAAATCATCACGAATAATGCGGTTTTGCGCTTAACCGTTTTTCCGCTTGCCGTTTTGTAGCCGCCGAGTTTATCAAGCTCCAGTTCGTCGTTGCGCATCAGCTCGCGGACTTCTTTTATGCTGAACGGCGAAAGGCGAGCCGCACAGGAAATGAGTATTGATTTCGCCGTTTTGCCGGCGGCAAGTTTGTAAGCGCGGTATTGCTCGACAGCAAAGTGTTCGGGCTTGGGTTTGATGCCTTTTTCTTCGTCGCCGAACTCGAGTTCGTCGAAAAGAAAATCAACTGCGTTTTTGTAGGATTCATCGTCTTCGTGGACTTCCATTGCGTTCAGCATCGAGCGAAGCGTTATTACATTTCTGTCGGGCGGCGGCAGTTCGTAAATGATGTAGCCGATAAGTGCTTGGTACAAAAGCGTTTCCGCCTTCACCCAGAAATCGTCGCCGCCTTTGCTTTCGCCCTTTGTGTTTTGGATTAACGCCGTTACGAAGGTTAAAATATCCTGCTCTGTTTTTATATACGAAAAAGGGTTATATCCGTGACTTTTCGCCACATCTATGAGATTAAGCACCTTTATTGTATAGCCGCGTTCCTCTTTGAGAAATTTTCCGACTTCCGGCAAAATCGTGCCTTTCGGGTCAGTTATCACAAACGAAACAGGATATTTTTTCGACTCGCACTGCATTAAATTCGGCTTGACGAAAAAGCGCGTTTTGCCCGAACCGCTGCCGCCGATGACAAGTACATTTTTGTTTCGGGCGTATTTTCCGGGGCGCGGGCGGGGGTTCATAGTCAGGGACTCTGTCTGCGTGAGGACGATATTGTTTTTCGGGTCGGGGTCAACGAACGGTAAAATATCTTCGCGGTTGCCCCATTTTGCCGAGCCGTATTCTTCGTTATGCTTGAATTTTTTGCCTGACTTGCGTTTTTCATATGTGAAAAGCGTCAACATGCCGCCGACGATTGCGCCGACGGCTGTTCGAGGTATCGGGATGAACCCTGTAGCATCCGCAAGGACAAAGCCGCCGATAAAGCCCATTACGAACGGGAAAATGATTAAAAAATATTTTTTTATATCAAGCGGTTTTTTCATCGTCCGTCCACCTCCTGTCGCTTTGTTTTGGTCGCGTCTCTTTCGGGGACTTGAACTTTTTCTTTTGCGGCTCGGAGGCGATTGTTGAAACTGCGGTCTTGTGATTTTTGCTTTTCAAGTACACTTGCAGCGTACTCTTTAAATGCCACCGCCATTGCCGCGGTGTCCTTGGAGGCATATGACGCCGTGTACCTGTCGGGCGCGTTTTCATCGGGTTTGACGGTACAGCTAATGCCGTGTTTTCGGGCAATACTGCGAAACAGCTCAACCGTATCTTTGCTGATTGAAACGTCGAGCGTTTTGCCGTTCGCGTCGATGTCGCGACTTAATTTCGCGGAAATGTTTGATTGCTTCGCTTCCTCGAGGAGAAATTTGCACATGCCTTCAAGAAGCTCTTTGGTTGTGCGAAATGTGATGTCGCATATTTGAAAAATTTTGCGATGTGACGTTTCTTGTACCCCTGCCATGTGCTGCACCTCCCGTTAATGAGAAAAAGCCGCGCGGGCGGCTTTTTTTTCTTGCATATCCCTTGCAGATTCTTCGTTCAGACTCCGTAAGATTTTCAGAGTATCGGCGTAGTCCTTACCGTGCGGCGGAGGGTGATTCTCGGTATCGTAGCTGCGTTTACCGTGCGGCAATTTAAAATGCTCGCTTTCGCCGCGAAGTGCTTGCACAAAACGCGAAGCGGCTTCTCTTCCCGCATCGTCGTTATCGAGGCACAGGCAGACGGTAGTTATTTGCGGGTTCTGCTCCAAGAAGTGATAAAGCGCGACCGGCGCGATGCCGGACAGAGAAAGGCGAAAACCATCCTGCACCTCGATGTCCCCAATTTCGTCATGCGCAAATGCACCTGTCAGTAACTCGGAAGCAAACTCGATTTCGTAATGCGCGAGCGCATCAATCGGGCTTTCGAAAACAAAAACCGTGTTCGCGCCGCCCGGTCCGTCCGGCGGTAAGCAGAACCCAAACCGCTTATCGCTTCCGGTTACGTCCGCTTTTGCGTCCGTTTTCGTGCTTCTTTGTGCGGCGAATTTTGCCCTTCCGTCCCGGTTGTCGCGCCCGACAAAAACGCAACTGCCGTTCGCGGATTCGTACAATAAGCCTTTGGAGATGCACCGGTTTATCGTGCCGGAGCTGATGCCGCGTTTTTTTAAATACGTCGTAACATTGTCGTTGTTTTTCGCCGGCGGAGGCAATTTAAACTCTTTTTGCACGTGCGAAGTTTTCGGCAACTTTGTCTCAATTTGAGACGAAGTAAAAAATGAGCCTTGCGTCACAGCGTCAACTGCGTCGCGAAAGCTCATTCCCTCGATTTTTATCAAATAATCCAACGCCGACGCGCCGCCGATGCCGCGCGAGTTCCAAAACCACCGGTTGTCTTTGCCGTTTGAAATCACAAAGCTGTCGTGGTCTTTGTGGACGCATCTGCCGTTTTTTTGGCGTTTTATGCAAGCGGGGTCGTGCTGTTCGAAATATTCGAGCAAGGTGACACTTCGCGCTTTTGAAATTTGTTCATCGGAAAGTGCGGGCATGATTTATCCTCCCTTTGCGGCGACACCGCTCAAAATGTCTTTTCAGAGGTCGCCCGCACCGGCGGTTTCCTCTCGGTATTTTTCAAGCTCAACGGTGAAAAATTCTCGTTCGTCCGTTGCTTCGTCGTAATTTTGATGAATAACCGCAATTGCCGTGTGCATGAGCCTTGCTTCTTTGAGCTTGCCGAATGCTTCCTCGATGCTTGCGGATTGCAGCGTCGTAAGAACAAGCCGTTCTTCCGCCAAAAGACGCAGATTAACTTCGATGCCCTCCCATGCCTGAAATTCTCCGAGGACGATAATGTCGGGGTTGCACCGCTGAACTCGACGCAAAGCGGCGGCGGTATCCGGTGCATCCGCGCCGATTTCTTGCTGTGTAATCAGGCTTTTTTTATGGCGATGCAGATACTCAATGGGATTTTCAATCGCGGCGATGCGTCGCGACGCGGTTTCGTTGATAAAATCTACAATCGCTGCCATCGTCGTTGTTTTTCCCGCGCCCGGCGCACCTGTGAAAACAATCAAGCCTTTCGACTTCGACGCAATTATTTTTACAAAGTCGTCGTCGTCAAAACCAATTTCGCGAAGCGTCGGTATGCTGAACGGCAAAATGCGTACAGTTACCGCAAGCGTTCCGCGTTGATAATAAACATAGGCGCGAAAACGCCCGATGCCGTCAAACGCGAAAGTAAACTCAATTGCCCGCATTTCTTGCAATACGCGCTTTTGCTCGGCTTCGATTATTTCATCGAGAATCCTTCGCACGGTCGCACCCGTGAGCGGCTCATGTTCGAGTGCTTCAAGTGCGTTCTTAATTTTTATATGCGGAGCTGCTCCGGGGCAGATGTGCAAATCGGTGGCGTTTCGCTCGATTGCGATTTTAAGCAGGGGGCTTAACTGTGACTTTTCGGGTGTCGTCATGTTTTTTGTCTCCCTCCGACAAAATTTCGGCGTAAAATGCCGCGCTCGGCGAAATGTTCCGCACTCGCCGCACTTGTTGCCCGCGAGCTATATAGCACTGCGCGGATGTTCTTCCCTTGTTCTTTTTTCGTGGCATGATTGCACTCCTTATGCGTATTTTTGAGAACGGTATTGATTTTCATAGTGCGCGTCGCCTTCGAGCTTCGTGTTGTAAAGTATCGTTCGGATATAATTTGCCTTTCGTTTGACAGGCGCGGCGACGTTTTTAAATTGATTTATCGCATGTTCAACGTCGCGGCAGTTGAGTTTTAAAAAAATATTTCGCACGGCGGACAGTGGTTTTTTCTGCCCGTCGATTTTTATTGTGTCGTCCATGCTCATAATCGTGTCGAGGATTACGTTGACGAAATTATCGAGCAGCTCCCCGCCGAAGGGATGAGTTCGGATGTACTCGTCATACTCGATATTTGCTTTGATGCGCTTCTCAAGTTCATCGGCTGCTTCTGCCGAGTGATGCAATGCTCTTGTTTGTGCGGCAATGTGTTTTTTATCTTTCGGCGGCGACTGTATTTTTTTGGTCGGTCTGTCGCGTCCGGTCTTTTTTTGATTTTCTTGATTGACGGACGTGACAGGACAGGGACTTTTTAAAGATACGTTATTGCTCTTATCAGTCTTATTATTATTAGTCTTGTTCGGGCGGAATTTTTCCGCGTTTTGAGTCGGAATATCTCCGTGTACTGAATCGGAATATTTCCGTGTCCCGAATCGGAGATTCTTCGCATCCGGAGTCGGATTTTTTCCGCGTCCTTGATTTTCGTGGGCTTGCAGGTCATCGGCGGGAGTGTTTTGCTCATAATTTTCTTCAAAATTTACGTCGCCAATATTGCCCGGGGTAAATTGGGGCATAAGTAAATAGATTTTGTTGGGACGATTAAGCCCTTGGCGAACATCTTCCACAAGAGAAGCGGCTTTAAGCTCATCGACTGCCTTCTTAACAGTTTTGTCTGATTTTGAAACATCCGTTTGCATTTGCTCACGGCTGTAATGGATGTAAACGTCGCCGTTTTCGTCATGCCACCGGTTTTTTAAGCTGAGAGTATGGCGGTCGAGCATAACGGTATACAAAACTTTTGCGTCGCTCGAAAGTTTTGCAAATTCTTTCGACAATAAAAATTTCGGAAATTTCATGTAAGCGTTGGCGATAATATCTTGCAGTGTGTATCGCATTCTGGTGTTCATAACATTCTCCTTTCGCGCGTCTTGCGCGTCTTTGAAATGAAAAAAGCCGCCCGATTTCGGACGGCTTACGTTGGTTATAACTTCGTCTCAACGTGAGACGAAGTGCATCGGCTCTCATGCTCTTCGCCTAAAAGCAAAGTATCACTCAAATTTATTGCGAACAATATCTTTAAAATCACAGAGAAAATAATATTCGTAAGTTTTCCGCCCGGTTATCCTGATTATTTGCACATTTCTTTGCGCATCGCACAGGCTTGTTTCCATTTTTTTAATATCAACATCAAGTCTTAAAAAAGAATCAATGTCAATCAAGCACCGCTCAACCACCGAGGACGGCGATGCTGTAAGCGCGTCAATAAATCCTGCATTCGTTCTTTTGTTACTGTAGCTGAAATATGTCAGCATAAGTGTAATGAGTGTCGGCAATATGAGAAAAATCATAATCCGAGTCCGTCCGTCGGCAAAGTAGCTTGCAACAGATGCAAAATAAAAAACAAGCATGAAGCTGAATGCAACCATTCTGTAGTGCCAAATATTTTTTTGTTGTTTGTAGTAAGCTATCAAACAAATTCGTTGCGTTTGTGTTAATTCAATTTTTTCGACCGCATTGAAGTTTTTTTCGATGTTTTCCGATAACTCTAAAACTTGTTTTTTTGGTGCAATCATCAGCAGTGCGTCCATAATTTCGCTCATCTGAAAACCTCCTTGAGTTGTTCTCTGTACATGAATGCAAAAAGCCCGAAAGCAGGGTTCTGCTTCGGGCTTTAAAGGGCTTTGAAGGTACGGGGAAAAAATTATCGGTCGCTATCGTGGTTGGGCTTGTTTTTGAAATTTAAGCATCCCCAAACTCCTCCGACATATCTTCCGGCGCGATGGGACGTACTTGACGATATTCAATTTGACATATGTCCAAATCATCTAAATCCTTTACTTTAAATGAACCCTTTTTGTAACACAAATGCTTTTCTTCGGGATTTTCAGCGTCCGGCGTTACAACACACGGAATCAAGAGCCATTTTTCGGCACTGTAACGCATGGTAACCAAATGAGTAATTTCGTTAATTTCTACAGTCATAGGAAAATGCCCTATTTTGAAGTACGATTGACTGTCAACCATTCGCCGCTCCACCGCCACGAATGCCACAAAAAACATTATGACAACATGCAGTGCGACTAATATTACATACCATGAATACGTCGATGTCCGCGCAAATAATTCCTCGCTTGGTGTTTGCGAAATGAATATATATGCAACAAACATCGGGACACACAATAAAAGTAAAATTATACGCATGAACCACAGCACAATTTTAGACCGGACCGGCTTCTTTAAGCGGATATAATCGGATTTTTCAATTTTCAAACCATAGAATGAAACAAATACAAACATGCAAACCGTTACTGTGAAAAATAATATTATTTCAATTGCGCTGATGCCCGATTGTTCCGCCATCAGCGCAACCGTTAGCGGCAGGATAGCGCAAAAGCCAATCAAAATCACTACAATCACGAAAACATCCAACGTATCTCGGACAGTTCCGTATGCCACTTTGAACGGAATACCATATTTTTTTGATTGGCAGTAGCGAAATACATTGGCAAAAATCATTGCCGACGAACCCGTAATTGCCATTATCGCTAATACATTTTCATGTACACTCTGTAACGCATTCAAGACAAATGTCATCATTATATCTGCCCCCACACCCCAATATACAATAGGAATAAGTATGAAGCAATGTGCGGCACCTGCAAAAGTCAGCCCGACAACTTCGTTCAAAAGGGTCATCGGATTGCTTGTCGCAAACAAAATGAACAGGGTAAATCCTATTGCATAAGCGACCAACGAAAATAACACAAGGTAGTCAAGCCACATTTCTCCTTGCGGAATGTAATCGGGAGCATCAACAATCAACAAAAAAAGCAAAAATTTGTAGCCCGCACAGAGGGCTGCACCCAATCCGGCAAGGTTGATTTTAGTTTCCAAGCGATTCATTGAATTTTTATGCATTAAACCACCTCGTAAATATCGCGAACGTACTTGAGAAGCCTGTTCGCTATACTTGTATTTTTGTCCGCAAAAAAAGCCCGAAAGAGCATTTCTCTTTCAGGCTTTACAGAGATTGACCGGTACGAGAAAAATCATAAACTTTCGTCGCGGTTGGGCTTATCCCGTTCCGGTTTCGGCTTGTCGTTGATTTGCTGTTTTGCTTTGGCTTCCATACGAGCTTTTTTGTCGGCGAAAGATTCTTGATTGTGCGTTTGAGGGCTTGCGGTGCGATTTTTTGAATGCTCTTCCGCGCTCTGCCGGAGCTTATCAATCGCGGCGACGGCTTCATTTGCATGGTTGCAGATTTGTGTGCTTCGCTTGATGTGCGTGCGGTAGGGGGCGCACAGGGTTTGCGCCAATTTGCCCGCCTCTGCTTCTTTGTCAACCGCCGGTTTGCCTGTGAGCATTCGCCCGATATTTTTCAGCGCGTTTTCGGCTTTGTGATACTCCTTTGAGAATGCTTCAATTCGCGTAATTGTCTTTTCGCAACGCTCGACGGAATTTTGCGCCCTTGCAGCAATTTTTTCGCACTGTTCGCGAAGCTGAAAATGTTCGGACATTGCACCCAAAACCCCGATTCCTCGCTCCTTTGCTGCTTCAAGAGTGCTGTTGCACGAGGCGATAATATCTTTTTTGATGTTGTCGCAGTCAATGTGTAACGCCTTCACGCTGTTTTCAAGGCGTTTTATGCAGTTGGTCAAATAAGTTTTTATCGGGTTGTCTTGAATTTCCTTCGCAGAAGAAAGCTGTGATTTCATTTCGGAAATTGCTCCCGTGCAATCCCGAATGGTTTTTTCCGCGTCCTTCGTATAGTTCACGAGGTCTTGAAGTGCGGCTGCCTGCTCCCTGTTTCCGCTGAAATAAAGCGTGTCGAAAAGCTCCTTTACGGCAAGATTTTGTTCAAGCGGCAACTTCGTCTCAAATTGAGACGAAGTTAGTAAAGCAGGAACTTCGGCAGCGTCTTCGGATTTTTCTTGTTGCATGATTGCGTTGAAAATGGCTTCATTTTGGGCTTTCATTGCTTCAAAGTCCAAAGCGGCTTCCCAATTCTCTGTTTCGATTCCGAAAATGCCGGCGTGTGTTTCGATTTCGTCACGGTACTCGGCAAGGGTTTCACTGTTATCGCTTCGTAAAATGTAAACGGGAAGGTCTTTGTCGAACAATTCCAGAGCCTTTTCCTGCGTCAACGGTAACATTCCGTCCCACGTATAGCCGTGAGCATTCATTTCGGCAATGCCGATTGCCGGGTCGGGCATTTCGGCGGTTATGCCAAGATTTTCTGCGGTTAAAGCCGGACCGGGTGCATCAAGGGCATCGCCGTAAGGCTCGCCGGCGGCTTTAGTGAAATCCTCGGCGCGTGAAAAATTTTCGGATTCTCTTGCAGATTCATCACGTGCGGTCGGCAACTTCGTCTCAATTTGAGACAAAGTTGAAAGCTCGTTAAGTTCCTGCATAGCCGATTGCACCCGGAAACTCTCCATTTCAGGGCTTTCCATGTGTGCGGCAAAAGCGTAATAATCCTCCCATGTGACGCCCATAGCTTGGTGCGAAAGCTCGTCGGCGATTTCCCAATATTCGTTGTGGTTCAAATTCGCAAATTTTTGGGACAATTCCTGCAATTTATCAAAGTCAACTCCCTCGGGCGGGCTTTTGGTGTATTTTTCAAACGCCAAGAAATCTTCAAGCGTCAACCCGAACGCTTCTCGCGCAGTTTCGCGCATCATGTCGGGATAAACGCCGGCGTCGCTTGCGACAAGTATGTTGTCGGCGGGCAAGTTGCCAAAGGCGGCCGCAAGAGATTGGTCGTGACCGTCCCATGTTTTTGCGTCGTCGCCGCCTTGAACGGCTTGTATTGCGGGGAGAATTTCACCCGGAGCGTCTTTATAATCGTGGGCGAAGTTTACGCTGTCGTTGGTGCGGTCTTGCACGAAAAGGCTCAAATTGCCGTTGTTTGTCTCGTAAACGCTGAATTTATTTGCACTTGATTCGCCGGATGTTATTTCATCGTTCTGTTCCGCTTCACGTGTCGGCAAGGGTTTTTTTTCGTTCATTTCGCGCTCCTCCTCCAACATTATTTTTTCTATACGCAGCGCATCGGGGCGGTAGGTTACCGGGGATTTGTTGTGACGAAAACGTTTTTCAATTCGCCGACTGATTTGTTCGTATTTCGAGACTCGTGCGGGACTTGTCAGACCGGCGACTATACCATGCTTTATATACGGCTTTTTTATGCTGTTTGCAGTCACAGGAAAAATATCTTGCAAAAGAATTGTCGATTTTGCACCAAAGATGTTTTCAATTTGTATTCCCTCTGAGGATTTGCCATCAAGTTCTCGCTTTGTGATGAGATTTTCGTACTTATCACATTGCGTACTGCATGGGGCAACCCACAACAAAGCATTGTTTTCATCCTTGTGTGCGATATAAAAAGGGCGCGTACTGCCCTTGAAGCCCGCGCTAAGTTTGGGGTCGTTTACTTTTTTAAAAAAGTCGTCGGTTAAAAAACAAAGCTGTCCCGGTTCAAAATCCACGCCAATCCCCCCCCTTTACATACAAAAAGCCCCTGCGGTTGGCAGGGGCTACACGTTCAACCGGTTCATTTTATACCGCATTACCGGGAGCGGTTTCACTTCTTGGTCTTTTATTATACTGCCTTGCCGGGCAGTAGACGTTTATACTAAGCACAAGGCAATAAATGCCTCACACCTATTATTATACGCAATGACAAAACTATGTCAACAAACATTTGAAGATATTTGAAATGTTATTGAAATGTAACATTTCAAACGTTGTTGGATTGAATGTTTTGCATTGAAACTGATTTTTCACAATGGCTATAAAATTGTCTGAATTTAGGATTGTTTATTTACAGCAAAAGCCTTTGAAGTCCGATACCACAGGGCTTAAAATGTTTTTGTACAGAGTCACATCGTTCCTCCATAATTGCCATTTTGCTTTGTGGGTATTGCTTGTTCATTTGTTCAACAGCGAAGTTTATTCCATAATCCCAATTGCCGCCAATTGGGCGGATAAGAATCGGTCCTTCTGTTTCAACGAATAAAAGCCCGAAAGATTTTTCAATATTCTTATCTATGGGTATTGCATCTGTTCGCTTGATGGCCATCACCCTTTCAATGCAGTCGGAAAATATGTGTGCGCCGTTTTTGCTTGGTGATGTTCGCGCCAACACCCTGTTCGATATAATGTATCCGCATCAGACACCAATGGTAGTCTTTCAATTTTGCGGATTTTTTTCAATTCCATTCGCATCAGCCATATCCGTGTTTTATAATGGTCTTTGATGATTTTAACTTTTACTGCGACTGTTTTTTTCGTTCGCAATAGGCCAACCTTCTCCTTTTTCACGCTATACGATATTCCCGGTGCAACCTCCTTTAATTCGCCGCGAGTATCGAAACGCTCGTCTAAAATCAGTATGCCGTCAACGGGGAAATTTTCATCGTAGAGATGTGTCGGAAGGTTCATCCACAATACAGGAACTGACCCGGTTGCGAATTTTTTTCTGTTCAGAACCCATTCAAAGCAATATTCCCCTGCGTTCCCGATGGAAGGAATCATTCGCTCGCCGGGTGAATGTAAACTGTGTACTACTTCGGCTTCGATTGTTTTTGCGCCACAGCGCATTGCCATACACGTTCGATGTTTGCCCTCCGCTACCCAATAGTTGCCACCACTTTCTCGCAATTGTATTTTTTCTCTGTCAATGAAAGGGGTCACTCCTTGTTGATATTTCACCCAAAATGCACCGCACCGCGAGGATGATTTGCATATTTCAAAATCATCAGGATTATCGACGCTTTCAACGAGTTTTTGCATGATAGATTCTTCGGTGTCGCTGTATGCATTGATTCCGTATACATTAAGCAATTTACAGGTCGCGCCCAACTGTGTCGGATATTCTGCAATATCCGCTACATTTACGGTACATATTTTCCCTGTCATAAGCAACCTCTCACTCTTGATATTGCAACATTCGCTCCTGTGAAACGCCGTTTAGAACGAAATATTTACGGCTACTGTACTCTTTTTCAAACAGCTTCATTTTACATTCGGGGTACTGCTTGTTCATTTGCACAATGGCTTCATCTATGCTGCCGGTCCAATCTCCGCCTATTGGGCGCAAGCGCAATTCGCCGTCTGTAGTTTTAGGTGTAAAGTCCCAGATTGAGGTGGCACGGTTCATCTAAAAAAACGTCGGGATTATCGCCCCAAGATTTGACAATGAATTGATAAGGTGTCATCCCCTTCAAAGTTTTTAGTCGTTTA
>WQVC01000059.1 GCA_009781765.1 Defluviitaleaceae bacterium | reverse complement strand
TTGTATTGCTCTGCGGGTTGCCTCTGTCGTTTTGGCGCATCCGTGTAATATTTGTCCCATAGTTTTTTGTTCTCCTTTGGCAATTCATTTGCACCATTATAACATGGGACTAAACACCTATTTTCAAAAATGCCATGCACAAAATTGTGCTGAAAATTCTTTACGGAATATCCGGTTTGTTTATCCTGCTGTTTTTAGTTTCGGATACGGTAGTTATGCGCGATTGGCTTGATATTGCTTTTGGCATTTACTTTGCCGCGATTTTGTGGTTAATCGGCTGCCTTACTGTTCGTCATTGGAGGAACCAAAAAAAATCGGGGCAAAAGGTTTACAGCACAGAGCAGATAATGTTCGGAGTAGGCTTAATCCTGTTTATTTGTGCGGCGGTGGTGGACTTCGGGTATGTTAATGCCTTTTTCTACATACCGTACCTCCATATGACGGGGGTAGCGGTGCTTGTGTTTGCCTTGTGCGAAGCCGCCGCTGTTTTTACCGCAACGATGAAACAGCAACAGCACCTTGAAGCAGAAAACGCCGCGCTTGAAAGCCTGTCGCGCATGAAAACGGACTACATAACAAACATCAGCCACGAAACAAAAACGCCGCTGACCGTCATATCCGTTCACATTCAGCAGGCGCGAACACTTTATGCCAAAAGCGGAAACGAAAATAAAATCATCTGTGATTCGCTGCAACTCGCGCAAAAAGAAATCATGCGGGTGGCTCGCATGACCGAAAACGCACTGTGGCTTGCGTCAATGCAAAGCAACATCACCGAAATGACGCTGCTCGACACAGAGGAGCTTCTTGTCAACAGCGCGGAAGCATTTCGCAGTTTCATTGAAAAGCGCAAAAATGAATTGTTCACATACGTGCCGGAGGAACTTCCGCAGATAACGGGCAACACCGACCGTTTAATTCAGGTAATCGCAAATTTAATCACCAACGCTAACGCGCATACAGAAAACGGCATCATCAGCTTGGCCGCCGTGCGGGAAAGCGATTGCATTGCGGTTACGATAAAAGATACCGGCACGGGAATAACGCCGAAACTTTTACCCCGCGTTTTCGAGCGGGGCGTATCGGGGTCGGGAAGTACAGGGGTCGGGCTTGCCATATGTAAGGAAATAATTGAAGCTCGCGGCGGCACAATTTCAATTGAAAGCGAAAAAGGCACGGCGGTTACATTTACAATTCCTGTTTACAAAAGCGAGGTTGAATCCGATGATTAACATTTTGCTCGCAGAAGATAACGAGGAAATTCAACTCGTTAATAAAAATATGTTGGAAGAACACGGCTATGCCGTGCGCCTTGCCGCGAATCTTGCAGAAGCGCGGACTCGACTTGCCGCAACCGTGCCGGATATTATTATTCTTGACATCATGCTCCCGGACGGCAACGGATTGGATTTTTTGCAGGAATTAAAGCAGGGGGCGTCGGCAAACGTTCCCGTGCTGCTATTGACGGCACTGAAAACCAACAAAGACCAAGCCAAAGGCTTACGCGCCGGCGGCGATGATTATCTTTCCAAGCCATACGATTACGACATTTTTTTGGCGCGCATCGAAGCCCTGCTGCGTCGTTCAAAAAGCAGCACTGCCGACATTTTAGCATTCGGGCGGCTTTCAATTAACACCGTAGAGCAACGAGCATATTCGGACGGCACTGATTTACTGCTGAAACCCAAGCAATACGCACTTTTATACATACTTGCGCGGCAGGCAGGGCAAATCGTAAGCGGCAAGGATTTGTATGAGCGTGTGTGGGGGCTTAAACCGGTTGAAAGCAACCGTTCGTTAATCAGCGCGGTTTCCCGTCTGCGGGTAAAGTTGGAGGGCTCCGGATATACCATCGAGACGGTACGAAACAAGGGATATGTATTTGCAAGGGAAGTATAAGAAGCCGTGAACACAGCTTCTGAAACCGGGCGAGGGCGGTTTCACCTTCGCCCTTTTTTCGTTGACAGAGCAAACGCAAAAGGCGAAGGTAACATATCGGTGACCTTCGCCTTTTGCGTGTATTCAGATGCTATAAATGAAGTGATGGCGGCGCAGGCAAAATGTCCGTGCCGCCATCATTTTGCCTGTAACGGCTTTCAAGGAGGTCATTGAAATCCGGTTGCAAAAAAACAGGACGGCTAAACCTTCCCCGATGCTTTGATATGCCGTTATTTCAACAGCTCCATGTACTTATTACCGGACAAATGAAAATTTACATCTGTGAATTGGTTCAGCACTTCTGTACCAATCAGGTCATTTGTTTCGTGGGTGGCGTGGCAAATAGCTTCGGCATTGCAAATGTGAACGGGTTGTTTGCCTGTTCGGTACAGCGACACCGCACCCAAGTTTTTGAAAATATGTTTTTCGCCGCTTGCAAGTCTGCCTGTTTTGTTCGGCAGTTTTTCCAAGTCTGCTGCGGCGGTGGAAAACCCCAACTTTTTCATGGTGTCGTGGCTTAACACCAAGGCATTACAGCCGTTGTCTACCTTAAAGGCAATTTCCGCTTTGCGACCTTGAAGCACAACACACAAAGAAACGAACCACTGGCGGTTAGGGTCAATTCGCAATGCTATTCTCATTCCACAAACACCCCGCCAACGCTCAGAGGCTCAATTGCACCGCGAATCAGCAAAGTCGGAATACCGCTTAACTCCATATCAACCGACACTTGACCTGCTTCACGGCGAGTGTCTGCAATATGCCGGATAGTGCCGCCTTCTGTGCCTTCGTAACCGCCATAGTCCATGTACACCATATCCGACAGCACAACCCACCTTGCTTCGCTTTGGTTCATTATTTCCTGCACGGTAACATAATCACCGATTTTCATTTCTTCACGTCCCTTCATAACGGCATTATGCCTTGACATAAACAAAAAATCAAATTCCACAAGGAGGTCATAGAAATGACAAAGGAAATTACAAAAAAAGAGAACGGCTAAACCGTCCCCGATGCTTTATATGTCGTTATTTCAACAGCTCCATGTACTTATTACCGGACAAATGAAAATTTACATCTGTGAATTGGTTCAGCACTTCTGTACCAATCAGGTCATTTGTTTCGTGGGTGGCGCGGCAAATAGCTTCGGCATTGCAAATGTGAACGGGTTGTTTGCCTGTTCGGTACAGCGACACCGCACCCAAGTTTTTGAAAGTATGTTTTTCGCCGCTTGCAAGTCTGCCTGTTTTGTTCGGCAGTTTTTCCAAGTCTGCTGCGGCGGTGGAAAACCCCAACTTTTTCATGGTGTCATGGCTTAATACCAAAGCATTACAGCCGTTGTCTACCTTAAACTCAACACGATATTTTGCCCCGCCTTTGACCACCCACATTGAAACAAACCATTGTTTGTTGGAGTCAACCCTCAATTTTAGTTTCATTCCACAAACACCCCTCCCACGCTAAGCGGCTCTATTGCCCCTCGTATGATTAACGTTTCGATACCGCCTAAGTGCAACTTATCGGAAGAATGACCGGCTTCCCGTTTAGTATCAGAAATATATCTGATGACACCGCCTTCTATGTCATCGAAACCGCCGTAGTCGCGGTATTCAAAATCCGACAGCACAACCCACCTTGCTTCGCTTTGGTCTTTAATGGCTTGAATCGTAACATAATCACCGATTTTCATTTTCCCACAACCTTTCTGCATGTAACGGCATTATGCCTTGACATAAACAAAAAATCAAATTTCAAGGAGGTCATGGAAATGACAAAGGAAACGACAAGTTCAACACACGCAACAAAATCAACAAAATCAACACACGCAACAAAATTCAAAAAGCTGCTTGCGGTAGTATTAACATTCGCGCTTGTATTCGGCGCGATACCCGGTATGGCGGCGGAGTAAATCGGTCGCAAAAAAATAGGACGGCTAAATCGCCCCGGGCGTTTTGTTATTAGCGTTCCGATACATTAACGCTAATTTACGTTCGTCCGCATCCAGCTGAAGTAATTTTTTTTCAAATTCCTCAATTGGGATGTCAAACGGGTTCTTTAGTGTCAACTCACCACTATCAATTTTTGCTTGCAGCGGATGGGGTTTTTCTTTCAGGGTTCTAACGTCGTATTCAGTTTTCATGTTCGTCTGCCTCCCTGTAATAATCTTTCCTCAAACTTTGTCGCCTTTCGAGCAGAGAATATGCGGATAACGGTGTCACTTTCCCGTAAACAATGACATACAACAAGCACCCTCAGTTTTTCGCTGAAGCCTACGGCTATAGTCCTATCTTCCTCGTTCGAGTGTGCTTCGTCGTCATAAAACTTAACATTGTTGCGCACAAAAACAGAAGCCGCTTCCTCAAACGTAATGCCGTGTTTTTCTTTGTTGATATTGTATTTCGCACTGTTCCGCATAAATTTTTGTCCGTCCGGCTAGTACTTTACATCACCTTGCACTACATTCATATCAGCATCAACCTTTCTGCGCGTAACGGCATTATGCCTTGACATAAACAAAAAATCAAAGTTCAAGGAGGTCATGGAAATGACAAAGGAAACGACAAGTTCAACACACGCAACAAAATCAACAACCGTGACAAAATTCAAAAAGCTGCTTGCGGTAGTCTTAACATTCGCGCTTGTATTCGGCGCGATACCCGTTGTGCCCGTTTCGGCAGACGCAAGCCCTGCGGCGGGAACATTCGCATCGGGGCATCAGAGTGGCGTACCCGCAGGTGATTACTTTGCGGATTTATTCGCATCGGGGCAGCCGGGGCATCAGAGTGGCGTACCCGTAGGTGATTACTTTGCGGATTTTGCGGAGGGGTATTTTCCGTTTTTCCGCGAAGCAACCGAGGGCGATGAGAATCTTGTTTTTTGGCAGTATGTAACCGTGGTGTCCGCGAATGACGCGGGGGACAATATGCTTGCAAACGTGTTGCCGACGGACGTTCCGCCGGTTCATGCGCCGCCGATTGCCGCCCCGCCGGCAGACGCCCCCGATTATGCCGATAATTCCGGCAGCGGGGACGACAACGGCATTACCACCGACACCGGCACAGATTCCCACATCGGGGACGACGACGGCACTACCAACGATTCCGACACCGACACCGACATCGGTGACGACAGCAGCACGACCACCGACGCCGGCACCGACATCGGCGACGACAACGGCATTACCACCGATTCCGATAGCTCCGGTAGCGGATACGACGACGGCATTACCAACGATTCCGACACCGACATCGGAGACGACACCGCCCCGCCCGCCGACACCGGCACTGCAGACGCTTCTGCGGAGACCGCGTCTTCGGGCGAAGAGGGGGGCGTATCGACGGAAGCTGCCGGTCTGCACAACCCGGGCCGAGATGCCGGAGATGCCGGAAATGATAACTCCGGCCTGTCACTTTACGTTGCCGGTTCTGCGCCCGACTCGGGCGACATCGTAAACAGCGTAGCTTTTGTATGGTATCTGGACGGCGAACGCCGCACAGACAAAGGCACAGTCACCATTCCTTCCTATATTATAGCAACGCACACGCAATATACCCCGCCTGTGCGTGTCGCGCTTGCCTTTGACGCAGTAACCCTTGCCGACATGGGCGTGTGGACGCTTCGGGCTTATTCCTTTGGGGAATGGGTGGAAAGCGAATATGCGATGTTCTTGGTTGTGGGGGATTTTGAACCGCCGGTGGGGATAATGCCTTTAATGGATTGGAACGCCGGAACGCAAGGCGAGCAAACCATTCCTGCGGGTACGGTTTTGACTGTTACAGGCACGGTTAATGTAACCGGCAGACTTACTATTGAAGCGGGTGCGCCTGTAACCATAACCGGTGGCGGTACACTTTCAGCAAACGGCAATTTTGACGCTATATTCGTTCCGACAGGTGCGGAACTGATACTGAACAACATTACGATTGGGCGTGGTAGTGGCTTAGGGCGCGGCATAACTAACTTCGGCAATCTGACCATGAATACAGGTTCAATTATTACAGGGCATAATGCCGCCGGTGCCAATCTGTTTAATACTCCGACTCCACCCGCGACTCAAGGAACTGCGAATGGCGGCGGCGTTTTTGTGAACTTAAATGCAACATTCACGATGAATGGCGGAACAATAAGCAATAACAATGCCGGTCAGGGCGGCGGTGTTCTGGTGCAAACGGGTACGTTTATTTTGAACAGCGGCACATTTACAGGCAATACCGCCGGTACCCATGCGGGTATACGGGTGGCCGGGTCCGGTAGCCTCAATATTAACGGCAACTTTACAAACGATAATGGCATTGGCTCAGCTTCATGGCAGAACCCGGCAATAACAATAGCAACCGATGTTATTGTAACAAACAATGCCTTGCTTCATATGGCTGATGCAGATGGTGTGTTATTAAACAACGGCACCATAAATAGCACAAGCGGCACAATCACAAATGCCGGAATAATAAACAACGCCGCAACAGGTGTGATAGACACCCGCGGCGGCGCAATCACCAATACCGGTACAATCGACAATGCCGGCACTTTACACGCCGACGCCAGCTTTCCCGGAGTAACCGGCAGCGGTACATTTAATTTTCCGGGTGCATCCTTTGGCTTAACCATAGCAAACGGCGGTGTTGGAGGCACACTCACTCAACCGGCGATTGCACCGGGCGGTACAGTCAACCTTAACGCGGGAACACAGACGGGGCAAGTATTTACCGGTTGGACGTCAACTTCCCCCGGCGTAACATTTACAAACCCCGAACACCCGCTTACCGCATCCTTTGTAATGCCTTCCAATGACGTAACCGTTACAGCAACTTGGGCGACGTTTACCCCCGCTTCAAATTCGGTTGCAAACGAAGGGCAACTCATCAGCGCGATAATGGCGGCGGGGGCAATGGGAGCGGCGTCACACGCAACCGTTACCGTTACGCAAAATATCAGCTTGGCGGCAACCGTAAGCATCCCGACTAACGCGAATGTCGCCGTAATCACCAACCAAGCGGGCGGCGTAAGCGTTACCTACGCTTCGGGCAATGCGTTTCATTTGCAACCCGGCAGCTCGCTTGTTTTGGGGCAACCGGGGGGCGGCACAATTACAACAGGCAACATCTTCTTGGGGGGAAATACAAATCCGGGCGGCGTTAATACTGCGGTAAACAATGCAAACCGCAGCGTCAATTTTACGGGAATATTCACGGCGTCGGATATGGCAGGCATTACAGTATCAAATGCAACATTGTGGGGCGGCAGAATTATCGTTCCCGCCTTCACGGTAAATTTCCCGCTTACAAGCGCGCCGCCGTTATCGGATTGGGACGAGGTGCAAGGGGCGTTAAACAATCCCGCCGTAACAACGGTAAACCTTGCCGGGCTTACCTCACCGAATCCGGCGCGGGTGCTTACAACACCCCCGGGCAGAACCGTTACAATCATTGGCGGCGGTACTTTATTTAACGACTTGGCGTTTGCGTTCGGCGCGGGCAGTAACATCACAATCAACAACCTGAATATTCACTCGGCAACAGGGCAAGGGTCGGCTTTAGGGTTTACCGGCGCAAATAATTTTCTGTACATTGTGGGCAATAACAACGCAACAGCTACTAACGGCGCGGGTGTAGGTGTCGCCGCCGGTACGACCGGTCTTACCATTCGCGGCACAAACGCAGACACACTTACCGCACAAGGCGGCAATGCAAGTGCAGGTATCGGCACGATTGCCGGCGGCTTATTTACCGGCACATTAACCATCGAAGGCGGCATTATCTACGCCACGGGCGGTAGTTCGCTTGCGGCGGGCGCAGGCGCAGGCATCGGTGCGGGCATGGGTGGTGGTTTGGTTTCAGGCAGTAACATTGGAACTGTAACCATCACCGGCGGAATCGTAACAGCCACCGGAGCAGTTTCCGGCAACGGAGCTAACTTCGCCGCAGGAATCGGCGGGGGTAGCGGTGCGCAAGGTAACGGCGGCACAGTTATCATAAACGGCGGCACGGTTTATGCAATTTCCGGCGGCGGGGCTGCAATGGCAATAGGGCATAGCAGCGGTGCAACCGGGCAAGATACACTTACCGTCGGCGCGGGCAACCCCACAATCACCGCAAATGCGGCAATCCCGGCGGTTACTCCCGCGCTTGCAAGCATAAGTGAACATCCCCAAAATGAAACCGTGTCTGTCGGAAATATTACCGAAACCCTTTCCGTTGACGTATCACGGCGGGTAGGCAATAACTTTACGGTTCAATGGTTCTCAAACACCGCAAATAACAACACGGGCGGTACGCTTATAACCGGCGCAACAAACGCAACATTTGATATTCCCGCAGGGCTTGCGGTGGGTACGCATTACTTTTTTGCGGAAGTAAGGCTTACCGGGCTTCCCGAGTCTGTGTTTACAGTGCGTTCAAATGCGGCAACCGTTACGGTTACAGCCGGCCAACCGCAAACCGTTACCTTCCCCACAGTAACGGGCGGTGCAGTAACCGCTGTTTTCGGCGAAAGCCCTGTTACCCGTGCGGCGCAAACCACGGGAACGGGCGTTATAACTTATTCAATTGTAACTGCTCCCGCAACGGGCGTTGCGTCCGTAAACGCAACTACGGGCGAAATTACAATTCTGGGCGTCGGCACGGCAACAGTAACCGCAACGGCGGCAGCTGTTACGGGGCAATGGCTTGAAGCAAGCGCGACATTTACGCTTACGATAAACCCTGCGCCCGTTACAGGCGCAACCGTAGGTACTTTCGGCGCAATGACTTTCAGCGGTGCGGCGCAAACACCCGTCGCAACCGTTACACTTAACAGCACAACCGTAACCGGCACATGGAGTCAAGTCACCAACGTAACCGACACAACAACTTTTACCGCAAGCGGCAACTTCACCGGCACAATTACCGGGCAAAACCCGGGAATGCTTCCGCTTAACGTAGCGGGCGGCACAGTCGGTGCATTCGGTGCGCTCACTTTTAACGGCGGCGCGCAAACACCCGCCGCAACCGTTACAACTTCGGCGGGCAATGCAACAGGCACATGGAGTGCGGTCACTAACGCAACCGACACAACAACCTTTACCGCAAGCGGCAATTGTACCGGCACAATTACCGGGCAAAATCCGGGAATGAACCGCGCGACAATCGCCGCCGCTCCCGCTGCTTCGGCTTATGTTATCAGCGGGCAAACAAACACGGGCGCAACGCTTACGCTTCCCGCGCTTCCGCTCGGCGCAACTTATCCGGCAGGCGGAACGGTCGGCGGCACAGCGGCGTTAATAACAAGCCACAGCGTTTCGGGCAATACATTAACATTCGACGCATCAAACCAACCCGACGGCACAACGGCAACAATAACCTTCACCGTAGCCGATGCGACAAACTATCTGCCGTTTAACGTCGCGGTAACAATTACCGCTATCGACAGAACAATTATTGCCGATACCTTCATCGACATCGCAGGGCTTACGCTCGCGCATACCTTTAACGGAACAGCGCAGGGCATCGGCGCGCCCTCGGCGGCAAGCGGCTTCCCCGGCACAGGCGCAGTTAATATCACAATCAACTACGGCGCAACGGGCGCAACCCCGCCGCACCTTGCGGGTACGTATACCGTCACCATAACCGCGCAAAACAATACGCATCTCGCAACAAGAGAAGTAACGCTTGTCATCAACCGCGCACAGCTTACCTGGGCGGCAAACAGCGGCATTGCAAACAACAGAGTTTTCGACAACACAACAAACGCAACAATTCAAACTCAACCGACGCTCAGCGGCGTTGTTGCCGGCTTTGACGCACCCGTTACACCCGGCACAATAACCTTTGCTTCCGCCGATGCGGGAACGCAAGCCGTAATCGCAACAGGTTTCAGCGCAGCTGCGGGCGCAAACTATTACGCCCCCACAGCACAGCCCACCTTTGCAGATGCTGTAATCACCGCATTGCCCGTAACCGTCACCCCGGACGCAGGGCAGAGCAAAGTATTCGGCGCACCGGACCCGGAATTTACCTTCACCCACAGCCCCGCGATTTTCGGTTCTTTCACCGGAAGTTTAGGCAGAGTTGCCGGGGAGGACGCCGGCGCATACGCATTTACTATCGGCACATTGTCGGCAGGCGGCAATTATGTGTTGTCGTTGGGCGGTACGGAATCATTTGAAATAATGCAGACACCGTTACCTGCAAGCACTTATAACGTTTATGTCACAAGGTCAACAGCAAGCAGCGGCAATACAGTTAATCTGCTTGACGTGTTGCCGATTAACAGAGGTGCGGCAACTCCGGCATTCGGCGCACCCTCTGTTACAGGAGCAAACAGCGCGTATGTAACAGGCGCGGCCGTAAGCGGCAGCGATTTGACATTTAACACAACCGCAAACGCTCCGCTTGATACGGCAACAATTACCGTGCCTGTAAGCGGCATGACAAACTTCCAAAACGGCGACATTACCGTAACGGTGTATTTCATCGACCAACAAGTACCCGTGGTGAACTGGCCGACAAACTTAACCGCAGCAGCAGGGCAGACGTTGGCAGACGTAACATTGCCCGCAAACACAGGCGGCACAGCGGGTACGTTCTCGTGGGCAGAAGCACTCACAACGCCGGTAGGCGACGCGGGCAACCGAACCCACGAATTACGCTTTACCCCCGCCGACACAGCGGTTTATGCAACGGTAACGCAAAATGTAAATGTTGTTGTAACCTTTGAAGTAATCCCGCCGAGCATCATCGCAGTAAATGCGGAAACCCCGGTAATCGCACAAATCGGCGGCACAAGTGTAATTACCGTAACGGGTGAAAACCTTGTACCCGCTAATATGTTGATAGCGGCATTCCTTGACGACGGCGGCTATGCTTTTTATCGGCAAGTACCCGCGCAAATTATGTACGACAGAACTATGGTACCCCTGCGCTTCGTAAGTGAGTTTTTCGGCGCATTGGTCACGTGGGACGGCGAAGCCGGCGGTATCGAAATTTTAAGAAACCCCGCGCCTTTTAATCCGACCCCTGTGCAGGAGGCGCACGGCAACCCTGCACAGGCACTGCGGGAAGATGAAGACGAAACCGAAGCACCGGCAGAATCCTAATTCATCGAAATTATTTTCGCAAAACGCTTGACATCAAATCAACGTTCGATTATATTGTTTTCAGGCGAAAGGATAGCACCTTAACGCTGTAACACACATAACGGAACAATGCCCGCTTTCCTGCACCATGTATACAACCGCGCGACGGTGCTTGGGGCAAAGTTCCGGTTCGGACGTCCGAATTTCTTTCATTTTTTTATGTACAAAAAATTAAACCACGACAATCAGAACCGCACCGGGCAGGCCGAACCCGGGTTCGCGCTCTGTTTGTCGTGGTTTTTTTGTTTCTAAACGGCAAGTAATTCTTTTAATTTTGCAACTTGTTGCATTGTGACCCCGTACTTTTCCGCTATTTCGGGGAGAGGGGTGTTATTTTTCAGCGCGTTAAAAATCATCGCGCTAACTTCAATTCCTTCTTCTCGACCTTCTTCGCGGCCCTCTTCGCGGCCTTCTTCCCGACCTTCTTCCCTCAATTGGTCGTCGTAGCAGTATGTTTCCGCGAACATATCAACGCACTCCCTTCTGTTCCAAATATCGGGCAAATAGCCCGCTTCAACACTTTTGTCAACGGCAAAACGGTATGCTTCGTAGGGCGGCTTGCCGTCAGCTTTGGATTCTTTGAAAGTTTTTACAAAATAGGCGTATCCTGACACGGCATTTTGTGTGTCACGTGCTTTTTCGTCGGGAAGATTGTCAAAACGAATATCCGTCACCTGCGCCGTTACTTTTACAGAGCCGAGGTCTATCAGCAAGGTTTTATCGGCTTCAGCAAGAGGATTTTTGCCGTTGTACGCAACATAAAATTCGATTTTGGGGAAATCCATAAGTTTTTCGCCGAAGCGATTCTGCTTTGCAAGCGCGTCCGATACCTTCAGGGCAAATACTGCGTATTCCAAGAATCGGAACGGCATGTTTTTGTTTTTTGTGGACTGATGCTCGACAAAAACAATCAGGCGATTATCCTTTGTGCGAAAAGCTGTGTCGTTGTAGCGTCCCGTTCTTTGCAAAAAGTCTTGAAGATTGAGATATTCTATCTCTTCCGCCGAAATTTCATTCCCCAAAACGCTGTATAAATCAACCAAAGCGTTTACATCGGAAAATACATACGCGAAAAGGTCTGAAATGCTGTTTCGCACCGATGCATCCTTTACAGCGGTTCGTTTGCTACCGGCTTCATCCATGAAAAAACTCCCTTTCGGGCGCGCTTCCGCCTTTGTGCAGTATATCACCCTGTTAAGTCGGCTTGCAATATAAAACGCGCAGCAAGAGAGTTTGCATCTCTTGCTGCGCGTTTTTTTTAGAAAATTTAATCCAAACCCGTGCCGCTCTCTCCCCTACCCTAACGCCTCGCGAATAAGCTCGTTTACAACCTGCGGGTTCGCCTTGCCTTTTGACGCCTTCATGCATTGCCCTACGAGAAATGCAAAAGCGTTCTTCTTGCCATTTTTGTAATCCTCAACAGATTTTTCGTTGGCGGCAAGGATTTCCGCCACGAGTTTTTTAATCTCACCTTCGTCGCTGACCTGCGCGAGAGAAAGTCTTTCAACAATTTCCCCGACTGTTTCAATCGAATCGGCGACTTCGGCCGAATCAGCCGTTTCAGCCCTTCCGGCTTCGAGAGAATGCGCCGCTTCCGACTCCTGTCCCCGGTGTCCATTGCCCGCCAGGCGGGCGCGGGTATCGAAAACTTCGTCAATCACGAGCTTGCCCGAGTCGATGCTGATTTTTTTTGCCGCAATCATTTCAAGCACGGCGGCGAGGTCGGCGGGCGTTACAGGCGCGTCGGAAATCGCCATGCCCACCTTATTAAGCCGCGCCGTGATATGCCCCATTGTCCAAACGGCGGCGTTTTTAGGGTTCGCGCCGGCCGCAACGGCGGCTTCGAAAAATCGCGCCTTGCTGACCTGCTCAATAAGCATATGGCTCTCCGCCGCCGGTACGCCCAACGACTTGTACCGTTCGAGCTTGGGAATCGGAAGCTCCGGCATTTCGGCGGAAATTTCCGCAATCCAATCGTCGCTTACAACAAGCTGCACAAGATTCGCCTCGGGAAAGTAGCGATAATCGGCGGCGTTTTCTTTCGAGCGCATCAAAACGCTTTCTTCGCGCTGTTCGTCCCAACGGCGCGTTTCCTGAAAAATTTGCCCGCCGCCGTTAATAATTTCAATTTGCCGCGACGCTTCATATTCAATCGCCAAAATCGCGCCGGAAAATGTGTTTACGTTTTTCATTTCAACGCGCGTGCCGTATTCCGCTTGCCCCGCCGGGCGAACGCTTACGTTAATATCGCAACGAATCGCGCCTTCCTGCATTTTGCAGTTACAAATATCAAGCGTTAAAAGCAGCGTCCGCAGGGACTCCAAAAAATCCTTAACTTCCTCGCCGCTGCGAAAATCCGGCTCCGTCACAATTTCAATAAGCGGCACACCGGCGCGATTAAAATCAATCAGCGTTCCGTCAAAGGCGTCGCCGTGAAGCAACTTCGCCGTGTCCTCTTCGATATGAATGCGCGTAAGCCGCGCCGTTCGCTTTTCGCCGGCATGAAAAAATTCCACGCCGCCTCCCTCGCAAATCGGCGTAAAATTTTGCGTCACCTGATACCCGCCGGGCAGGTCGGGATAAAAATAATTTTTTCTGTCGAACGCGCTTGTTTTGTTTATTTTGCATCCGCAGGCAAGCCCCATTTTCATCGCATAGTCAACAACGCGCTTGTTCAAAACCGGAAGCGCACCGGGCATTCCGGCGCATCCGGGGCAACATTGCGTGTTTACTTCGCCCCCGAATTTATACTCACACGCGCAAAACGCTTTCGTTTTTGTGGATAACTCCGTATGAATTTCAAGCCCGATTACGGTTTCGTAAGTCATTGTGAATCGCTCCTTTTTACCGGCGCGGGGGGAAACTTTAAAAAAAGTTTCCCCCCGAACCCCCCTTCAAAAAAACTGTTATTGTAAATGCGAAGCCATCGTTCAGAATAACAGCCTGCCGAAAATGCCTTGCGGCGAGCGACCGGTCTTTTTTTCGGATGCTTTTCCGGAAAAAAAGACATTGAGCGAGCCGTTTGCAAGGCATCGGTCGGCTGTTATTTCAAGCATGGATTCGCATTATGAAACCTCAAGAACCCGCGCCGCGCCCAACAAATCAGCGTCGTTAAAACGGTTCGCAATAAGCTGAACGCCGACGGATTTATTCGTGCCGCAGGGAATCGAAACGGCGGGCAAACCGGCCAAACTCGCAGGAACGGTGCAACGCTCCTGCTTTGCGACGTCCGTCGCGCCGGGCGATTCGTCATGTCCATGCGCCGCCTTCGGCGAAACCGGCGACAGCAGAAAATCGTATTTTTCAAACGCCGCTTTAAACTGCGCCGCAAGCATCGCGCGCGCAACCAAGGCTTTTTCGAAATATTTTTCATAGTTGCCCGCGCTTAAAAGATACGTTCCGAGCCACAAACGCTGCTTCACGGTTGCGCCGAAACCCTCCGTGCGCGAGTTTACATATAATTCATCAAGCGACCCGGCGTTTGCGGTGCGATAACCGTAGCCCACGCCGTCATAACGCGAAAGGTTCGACGACGCTTCGCCGAGCGCGATAATATAAAAAACCGGCAGGCAATGTTCAACGAGCGGAACGGAAACTTCCTCCACCGTCGCGCCGAGAGATTCGTACACTTTCGCGGCATCGCCGACAGCTTGCGCGACGTCGGCGTCAACTCCGTTGAAACATTGCGAAAGCATCCCGATTTTTTTCCCACGCATGTCGAAGTTCTCGATTTGCGAAAAATTGAGGGCGACCCCGGGAACGGATTTCGAATCGCGCGAGTCATGCCCGGCAATTACGGACGCAAGCAATGCCGCGTCGGAAACGTTGCCGGCAATCAGCCCGATTTGGTCGAACGAACCGGCATATGCCATCAAGCCGTAGCGCGAAACCGCTCCGTAAGTCGGACGATATCCGACAACGCCGCATTGCGCCGCCGGCAAACGAATCGCGCCGCCCGTATCCGAGCCGACGGCAACCGGCGCGGACGTTGCCGCAACCGCCGCCGCGCCGCCCAACACCGGGGACACATCCCGCGAGCCGCACGTTCCCTCGAAGCCGGGCGCGCGAGCCGGGTCGTGCGATGCGCCTCCGGCGTTCATTGTGCGTTCGACACACCCCATCGCGAACTCGTCCATGTTTGTTTTGCCCAATATAATCGCGCCGGAATCCTTCAAGCGCGAAACAACCGTCGCGTCGTAGGGCGGCACGAAGTTTTCAAGCATCTTGGAAGCGCAGGTTGTCGGGACGCCTTTTGTGCAAATGTTATCCTTGATTGCCACGGGCAAGCCGAAAAGTGCCGGCGTTTCGGAGGTGATTGCTGCGTTGTCGAGTTCTTTCGCCTGCGACAAAACGGCGTCTTTATCAAGATGAAGATACGCGCCCGGGTTTTCGTCGCAGCGCGACAGAAAACTTTCGCATACTTCCGACGGCTTTAATTCTTTCCCGCGAATTAAGCCGCAAAGCTCGACGGCGGTTTTTGTATGAATCATGCTATCCCTCGTCCCTAATATTGAGCGGAATACTTACGCAACCCGCTTGCGTGTGCGCCGCCCCCGAAAGCACCTCGGCGCGGGAAAGCGACGGTCGCGGCACATCCTCGCGCAGTGATGACGACACCGCATACAACTCCCGCGCGCAACACATGCTCTCGAAGCCGGGTCGCGTGACCGTGCCGTGCATTATATCGCGAACGTCGATGTTGCCGTCAATTTCAATTGCGTCGATTTCAATTGCGTCAATGCCGGAAACTATTTCATCCATGAAAGCATTAACCGCTTGCAAATCGTCGTCGCCGAGACGCAATTTTGCGTTGCCGCACACGGCGTCGAAGGTTGCTTGGTTTATCATATTTTTTCCAACCTTTCGATTGCGGCTTTGAGGCGCGACAATGTTTCGTCCTTGCCCAAAATCACGCAAATTTCGATGCTTCCGCCGGGCGTAAATGTTTTGCCCGAAAGCGCGACGCGCATAGGCCACAGCACCTGCCCGTTTTTCATTTCAAGTTTGGCGACAAGCGCGGTAATTTCCGCATGAATCGCGTCCTTGTCCCACGCGGAAAGCCCGGAAAGCGCGGCGCAAACCTCCGGCAGAACCTTTAACGCGCCGGCCGCATCGGTTTTCATTTTTTTGTTCTCATATAAATCCGGCTCGTGAGGCAGAACCGCGTCGATAAAATCGACTTGCTCGGGGATTTCGCTGAGAAGTTCGCATCGCCCCTGCAATATCGACGCAACATAGCGCGTGTCGATGTCGCGGGTTACGACCTTTTTTATATACGGCAGCGCGGCGGTGTGGTATTCGTCGTCGCTCATGGCGCGCAAGTACGCGCCGTTCAGCCAGTTCAGCTTTTGATAGTCGAAAATTGCCGGCGATTTTGAAATCCCGTCGATGCTGAAAATTTGCGCAAGCTCGTCCAACGTGAATTTTTCTTCCTCGCCGCCGGGACTCCACCCGAGCAGCGCGATATAGTTCAAAATCGCTTCCTTTAAATAACCGCGCTCGATGAAGTCGCCGAAATATGCGTCGCCGTCGCGCTTGGACAGCTTTTTCGTTGCGTTGCGCATGATTTGCGGCACGTGAATATACTCGGGCGTTTCCCATCCGAAGCCCTCGTAAAGCAAAACGTGCTTAGGCGTTGATGACAAAAACTCGTTGCCGCGAATTACATGCGTCACGCCCATGAGCCGGTCGTCCACCACATTTGCGAAATTATACGTGGGCATTCCGTCGCTTTTGAGAATTACTTGGTCTTCGAGGGTTGAATTTTCAACCTCAATGCGCCCGTAAACCGCGTCGTTAAACACCGTTTTGCCCTCCGCAACTTTTTGGCGAATTACATGCGACGTGCCGGCGGCGAGTTTCGCCTCGATTTCTTCGGCGGAAAGCGCGGCGCATCGGCGGTCGTATTTATGCGCCACACGGCTCGCTTCGTGAATAAGCCGCTGCTCGTCGAGCGATTCTTTGTCGCAAAAACAGCGGTATGCATGACCGTTTTCAATCAGTCGCCGCGCATACGCGCCGTAAATTTCGCGACGCTCGCTTTGCACATACGGCCCGACCGGCCCGCCAACGTTCGGCCCTTCATCGTATGCGATTCCCACGGCGTCGAGGGTTTCAAAGATGAGTTCCGCCGCGCCTTCCACGCGCCTTTCGCGGTCGGTGTCCTCGATGCGCAAAATTAAAACGCCGTCCGCTTTTTTCGCCAGAAGATACGCATAAAGTGCCGTTCGCAAGCCGCCCAGATGCAAAAATCCCGTGGGACTCGGCGCAAAGCGCGTGCGAAACCCGCCGCGCGGTATTTTTGATTCGATGTTTTCGAAATAGTTGTCCATGTGTTAGCTCCTTTGGATTTTGATACACCCTTGATTATAACCGCTTTTTGTTTGGATTGAAAGAATTTTTTGGGGCTTCGCCCCAAACCCCACCCGCTTTTTGAACAAAGCGGGGCAAAAACTTTATTAAAAATCGCGCTTACGCGCGATTTTTGAGGATACATGCTATGGAGGGCAAATAACGAAAAACGCTTATAGTGCGAAGTTGTGAAATTCTTTGCATACGACATCATATTCCAATTTCGCGGTTTCAGTAAACGAATAACTTTTCACCAACCATTTTACAAATTCGCAGCCGATATAATAACCTGTATCGGAATATCCTTGATAACTGCACCAATCTCCAAAGAAATCCTGTGTGCTTTCATTTTCATTTACTCTCCGCAAAAATTCGGACTTGAGTGCCGTTTTATTTATTTTGCACCAATTCAGCCAACCATTTTTATTTTGATGATAGTGTCTAAAATCACCGACAATCAGCTGCTCAAAATACATTGCAACTCCTTCGCAAAACAATTGAACAATCGGTAGGCTGTATTGTTTGGATATATCGTTCAGACCAAAATGCCATATGTGACCTAATTCGTGATAAATGAGCGCAGTCATATTTTCATAGCTGCACCAATCAAGCTCAATAATTTTCTCTGCCCCAAGCAATACTGTGGGTTTTCCGTTCAACCGTGTAACCCAACCGGCACCGTTACACAGCCCGAGGTAGAAAATTATATCCGCCTGTAGTTCAGTGCCGAGCACTTCTTTTGTTCTCACACATATGTTTTCGGTTGCCTGCACAAATGAATTATGCGCCATGTCCAATTTAATGAGATTCTCCATCGTATGCGTAATAACAGGAATTACTTGCGTATCAAAATTATAATCACTGCTGTCATGCTTGCATTTCTCCGGCAGCTCGTTCGATATACCGTTTGCATACTTTTCCCACAAACCTATATTAAAAACGCCGGCCATATCATTAAACAAAGTTATAATTTCGGGATATGTGTCAACAATCACAAGCACATTCACCTCGCTCTTTATGAATCATTCGCATGTACCACGCTTTACTGCGGCAGATATCTCCGGTTCGACTGTTCAGCCGATGAAACTATTTTATCACAAATTTTAAACTTTTTATGACGCAGTTGCCGGAGCGACGTTATTTATACCAGCGTACATCCCGGTTAATGAGAGCAGCGGAATCCTATGGATATGTATGCTATAATCAGCAAATTACGGGCGACGATGCCCGTGATTTGCCGACTCGCCTTTACGGTTCTCAAAGGTATTCGCCATATTTGAATAAAAGCGAAATAAAAAAGGAGGCATCACCATGACAAGACACAATGAAGCAACACAGGAAGAAATGCTGACCCTTGCGAAATCATACGCAAACTGCGGCGAGTTCGGCAGAAAAGACATGCGAAAAAAATACCCGTACATTAACTTCAACGAACTGTTGGCGGAAATAAAAAACGCCCCCGAAACGGTAGGCGAAGAAATTGAAACAAGCATACTGTCGAGCGCGGGTATGTTTCAAAATGAAAGTTTTTGGGCGATGGAGCTGCGAATTGCGGCGTGGATTTATCTGATTATCGGCGTAAACGGCAGCTTCCTGTTGATGTTTATAATCGGTCGCCAAAGCGAGAGCGCGTTGTTACCGTTCGCCGTTTTGATTGCCTCGCTTGTATTAGGTGTAAAGTCCCAGATTGAGGTGGCACGGTTCATCTAAAAAAACGTCGGGATTATCGCCCCAAGATTTGACAATGAATTGATAAGGTGTCATCCCCTTCAAAGTTTTTAGTCGTTTA
>WQVC01000058.1 GCA_009781765.1 Defluviitaleaceae bacterium | reverse complement strand
CGTCGCGTCGTGGTTGTGGCGAATTCGCGTTGTAAAGCTGTACAGCAACGAACCGTCGCCGCGCTGCCCGTTTACCGTCACGAGCGTCGTGAAGTCGTCAACGATTTCTTCAATCGGCGTGTAATAGAAGCGAACCGTCCTTGCGCCGTCAGCGGCAACAAGCACGTAATACCATTCTAACGGGTCGGTCAGCACAAAGCCGGGAACGTTCGGTGCGATAAACGTCATGCTTGTGTTTGCCGCAACGGCTACCGTCGCGGGGAATCCGCTCATCGCAACGGGAGCGTTTGCGCTGTCGTTCCACAGCTCCACGGTAAATGCAACGTCCGGCTCGCGTTGATAGTAGAAACTTGCCGCGCCGGGTACGGTTATCGTTGCGGAATAATTCGCCGCGTTGACAAGCGTCAATCCCTCCGACGATAAATCCGGAGCTTCAACCGTCACCCGCGAGCCGACGACGGCTGAAATTATTTGTTGTCCGAACATCACGTTCGGACCGACGACCGGCACTTCCCACAGAGTGACAACAACGTCATCCTCGGTGAGCGGCATGAAGTAGAAGCGCACATAATCGGCGGCGGCGGCGGTGACAACTTTTGTTCTCGTCGCAAGACCAATCAAAGCGTAATCGGCGACCGGCACAGAAGGCGCATTAAATACATGCGGCTCGCCCCGTCGCACATTTACCGCCGGAAGGCGCGAAATTTCTTCGCCGGTAATCGCGTTGACGGCAAGCACCGTCATCGGCGTGACCTGCTTTACATAATTGAAATAAATCGTGTGCGGCAAAGCGTTGTCGGTATGGGTGTATTCGCCGGGAACGCTTACAAGCGTATAAAAATTCGCGAGCAAGTCGGGAGCAATAATTGTTCTCGTTTGCCCGTAGTGGAAGTCTGTGTTTTCGCGGCGGAGTTCATTCAAAATAACGGCGTTGTCCGCGATGCTTACTTCGCGAAGAACAACCTGCACGCGCCCGAGGCTCGGGCGATACAAAAATACAATCGTGTTGTCCGCATTAACCGCCGAAAGCGCAGCAACGCTTCCGTACAAATTGCCCGGCGTTCCGCCCTGCACGGTAACAAACTCGTGGTTCGGAACAACCGGTGCGCGGCGAATAAATTCGTCGCCGACAAGACCGGCGTTCGGCACGGTCACGGAAAGCAGCAGGAAATTGTCGCTTTCGCGGCGAAGCTCCAAAATTGCGGTTGCTCTTACGGAAATATATTCAAACGTCACGATGATATTTTCCGCGCCGACGCCAACCGAAATGCTCGGCGCATTGTTTTGGGCGATTTCAACCGCCGGGTCGGACGCAAGCGCGTAACTTACGCGGCTGAATTGGTATGCATCGTTCATATTAAACGAGCCGACCGTGACGGGAATATTTCGCGGAACACGTTTGACTACATTATAAAGAGCGTCGCCGTCGGCATTTACGCCGAGGATTGTCAGCTGCACGGTGTAGCGGTCAATTACGTTTTCGACGCGAGTGTACCGGAAGATTACGTCGTAATCGCCGTGATTGCCCTGCGCCGTGCCTGCTCCGGGTACGCGAACATCTTGCGCCTGAGTATCCGCAATCACCCAACCGTTTACGGCGGGCGGATTTATTACGGCATACGTTCCGCGGTCGATATAAATTTGATTGATTAAGTCGGCGGTGTAAGCGGCGGGAAGAGGGTCGTCGTTTTCGTCAACGAAGGTGATATTCACCCGCACGTTATCGCGGTCGTATTCGAAGGTAATAACGTCGCGGCCGATTTGCGCGGTTTCGTAATCGCCGGCAAGCGGAATCATAAACGGCCCGTACTGAACCGGGTCGGGATTCGCCCAACCGACAATGTCCGTCGGAGCAATTACCGTCACGAAAGTTCCGCGTGTGGCGTTGATGCTGAAGCTGTGGATTAAAATATCCGTATCCGCGCAGCGTAATTCTACGGGAACGGTAAGCTGCGTTTCATCGCGCAGCACGAAATAAAATGTCAACACAAGGTCGCCTGTCGGAGTAATTTCAATTGCTTGGAACGCCGAGCCGACGAGCCGGAAATCTTCAACGGTAAGTCCGCTTCCGAAAGATGTTCCTGCCGGGAACGCGGCGTTTACATTTACAACCGAAATTTCGCCCAAGCGATGTCCGGTACTCGGGGCGGCCGTTGCGAGAAGCACGTTTGCGGTTGCAAGTCGCGCTTCAACGGTGATTGTGCGCGTGATTCGCCGCACACGAATATTTATAATTTGCGAAGCCGGGTCGGCATAAGTTGCGATTCTGTCGTCGAGGTTGCCGGCGATTTCGGAATTCGGAATCGGTTCGTACAAGTCGAGAACATTTGCCGCAGTTAATACCGCCGACGGATTCACCGTAACCGAGCCGTCGAATTGCAGGTCGCGATATTCTCTGGCGATGACGCGTGTTGTCGCACCGATTACTTCAATAATGTTAATCTGCACCGCGTCGGGAAGAACGCTGCGGTCGAAGGCAAATCGAACAGACCCTCCGCCTTGCGGAACGTCGTCGTCGAGAGCCAAGCCGGTCGGGCGAACTCGCGGGTTAATAAATCCTGCCGGTGCGGGGGTGTCGATTTGCGCACCGAGAGGCATTCCTTCAATTACATCCGTCACAATTTGCCACGGATGCGGAGCAATTTGCACGTAACTTCCGCTTACATATTCATAAGCGTACACGCGAACGGTTGTAATCAGGCTGCGGAATCGGAAAATTATTGTTATTGCGCCGTCAACGCTCGCGATTTCAACGCTGTCGTCAGGCAGCAAAGTTGCACCGGAAACCGGCACGATTCCCGAAAATTCGCTCAACTCCGGCGGATTAACGGAGCTTACAAGAAAATCTTCCGTGCCGCGCATGACATATATTATTGTAGGAACGCTGTCGGTGTAAGCCGTGCCGACGTTTTCGTAATGCCGGTTAATCAAAGTTACCGGCACGAGGTCGGCCTCGTAATAGAACGTTACATATACATATTCGCCGGGGTTGAGGTCGGGGAAAAATGTATCGACGTTGCCGTTCGGCAGAATTGCATAGCGGTCGCCGGGGGTTGCGTTGTAGCCCAACGCATCCAAGTCGTGACCCGTAAGTCGAATGCCGGTTTGAACACGCGCCGAAATAATTACCGGCGAATTTGCCGCACCGCGATAAGTGCTGACCGTTCCGGCGAGTTCGATTTCCGTTCCGTCGTCGAGAATCATTACATGACGCGCTCTTACCTGCACATGAATGTACTCAACCAAAAAATCTATGACGTGCGAGCCGGGCTGTAAATTTCTCAAATCCAAATCAACGTACCCGACCAAAAGCGGGCAACCGGGATAGTACACAAATCCGGAATCCACTCTGCCGGCGGTTATAAGTGCCGCCAAGTCCGGGCGATTTACGGTGATAACATCGGGCAAAAGCAATCCGGTGTCGCGCAGGTCAACGTAAACGATGTTCGTCGGGTCGTGCGCGTCAACCAAACGAACCATCAGCATCACCGCAACCCGCAGGCTGAGGTCTTGCCGTACGTTCGCGTTTGTAACAACAACGTTCGCTTCATATGCCGCACCGATATTTTGCGCGTAGGCGTTGATTCTCACCGTTGAAGGCGGAACGTCCGAAAATACGTAAAATCCGCCGTCGTCGGTGCGAACATACGCGGTCATGTCGCCGTTTTTGAAAACTCGCGCGTCAGCTACAGGCGTTCCGAACATATCCGTAACCTGCCCGTAAATGAAAAGCGGAGCGGTTTCGCCGACGGGTACCGGGTCGAGGTCGAAGTCACGCCAAATTTCTTCGTTCGCTTCGGCGGTAACGTGATACCAATGAGGATTGTGCGCATTATGGGGATGGTCGGTCGAGTCGCTTCCGCAATAAGGCGCGGATTGAACAAACACGACGTAATTCGCCGGAGGCAAGTGATTGAAATGATAGAATCCGTAATTATCCGTGTACACGTACAAGCCGAGCGCGGGAATTGTTACGCGCGCGCCTTCAATCGGGTCGCCGGTATCGTCGCAATGCACGAATCCTAAAATTGCGCCGGTGCCGGGGTTGGGCGCGGGACGATACCACGACGCTACCAACGTTATGCTGCCCGAAATTATTGCGTCGGTGGGGTCGAAGAGAATATCCGTGCCTTCAAACATCCAGCCGTTAAAGAAAAACCCGGGGCGCGACGCATAAATTATTTCATCCGGAACGGGCGGGTTAGAATCGGTTATGTTGTGCATCGCCAAAACTTCAAATGTTTGAGACGTGCGAACGCCGTCGTTAAAATCAAACGTGACGTACTGAATCGTTGACATCCATACCGCTTCAAAAATTTTGGGACCGGTTACGGGCATCGCCAAAACTTCGGCGCATGTTTTAATGATTTCAGGGTCGGGGTCGTCGGGGTCGGGCGGCGGGTTCAACCAACGCCAACCGATGTGTTCGAACCCGGCACGAACCGGCTCCGGAGTATCGGCAATCGTGTCGCCGACTGTATGAAGCGTAACGCCTCCGGCAACAGGACCGGTTCTTGCGCCCGGGAAGGGAGTATATCTGTAGGCGGTGTTATCGTCGGGAAGCAAATGGCTGCCCGGCATCGTCGGAAGCGGATAAAATTCCGCGTCGGTAACGTCAACGCCGTCTTGCGCGTAGAAAGTTATCCAACTGCGAACATCCGGCTCAAGCACAATTATTACCGTGCCGAACTCCTGCAAATCTTCAAAAACCGCAACTGTTTCATATGCGGGGCAACCTGCGCCCGAGCAAGTGTCGCAGTCGGAGTCGCAGTCTTCGTATTCGCCGGGGATGCGTATTTCATAATAAGTGTATCCGCGTTGCGAGTCGTACAGGTTGCTTACTCGCCACGGAATCGGATTCGCCAACGACGGGCAACTCGGATTCAGCACTTGATAAAAATAATCCGTGCCGTAAAGGTCGAGCGTAATTTGCGAATAAAGCGTTACCGACGACCCCAAATTCCACTGACCGGTATTTCCGTTAGTGATGGGGAAATCGGGCGTCCAAGTTCCGGTTACCGGCAGCAACGGAATATTCGCTCCGTTCGGAACGGCAATGTCGGGCAACGGAGGCGGTGCGTTTACACCCCAATGAAGCACCCCGCGTTGCACAAACGGACGCACTATCGGCGGGGTCGGAATCCAACCCGGCGACGAAAGCGGCTGATTTACCGCACCTATCGGGTTCGTGATAAAAATATTTGACTGGTTTACGTCAAGCGCACGAAGCTCCGGCTCGCCGTTAGCGGCGTAAGTTCCCGTAGGCACAGCAAACACAACGCGATTATTTTCGCGCACCGGAGTAATCGGAGTAAGCCCTACATAAACCCTGAACGCTTCGGTATTGCTTATGTCAAAACCGGGATGCGCGGGATTATCGAGATAAACATTTACGATGTCCTGCAACACGAGCCTGTAATACGAATAATAGCCGGGATAACTCGCACGGAAAAATTCGTTCACGGCAATAGTCGCGGACGGGCTTCTGTGTGCTGCGCCGGCTCTGCCCAAAACTCTGCCGAACCGTTGCAAATACTGACAATCCGAACACGTTCCCGTTCCCGGACATGCCGGAACGGGACACGGAATCCGCAAATCAAATTCTGTCATTTGCCGAACTTCGCCGTTTGCCGGCGAATTAAGCATTGCGCCGGGCAGAACGTTTCCGTCTTCGTCGCGGCCGTTTCCGAGCGGGCCGAAAGTATTATCGTACAGGAAGAAATCTACCGGGCGATGCAATCTTACGCGGTGCATAAGAATATAAATTGCGGTGTTATCTTCGTCGCCGCGTAAGGTCGGGGCTTCATGGCCGTCAATCGGCGCACCGAGGTCGGGCGACTGCGGAAGCCCGTTCGCGCCCACAACATTATTTCGGTTGTTCAGGAAATTTTGCCTTTGAGGTACGGGTGTAAGCCATCTGGGATTCATTGCAAACGGGACGTCCGCCGGAGTTCCGGCAAGTCCGCCGGGATGCGTAGGCGTAACCGGCCCTATGGGGCGACCGGTCACGGCAACCGGTCGGAAACCCGGTGCGGTTGCCGTAACAGTCGGCATTAACGCCGGCGGAGCAAGTTCCGCACGAAGAATCATTCGCGATGCCGGACCGGGTGCTTCGCCGCGATTATCCGACGGCCCGAAGTTAAGCACGCCGTTATCTATAACTTCTCCGGTTTCGATACAACGCATTTGAATTGTAATCCAACCGCGTCCGGGCGGCTCGGCAAAAGCAAGCACACCGTTGGGGCTGATTAAGCCGGTTGTCAGATGGTTCTCGCCGGATATAAGATGCGCCGGCGTAGCCGCAAGGCGGTTAATGGTTTGCGTGTTGGTTGCGCCGGTCATCAGCGGATGCATCGCCGCCGCGTACGGGTTAAACATACGAATGCCCGCATGAGAAAACGCACCCGTGCTGTACGTCATCAGGTTGTTTGCGCCCGCGAACGGTCCGGGGCGACTTACAATTCCGCTGAATTGCGGATTTGAAATATTTTCGAAAAATTGGGGGTATCTTGCTCCGCCGCCGGGAATTTGCCATGCAAAATACGGCAAAGTGCTGTGAAGCTCCTGCCCGTCGATGTCGAAATGATTTATGCCCACTCTCCACGGGCCGCCGGTTAACCCGGCAAGTATGCCCATTCCGAGCGTAATGGATGTTGTCGCCTCAACGCCGGGGCGAGCTGTTTGCAAATGCGCCGCCGTTACAAGTCTTGCGGTATGAACATCCACCCATACGTTTGTTGCCATAACGTGGTTAATTCCGTCGCCGGCAGCTGCGGCGATTGCATTTCCTTCCGCCCGAGCCGAAACATATGCATTTCGCAGGGTAAGCGTTCCGCCGGTTCGCCTGCCCAAAATACCGTGACCGCCGCCGCCCATGAATCCGATGTTGTAAACATTTTCAACAGTTGCGTTTTGAGTTAAGCGTCCGATAATTCCGCCGCCGCCGCCGTTCGTATGTCCGTTTACCTGGCCGGCGTTAAACGATGCGTTAATAATTGTTCCGGCACCGTCGTTTGAGCCGACGATACCGCCGCGCCTGTTTCCTGTGGTAATTGTGCCGAAGTTGCCGGCGTTTTCGATGCGGTTGCCGGTGCCGCCTACGCGCCCGACTATTCCGCCGACTGCAATCGTTGCACTTGTTTGAGCGGAATTCGTTCCCGTGTTGGCTTGTGTTTCCAGCGTTCCGCGGTTAATCGCGCCGATTATTACAACGTTATTGCCGGTTCTTCCGATTATTCCGCCGACGGCGTTATCGCCGATGGTTCTCTGGCTGTTGTTTGTAATTCTTCCGGTATTTTCAACATTGTTAAGGTTTGCAGCGGCGTAGGTTCTTCCGATTATTCCGCCGAAATAACTGCGAATGTCGCCGACACTTCCGCCGTCGGTGCTTTCTACAAGCCCGGTATTTAACGCTCCGTTAATTGTAACCACCGAATGAGTTGCGGCGATGATACCGCCCGTTCGCGAACCGTTGCCGGAGGAGTGTCCGCCGGAACGATTTCGCACCGAACCGTGGTTTTCCACGTTGTTCAGGGTTGTTGCCGCCGACGCTGCAACGACGCCGATTACGCCGCCGTGATTAAGCCTTACGAGCCATGTTGTTCTCGCCGCAAGGAACGTATTAAAATTCGCCCCGCCGACATCGCCGCCGAC
The DNA here is from genome assembly GCA_009781765.1 of Defluviitaleaceae bacterium. Lineage (GTDB taxonomy): Bacteria > Bacillota > Clostridia > Lachnospirales > WQUN01 > WQVC01. The sequence goes on along the minus strand of WQVC01000058.1, from coordinate 11,682 downwards.
TTGGCTTGTGTGTACCAATGCGCGGTTAATTGCGTCTGTCATTGTGAGCGGTGCCTGAACTCTTGCGATTATTCCGCCCAAATTATTATCCGACGCACTTCCCGCATGAGCAACCGTTGCAGTTTCGTGGTTTGTTACGTTCGTCATTGCAGAAGAATGTGTTATAACGGAAACGATACCGCCGGTTCGACTGTTTGCACCGGCAGAACCGGTTACTCCGGACGTCGAGCTTGATGTACGAACCGGACCGGTGTTCGAAATATTATTTGCCGTAAGCATTCCCGAGTGAGCAATAACTCCCGCCGCAAATGTGCCGGAGCTGTGACCCATAGACTCGACGCGCCCGCGGTTATGCACGTTTGTTAAATTTATTACGCCTTCCGCGCGCCCGACAATACCGGCAATTTGCGGAGATGTAACCGCTAACGAACCCATTCCGTCGCCGGAAGTGATATAAACCGCGCCGTAGTTGCGTACATTGTTAAGGGTGGTGTTTGCCGCCGTCGAACCGATAATTCCGCCCATGCGCAGGTTTGCTTGTGTGCCGGAAACGCGGCGAATCGCGCTGAAGGTTGTATCGGCAACAGTGCCGTTATGCCCGATGCTCGACCCGTTCGTAATGGTGAGAGTTCCGCCGGAAGCGCGTCCGACAAATCCGCCGACGTGCGTTCTTCCCATAATAATTTGACGGCTGTTGTTTGCTCCTGCCGGAGCCAATGCGTTTCCGATTGCCGGGCGAACATTCGTGTCGGCGATTGTAATATTCGCGCTTGCACCGCCGTACCCGACGACACCGCCGGCACGTTCCGGATTATTTGCCGCTGTCATTGCGCCCGTTCCCGCCGCATTTGTTGAGCGTATATTAACGTGCATCTCGTTTCTGTCGGTGTCGGATGATGAAATGTTCAGCGTTCCGTTTACCAACCCGACAACTCCGCCGACGTTGGTTGTTACGCCGGCAACGTGTTGCACTTCAAGGTTTGCCGCGCCGGTGTCAATCATGTTCAATGTTGCGCCGGCATTTACCTGCCCGACGAATCCGCCGATTGAAGTTCCGGCGACCGTTCCTCTGTCAACCCGCATTGCCATATGACCGGTGAGATTTACATTTTCGATTGTTACCGTTCCGCCCGATACCGTTCCCGCAACTATGCCCGCTCGGCCGTTTGCTTCCATGAGGCTCGGCGTTCCGTTGTTGATTGCCGACGTGCCGGTTCCGGGGGCGCGGTCGAGAAACACTGACAAGTTATCGCCGATTACGTTCGCGCCCGTTGCGATTGGTGCGTTTCCCGCGCCGACAATTGTTACGTCGCGAATTACCGCGCCGTTTGCCGCCGTTTGAATCAGCCCCGTACTTGTTCCGCCGCGTAAACGCAAGCCCGTAATTGAATAACCCGCGCCGTAAAACATCCCGGTGAATGTTCCGGGACGCCCGAGTACGCGAGCTGTTTGCGTGATTGTAATATTCGTCGTCAACCTGAAATCGGGAACAGTGTTGCTCCATCCGGGGCGGTCGTATGTACCGGCCAAAAATGCCATCATATCCGCCGCGTCCCTGATATCGTTCCATTCCGTAGGCATCGAAGCAGGCAACACACCCGACAACGCCCCCGCACCGGGGGGAGCGGCTGCATTATTATCGCCGTCGGTGAATTGCGCGCCGAGCACAATCAGCGGATAATCCGCCAACATTGCCGCCATCACAAGAAACGCGATTATTTTCCGCGCCCAATGTATTTTTCGGATTTTTTTTGTTTTACCCATAAAATTTCCCCCTGTTCGAAAAAACGAACCCCGCGACAATTCAAGGATTTGCATACAACTTTTATTCTTGAGCGTACTATAGTTGCTCAAAGACTTTTTTGCAAGCACTATTTTATGGATTTAAGCTGTTTTTTTAAGATTTTCGCAATTTCGGCCATCGTTTTTAAAAAGTCTTCATATTATAGCAAATAATTCGCGTGGTCGCGTGCCGCTGCTTGTGCCTCTTTTAAAATTTCCAAATCGCGATAAAGGTTCGCTATTTTGAACGACGGCAGCCCGTGTTGGCGCGTTCCGAAAAAGTCGCCCGCACCCCGTTGCTCCAAATCAAGCTCGGCAAGCCGAAAGCCGTCGGTTGTTTGCGTCATGGCTTTCATTCGCGTCGATGTGTTTTGATTTTTCGAATCCGTAATCAGCACGCAATACGATTGCGCAGTTCCCCGCCCGACTCGTCCGCGAAGCTGATGCAACTGCGAAAGCCCGAAACGCTCCGCATTTTCAACAATAATCAGCGACGCATTCGAAACATGCACCCCCACCTCGATTACCGTTGTTGCAACAATAACATCCGTTTCGCCCGCCTTAAACGCATCCATTGCCGCCTGTTTTTCCGCCGGCTTCATGCGTCCGTGCAAATGCGCAACCCGCACATTCGGCAACGCCGCCGCAAGTTCGCGGGTATACGTTTGCACGTTTTTAATTTTTTCCGACTCGCCTTCTTCAATCGTCGGGCAAATTACATACGCTTGTCGCCCCAACGCAACCTCTTTTTCGATAAACGCATGAATCCTCGCCCGATACCCCGAATTTACGCAAAACGTTTTAATTTCGACACGCCCCGGCGGCAATTCGTTGATAATCGAAACGTCCAAATCTCCGTACAAAATCAGCCCCAGCGTACGCGGAATCGGCGTCGCGGACATGACGAGAATGTGGGGTGAAGGTGGGTAGTTCTCGGGGGGAGAACCTTTTTTGCAAAAAAGGTTCTCCCCCGAGGCCTGAGTCTGCCCCTTAAACGTAAGCGCGAGGCGTTGATTTACACCGAAACGATGCTGTTCGTCGGTGATGCAAAGTGCGAGGTTGTTATACATCACGGCTTCCTGAATGAGCGCGTGCGTTCCGATAATAATTTTCGCCGTGCCGTCGGCAATTTTCGCCAACGCCTCGCGACGCGGCTTTGCGCCGAGGCTTCCGGTAAGCAACGCGGCTTCAATGCCGAGGGGCGCGAAAATTTTTTCGCAAGAGGCGAAATGTTGCGTCGCAAGCACGTCGGTGGGCGCCATCAACGCCGTTTGAAAGCCGTTTTTCGCGGCCAAATATGCAGCGGCGAATGCAACCGCCGTTTTTCCGCTTCCGACGTCGCCCTGAAGCAGTCGGTTCATTCGCGCGCCTTCGGATAAATCCTGCGTGATTTCCGCTAACACGCGGCTTTGCGCATCCGTAGGCGCGAACGGCAACAACGCAAAAAACGGCGCGAGGTCAACATCCGCAAACGGGATTCCCCCTTGCGATTTCGCCGCCCGTTTCAAGTTAAAAAGCATCACCTGCACGAAATATAATTCCTCAAACACAAGCCGCCGGCGTGCCGCAAAAAATTTTTCGTCACTTTGCGGAAAATGTATGTTGCGAATGGCGGCCTCGCGGCTGCAAAGCCCGTATTTTTGCAAAATTTCGACGGGCAGTGTTTCCTCAAAATGTTGATTATCGCGAACGCATTTGAGAAGCCCGCGATTTACCGCCTCGCTTTCACAACTCTCAAAAAACGTTGCCGCAGTTGCGCAACAGGAAACTTTCGCACCACATCTTTCACAGTCCTGCTCACAATGTGTCGCACCGGGAAACTTCCCGGTTTTCGCCAAAAGTCCGGCGGAATCCGCCGAGTTTCGTTTCGCGCTTATTTGTTTCGCGTTGCAATCGTCAGTCGAGTTTCGACATGCGCACTTTTGTTTCGCATCACGACCCTTGCCCTCCGCAGTTAATACTTGTTTCGTATCGCGACCCTCTGCCGAGTTTCGCGTTGCGATATTTTGTTTCGCACCACACCCATTGTCGCCCGCAACTATCATTTGTTTCTCATCACGAAACTCACCGCCCGAACTCAACATCTGCAATGCATCAAAAATCAGCTTGCGAAATGCCTTTTGTGCAAAGCCTTTAGGCGGCGTGTACAGCGGAACAATTCGCCCCCCGGAAATAAAAGCCCCTCCGGCTTCGAGGGAATGTGCCGCCCCTGACTCTTGCCCCCGGCGAAAAGAGGCTTCGCCTCCGCCTCCGGCTTCGAGAGAATGTGTCGCCCCTGACTCTTGCCCCCGGCGTTCACTGCGCGTTTGACGCGCCGCTTCGTATTCCGGCGACTGCATTTGAACCGCTCCGAACATCTCCCGCACCTTGCCGGTAAAAATGTACTCGTCACCCTTTTTGAAAACTTTTTTCAAATACGGCTGATTAAACCATATTATTTCAAGCGTGCCGGTGCTGTCGGTTATATGTACTTTTGTGAGCGACGTTGCGCCCGCTCCCTTGCGGCCGAACGTTGCGGATTCCGGCTCACGCGAAATAACGCCGCGAATTGTATTCACGGCGTCCGGGTTAAGTTCGGAAATTTTTTTCATTCGACTTCTGTCGTCGTAATCGCGGGGGAAATATTCGAGCAAGTCCGCTACGGTAAAAATTCCGGCGGCCTGCAATGCGGCGGCACGTTTTTCGCCGATTCCCGGAAGCGCAGATACATTCATACTACATCAGCCCCGAACACATCACATGCATTATTGATTAAAACCGCGCGCGGGACTCCGTCCCGCACCCTCTCGCGTGCTTTGCACGCTGGCCGGGCGGCCTGTCGCTCCGCGACGCCGGCTTTGCCGGAGTCAGCCCTGCGAACTTTTTAAAAAAAGTTCGACAAAAATTTTCAAAAAATCGCGCATTCGCGCGATTTTTAATAAAGTTTTGATGAAACTTTTTCAAAAGTTTCCGGGGTGCGGGGCAGAGCCCCGCAGTCTTAAATTGATACGGCTTTAAACGTATATATAATGAAGCTACTCCACAGACATCACGTATGAATATATCGGTTGGCCGCCGTCGTAAACTTCAAATTCGATGTCGGGGTGCTTTTGAGCGATGTACTCGCCGAGTTTTTCTGCGGAATCAGCGGTCGCGCCCTCGCCGTGATACACGCTTACGATGTCGCCGCCGGGCTTGAGCATGTGGTCGGCAAGTGCACGGGCGGCAGATTGCAACGACTTGCGAACGAATGCGATTTCGCCGTCGTAAATGCACAGGAAGTCACCTTCTTTAATGTCGATGCCGTTGAGAACGGTGTCGCGCACGGCTTTGGTTATCTGGCCGCAATGCACAGCCTCGATTGCCTCGTTCATGCCGTCGATGTTGGCTTGAATGTCAGCGGATTCGTCGTTTGCAACCATACATGCCACGCCTTGCGGCACATTTTTTGTAGGCACAACGCGAACGGATTTTTTCGTAAGTTTGCCGGCCTGTTCTGCCGTAAGGGTGATATTTTTGTTGTTGGGCAGAACGATAACGGTTTCGGCATTTACGCGGTCGATTGCACGAGCGATGTCTTCCGCGCTGGGGTTCATGCTTTGCCCGCCTTCAATTACATATCCTGCGCCCAGGCCTTTAAACAGTTCGACCGTACCCGCCCCCGACGCAACCGCAACAATGCCGACAGCCTTGGGCGGCTCGTTGCTTGTTGAAAAATCGGTGGGTGAAAGGTCGGCGTTTTGCGCCTTCATGTTGTCGATTTTAATGTTGACGAGCATTCCGAATTGCAGGGCTTTTTCCATGGCCTTGCCCGGATTGTTGGTGTGAACGTGAACTTTTACAAGCCCCGCATCCTCGATTACAACAACGCTGTCGCCGATTGTGGGCAGATACGCACGAAGGGTTTCTTCGGCATTTTGAGAATGTCCGGGGGAATGACCGGCGGAGCTGAGTTCTATGAGGAACTCGGTGCAGTATGCGAATTTGATGTCGTCGGGGTTGATTTCGCCGGCCACGACCTGCTCGGCGGATTCGTCAACCGTTTCAATCAGCTCGATGTCGCCGGATTCGTTGAGGGCGGCAAGCGCACCTTTCAAAAATAAAACGATGCCCATTCCGCCGGAATCAACTACTCCGGCCTGCTTTAAAACCGGCAGCATTTGCGGCGTTTTTTGAAGCATCTTGTCCGATTTTTCCACGACGAACGACAGGCATTCCGCAACATCCTGCTCATCGAAGGCAACTTCGTGGGCGGCTTCCGCCATTGCCCGGCCGATTGTAAGCATCGTGCCTTCTTTGGGTTTCATTACGGCCTTATATGCCATCTCCGACGATTTTGCCAGTGCTTCGGCAAGCTCCTCGGCATTCGCAACGGATTTTCCTTCAAGCCCTCGGGCAAATCCGCGAAAAAGTTGCGATAAAATTACGCCCGAATTTCCTCGTGCGCCGCGTAACGCGCCGTTCGATGCGGCTTTTGCAACTGCGGCAATGTTCGGAGAAACCCCGGCGATTGCTTCTTTCGCCGCAGCGCGAACCGTATGACCCATGTTTGTTCCCGTATCGCCGTCGGGCACGGGGAAAACATTAAGCGCGTTAAGCGCGCCGGTGTTTCGGGTAACTTCGTTTGAACCGCCGACAAACATGTTTTTTAAAATTCTGCCGTCTATTTTAATGAGTGCCACTGTAAGTCCTCCTACTCGTTATGCATCGCGGTCGGTGCGCACGCTTTCTATAAAGATATTCACTTCGCGAACACGTATTCCGACTGCCCCCTCCACAACGTAGCGCACATTGCTTTGAAGCGTATCGGCAATTGCCGCCAAATTTGTACCGTAATCCACAATAATGTGCAAACCGATTGCAAGCTCGCCGTTTTCGCCGGGCTTAATTATTACGCCCTTTGACAAACTTTCGCGACGCAAAAGATACGCAAGCCCGTCGCGTATACTTTTGGCCGCCATTCCCACAACGCCGTAACACTCCATTGCGGCAAGCCCCGCGATTCTTGCAATTACTTCGTTTTCGATGGTGATTATGCCAAGCTCGGTTTTCAGATTCATATGCGTCCTCCTCGCTTAATTTCATACTGTTTAAACGGAAACAGTAGCTGTGTTCGTGCATTATACACGTTTACCGGTTAATTACAAACATTTTTCTTTAATGATGATTTTTTCCTCTTTACAGTTTGCCGGGCGCGCACTACAATGTAATCTGGTCATATTTGTTGGTTTTTAGTTTTTTCATTGCGGGCAAAATAAAAGAGAGAACGTGCTGCAAACACATTCCCTCTTGTTGTTCGCAACAGTTTCGGCGGTGTAATGACCGGACACCAAAGTTATTTTACAAACCGATGTGCCACAAAAATAAGCCAAAACCTCAGCCAAGGGCGGCTTATTTTTTTGTGTTCCGATACGCCAAAAACGCTACGATTACAAGCGCGAGGGTGAGAAGCAGATAAAGCACTTCAAACCAAGTCATAAGCCTTCCTCCTCTCAGGGAGTCCGGCCGGAACACCGCCCAAAAACGGTTGCTTGGCAATATCCTACATATATCGACACATAATTGTGAATTACCCTTTTCCGGATTTCTCAGGACTTTTCAAGAATTTACACCTTTTCACAGGGCTTTTCGCAAACGCAACAATCGAGAAACTTCCTAATTATACAGACAGCAAAAAAAAGAGAACGTGACGAACACGTTCTCTTTTTTTTCGCAACGGCAGCAGCGCGAATTTTAAGCCAATCCGAAATCAATGAGCTTTTCTTACAGCAGCGTTGCAAGATGTGCGGAAATTTTCCGTACCGAAGCAAAAACTGCTATATATTATAATGAAGAAACTCCGTCCGAAATGCCGCAATAACTCACCCCGAATTTCCGACCAAACCGCTTATCTCCCGCGAACTTCCGCACCGAATTTTTTCCCGAGCCGCTTAATTGCGGAGTTTGCAAAGTTTTCGATTTCGTTTGACGTGAGAGTTTTTTCCGTCGAGCCGAGCGTCAGGCGAAGCGTAACGGATTTTTTGCCGGCGGGAATTTGCTTGCCGCGATATTCGTCAATGAACGCGACATCGAGCAAAATTTCGCCGCGCTCGGACAAAATTTCGGCGGAAATCTCCGCCCATTTCACGGAAGCGTCAATCAACAGCGACAAATCGTAATCGCTTACGGGGTACGGCGGCAAATGTACATATTTATTTTCGCGCGACGCAAAGGGCTTCAGCGAGTCGATGTCGAAATCAAACAGCACAACGGCATGATTTTTTATTCCGCAGGCAAGCGCGGATTTTTTCGAAAGAAGCGCGAGCTGCCCGATGATTGCCCCGCCGGCGGTTATATTCAGCCAAACCGTTTCGTCGGCGTAAAACGGCCGCTCCTTCTGCTCGAAAGCGAAGCCTTCGCAATGCACGGCGCGGGGCATCAATTCAAGCACACCTTTCGCGCGGCGAAAAAGCGTGTTTACGTCCGTGCCGACAAACGCACCCGCCGCATGTCGCTTTTGCACCGGCAATTTTTCGCGCGCGTCATACGCAGACTCAAAATCGCCGGGCAAAAATACTTGAGCCAATTCAAAAACTGCGAAATCATCGAAGTAGCGCACGTTTCCGGCAACCGCACGACAAATCCCCGGCAACAACGACGGGCGAAGGAATTGCTCGTCCGGCGAAGGCGGTGCGGCAAGCGCAAGCAGGCCGTCCGTTCCGCCCAAAATCGCCGTTGCAAATTCGTCTTTCATCCACGGGTACGCGAAAACCTCGCGCATTCCGCCGGAAAACGCCAAAAATTCGCGAATGTTCCTGTCGAGGCTCGGTACGAGCTGCGAAATTGAGGAGGTAAACGCCGTTGTAATCGGTGCGGCGGCGAAATTTTCGTAACCGTGCATACGCGCGAGTTCCTCCATTATGTCGTCGGGGATGGAAATATCGCCCGTCGAACGCCAACTCGGCACAATTACACGAAGCGTGTCGCCTTCGAATGCAACGTCAAAGCCCAAATGCCCCAACACGCGCGAAATATCATCGGCGGCGAGCCGCTTTCCGAGCCGCGCTTCAAGCCAATTGAGGCTTACGTCGATTTTTTTCCGCTCCAACGGCTGCGCATAGTTATCGCCGAAACCGGTCACGCGCATTTCCGGATAAATTTTTGCGAACATCCGCATTGCAACGGGCAATGCGATGTCAACACGTTGCGGGTCGATGCCTTTTTCGAAACGAATTGCCGCATCTGTGCGGGTGTCGTGACGCGAAACTGTTCGCCGAACGCTGATTGCTTCGAAATTCGCAATTTCCAAAATAATTTTACTCGTTTCGGGCAAAACGGAGTCGCGTTTTCCGCCCATCACCCCCGCAAGAGCCACTGCGCCCTCGTCGTCGGCAATAACAACATCTTCAGCGCAAAGTTTTAACTCACGGTCGTCGAGCAGCAATAATTTTTCGCCGTCATTTGCGCGGCGCACGGTGATATGCCCCTTGATTTTGTCGGAATCAAAGGCGTGCGTGGGCTGCCCGGTCGCAAGCATCACGCAATTTGTAATGTCAACGATTGCATTTATCGGGCGCAATCCCACGCGCCAAAGTCGCGTTTGAATTTCAAACGGCGACGGCCGCACCGCAAGCCCTTCTATTTGAACGCCGACATATCGCGGCGATTTTTGCGCATCGGCAATGGTGATTTCGAGCGCGGGAATGTCTTGCGCCCGCTCGAACGGCTCAATTCCAGCAAGCGGAACGCCGTAGAACGCCGAAAGTTCACGGGCGATGCCGTAATGCCCCCACAAATCCGGGCGATTCGTGAGCGATTTGTTGTCGATTTCCAAAATAACGTCGTCGATGCCGAGGGCGACAGCCAAATTCGTGCCGGGCGCGGCGTCGAAGTCGGAAAGGTCAACAATCGTGCCGTCGTCCTCGAAGGGGAACAGGTCGAAAAGCCCGATTTCCGACGATGCGCAAATCATGCCGAAGCTCTCGATGCCGCGAACTTTCGCCGCTTTCACCTCAACAAGTTCGCCTTCGCCATGCCACCGAACCATTGCGCCCGGCATCGAAACCGCAACTTTCATGCCCGCACGCAAATTTATTCCGCCGCACACAATTTCTTTCACGCCGTCCGGCCCGGTATCAACCATGCACAGCGTTAATTTATCCGCGTTCGGGTGCTTTTCAACGCTGCGAATTTCGCCCACGACGATGCGGTCGAATTTTTTCGCCACGTCCTCCCAACCCTCAACTTCAACCGTCGCCATGGTGAGGTCGTAGGCGATTTTCTCCATTGTTAAATCCGCCGGCAGCGATACGTATTCTTTTATCCAATTTAACGAAATTTTCATAAATTTTTCTCCTCGTTTTAGGTTCTTGGGGGAAAACTTTTTTTGCAAAAAAGTTTTCCCCCAAACCCCCTTTCAAAAAACTATTCGGAAACGCGCTTTGCGCGTTTCCCGGTGGGGGCGACGCTAAGGGGATGCCCTTTGACTCAGCGTGAAAATCGCGCATATCAGCAGCAGCGAGTGAAGCGAACGCTTCCCGCTGCGCCGCGCGATTTTGAGTTTTTTGTCGAACTTTTTTCCAAAAAAGTTCGCGGGGTTCGGGGCGGAAGCCCCGAGGTTTTTAATTAAACTGCTGCAAAAACCGCAAGTCGCCGCTGCGGAAAAGGCGTACATCGTCGATGCCGTAGCGCATCATGGTAAGCCTGTCCAAGCCGATGTTGACGTAAAAGCCGGTAAATTCGGCGGGGTCGAGGTTGGCGGAACGCAGTACGTTGGGGTGCGGTGTTCCGCCGGGCATAATTTCTATCCAGCCGACTTGTTTGCAAACGGAACAGCCGTTGCCCTCGCAAATTAAGCATTGCATGTCGATTTCAAAGCCGGGTTCGACGAAGGGGAAGAATCCTACGCGCATCCGCACGGGAACATCTCGCCCGAAAACTTTCGACAAAATTGATTTTATCATCACCATGCCGGACGAAAATTGAAAATCGCGCTGCACGATAAGGGCTTCGTATTGGAAAAATGCGCGTTCGTGACGTGCGTCGGTGGCTTCGTTGCGGTACGCGCGACCGGGGTAAACGAAACGATACGGCGGTTCGTGCGTTTGCATAAATCGCACGCTCGCCCCCGTAAGATGCGGACGCAGGCACAGCCGCTCGCCGCCGCTGCCGTTTTCATGCCCCGCAAGCCAGTACGTGTCCATGCTCTCGCGAGCGGGATGCTCGGGCGGAAAATTCAGGCTGTCGAATGCGTAGAGTTCGCTCGAAATGTCGCTTTCCTCGAAAATTTCAAATCCGAGCGACAGAAATGCGTCGTTAAGGTCGTAGCACATTTGCGTTATGGGATGAAGCCCGCCCCGAAGCGGCAAAATTCCCGGCACGGTGCAGTCGAAGTCGGGCGAAATTTCCGACGCTTTCAGCCGAATTTCCTCGCCGCGAGCGTCAACCGCTTTTGTAAGCTGCTGCTTGATTTCGTTTGCGGCGCGACCGGTTTCGGCTCGAAGCGATGCCTCCATTTTTGGGACTTCTTTTAAAATTTCCGTGAGTGTGCCGCTTTTGCCCAAAAGTGCGGCTTTGACGTCTTGCAGTTCGGGCAGGGTTTTCGCTTCGGAAATTTTCGCGTTGCCCTCCGCGAGTATTGCGTCAAGTTTTTCTTTCATTTTAATATGTTCCTTTCAGACGTTTTTCTCGCCCATTATAGCATTTTCAGTTTTCGTTGTCGCGTTGCGAGCCGGAAATCGCAGGCAACAGTGCGTTTCCGGCGAAGTAAGGCGACTGCGAAAATTGCGATATAAGCCACAAGCGGAAAAATACGCAAGATATAGCAGTTTTGTAAACTGTGCGGAAAATTTGCGTACATGCATTGTAGTGCGCGACCGGTTGTTTTCGGGCGATTTTCCCGAAAACGACATCGAGCGCACTGCTTACAATGCATAGCAAATT
>WQVC01000057.1 GCA_009781765.1 Defluviitaleaceae bacterium | reverse complement strand
CTAACACCTTTTCCGTAACAATCAATGCTTTTTGATAAAATTCAAGTGCCTTGTCATAATCTCCTTGGCGGCCATACACAAGTGCAATGTTGTTATAGGTTGTGGCGGTAGAAGGCTGTTCCGAACCTAACGCCTTTTCTTGGATAACCAATGCCTTTTGATAAAATTCAAGTGCCTTATCGTAATCGCCTTGGTAGCGATACACTGCTGCGATGTTGTTATAGGTTGCGGCGGTGTCCGGGTGTTCCGCGCCCAACACCTTTTCAAAGATAGCCAACGCCTTTTGATGCAGCTCAAGTGCCTTCTCGCAATCGCCTTGGTAGTAATACACCGTCGCAATATTGTTATAAGCGGCGGTGGTGTCCGGGTGTTCCGCGCCTAACACCTTTTCATAAATAGCCAACGTCTTTTGATGCAACTCAAGTGCCTTGTCGTAATCCCTTTGGCTGCTATACACCTCTGCAATATTGTTATATGTTGTGGCGGTGTCAGGGTGTTCCTTGCCCAACACCTTTTCATCAATATTCAAACCTCTTTCATACCACTCCAACGCTCGGCTGTAATGCCCGAGGTTGTTGAACCCAAAGCCGCCCATGTTGTACAAATGCGCGGCTGTTTTTTTATCGCCATCCGAAGTTAAAACACTTGCGGTATTAACCAAAAACGACTCCACATGTGACGAAAGTTTTAAAAATCGGTCATTGCTTGCAACGTCGCCGTATTCAAAATCATATGTTTCGTCAAAAAGGCGTAACAAACATTCTGCCCACACCTGCTCCCCGGCGACCTTGCCCCGCACTACCTCCTGCAACAGCCGGTGCATCGTATAACCGCTCTTGTTCTCCTCGCCCTCCTGCTTCTTTAAAAGGGAGAATTTCGTTAATTCTGCCCAAGGCTCGCTTTCGTCGTCGGGGTCTTGCAACACCTCGCGCAACGGGGACGGGAGAAACTCCGCATTTTCGGCAAACAACGATTTTTCAATGTTTTCCGGTGCGATATACGCGCACAAATATAATAACTGCCGGGTCGCTTCATTGCCTATCTTGTTAATTGAAAATTCAAGTGTTTCGGCAACAGGCAGCGAGTATTTAAAAGTGTCGTCAGTGCTTTTCAACGCCCTGAGTCCGCGTTTGCCGAGCTTGGACATATATTCGCCGAACGAGTCACATTCATCATCGTATGTGATTGCCGCGACGGCTTGCTCCAGTGCTAACGGTAAATGCCCGAGTCGTTCCGCCAGTGCTAAAGCATTTTCCTTGTCGTTGTCTATTCCCGTGGATTTTTCCAAAAAGGCAACGGATTCATCCGCCGAAAAAACGGAAATATCTAACGCCTCAATGTGATGCCCCAACTTGTTTCTTGTTGTAATTAAAATATGCCCGTTGCTGCTTTTCGGACGCCACTCGTTCGAAAGTTTTTCAACGTTATCATATATAAACAGCCAACCGCCGTTGTTATTCATCCATTCCAAAACCTTGTCGATAATACGCTGTCCGCTGATTTCTTGGTGTTCTTCCATCAACTCCATCCTCACCGCAAATTGCTTGTAGGATGCAAGTACATGCGCGTCCGTTTCGGCTTGCACCCACCATATCAAATCGTACTTATCCGCGCAACGATATGCGTATTCCAATGCCGTTTGCGTTTTGCCCAAGCCGCCCATACCCGTTACCGCTTGGGTTAATGACATTGCGTGACCGCTTTCGAATGCCGCGCAGATGCGCTCAAAAACGTTATCTCTGCCGGTGAAATGATGATTTCTGCCGAACGGAAGATTATTCGGCGGCAAACTGCCGGGTGGTCGTGATTCAGATGAAGATTTTTTTGCTGTATCTGAGCTATCGGGAAATACATATTCTTTAATTTTAGTAATATCGCTCGCAATCAGACCAAAAGAATCAATTATTGTTTGTAATTTTGCAAGCTGTTCTCTGTATGCATTTTCTCCTTTGATAAAATTTTGCCGTAACAGAAAGTCAAGCGAATGATGTTTTAGGCGAATCGAGATAATATCAAAAAGTCTCTTTCTTTCTCCTTCAGGAAATTCATGCTCATTCGGAAGCACCATTTTATCGGTGAATTCAACATCACTTTCTATGGCAGATACAACTGCATTCTGAACCAAATTTATATAATCTTCAGGAAAGAATACGTCCCTATGGTCTTCGCTTGCTGAAAGTGTCTCCCGATAAACAGCACATCCGGCTTTCACAATATTTTTTATTGAAGCAAGAAAATTTTTATAGTCTGCTTTCTCACTTTTCAGTTTTGTCATAACAGGATTAGCAATGCCGATTATGTCAGCAGTAGTTCCGATAAATTCAAAGAAACTCATTTTGTCACTCCTTTTTTTCTGACGCTTTCGATGCACCCCGACGTTAATATTTTGAAAAATATGTATTGTAATTATATGGCGATTTCGGCAAAAAAACAAGCAGCACGACAAAAAAAGCGACCGGCTCTCCCGAAAATTTCGAGAAAGCAGTCGCCTTTGCCGGTGCATTGTACCGGCGTTCGCTTTAGCTTTGATTATGTTTTTTACTTGATTCGTTTTTCTAAGTAAACCGAAGTCCCGGGAACTTCGGGTGTGCGGAGCTTTCGCTCCGCGTTGCCGCGTTATATGAAAGGTGTGCACATGGGCGTCAACATTCGGTCGGCCGTGTCCGAACGAGTCTGCCCTCTTTCATATATTACGGCGGGTGGTACAGGTACTGCGTGATGGTACGGGTGAGGCATTGGTGGTGCAGGTACTGCGTGGTGATGCGGTGAAACAGGTGTTACATGCAACCGTTATACAGCGGCTTCGGCACGGAGCGGTGCGGTCAGTTTCAGGGCGAACCCCTTCCTGAGATGGCAAACAACGTCCTTTGGCATAGAAGCGACTGTGTAATTTCTCGGTTGCAACGCAAGTATATCCCAAGCGTCTTACGGTGATATCCGGAACCGTTCCTGGAATTTTTCCAGGAATTTTTCCAGGAATTTTTCCTGGAATTTTTCCGGGAATCGTGCAGTCCAAAAACAATAAAAAACCGCGCACTCGCGCGGTTTTTTTAATAAAGTTTTGATGAAACTTTTTCAAAAGTTCCCGGGGTGCGGTGGGTGGCGCGTGCGCTTCGCTTACTGCGCCCTTTGCGGAGTCCCGCGATATCATGCTTGCGAAAACCATTCATAATTTTACATATTCCGCCCTCAATGAAATATTAAAATGAACCGGAGGTGTGTGCATGGTACTTTACGCTGATATTTTGTTTCTGGTAAACTTTGTGATGAACGGATTTGTACTTTGGGTTGTTTCGAAAATTTTGCGCACAAAAAAAAGCCGCCGAATTTGGGCGGGCGCAGCACTTATGGCGTTTTTGTACACGCTTATTATCACTATCGAGCCGTTGCGCTTTATGAATGTGATGTTTGCCTCGGTTGTTATTTTGTCGGCGGGGGTCGCGCTTGCTTTTTTTCCGAAAAATTTTCGGGAATTTCTCAAACTTATGGCAGCGGGATATATCGTTTCGTTCACGGTCGGCGGAATCGGAATGGCGTTGTTTTTTCTCACGGACTTGCCGAACGCCGTTTATTTTATCGTGGCGGATATCGACGCTTTCAGCCGTACGATTTCTTGGCAAATTGCTCTTGCCGGCATGGTTTTGAGCTATTTTATGATTAAAATTGCGATGAAAATGTTTGAAAGGTACACGCTTCGGCGACAAATGTTTTGCCATGTTTGCGTCGCGCTCGGCGACGAAGATTGCGCTTTCGACGCCCTTGTTGACACCGGCCACAGCCTGAAAGAACCGCTTTCGCAATCGCCGGTAATTATCGCGGAGTTCGACGAAGTGAAGTCGCTTTTGCCCGATTGCCTGAAAATTTTGTTCGATGAACGGCTCGAAAGTGATTTAACGGTGTTGCTTTCCATTCGCGAAGAAGCGTTTTACAATCGCATTCGCATGATTCCGTTCACAAGCCTCGGGCGAAAAAGCGGCATGTTAATCGGCTTCCGTCCCGACAAAGTTACGGTTGAAGGCTCGGAAAAAAACGCGGATGTTGTTGTTGGCATATATAATGACAAACTGTGCCGAAGCGGACGATATCACGGGCTGTTGAGTCCGGAGTTGGTATAATGCAGCAAACGCCTTTGAGAACCGTGAGGGCGAGGCGGGAAATCGCGGGCTTCAGCGCGTTTTCCGGCGAAGCCTGAACGGGCTTCTCAAGTGCGTTTGCGATACAGGAGATGATTTTATGTACGGGTCGGTTTTAATCACAAACACGCAATCGGATTTCGGAAAAAATTTGGCGGAAGTTTTTACGCGCGAGGGATACGCGGTAAATTTTGAAAATCCGCAAACCCTTGATTTTTTGGTGGAAACGACGGACTTTCGCGGCGGCGGATTTGAAAAATCGTTTAGCGAAAACGTAATCGCGCCTATGGCGACGCTTGAAAAATATTTGCCGCTTTTGGACGCGGGCGAAACTCGCCGACTTTTTTATGTAACAAGCGCGGAAGCGTCAATCAACGAAACCCGCGATGCGAACAATTATCCCTACAAAATGGCAAAGGCGGCATTGCACCAATTTTTGCAAATGGTGCGCAACCGCCTTGCGCCCGAGGGCTATACATTTCGCGTTTTCGACCCGCTTTGCGACAGCTTTGACGCGAAAACCGCCGCCGAAAGCGCGTTTTTGTATATAACGCGCCGACGCGGCACGGAAAATCACGACCCCATGCGCGACGACGAAAATAATTTACTCCTGCGCGACGCAGAGGGGAAGCAATACGGTTGGTAAAACGCTTGAAGTCGGAGCAATTTCCTATAGTGAAACAAGACAAAAACGCTCTTGTTTCACCCCCAACCACTCGCACTTTTGCTTGCGCAAAAGCACTCGTGTCGTGGGTTCGTCAAATTGAAACCGTTCTTTTCGCGCAAGCGCGAAGACCGTTTTCAATTTGACTCACTATATGTAACAAAAAAACCGCGCATTTGCATTTGCGCGGTTTTATGCGTGGTTTGCCAAAACGTGCGAAAACCGCTATAAATTTATCTTTCTACTCCATGCGTTCCAAATTATTGAGCTGAATATGTCCGCCTTCGAAGTATACATTTGTGAACCCGAAAATTTCGCGGAAAAACGCTAAAGGTACATAGGTTCTGCCCTCGTGAATAACGGGCGCGGCAAGAGTGTAAATTGAATAAACCACGGTATCGGCGGCGTGTGAACGCAACGAATAATAAGGCGAGTCGATATTTAATGAAATTTCGCCGCGCGGGCTTTGAACAACAACTTGGCGATACGGCGAGTCGTTCCATTCGGGCGTGATGCCGAGCATTTCCGTAACGGAGCGAAGCGGCAGATAACTCGGCCAACCGAGGTCGCTGTCAACAACAAGACCGCTTGCGTTCGGTACGCCGTGAGAAACTCCGTTCAGCGTAATAATAATGTCGTAATTGCTCCAATCCGCGCCGACAAAAACTCCGTGACTTTCCCAATGCGCATGAATCGAATCCCATGCATCGCCGGGAAAAGCTGTGATTTCGCCGGGGAAGCCGGGGAGTTCTCCGATGAAGATATCTTCCTGCGCACCCCAATCAATGTCCCAATCAATTTCAATTGTCGGATGAACGGCGCGTTCGAAAAGTACGGTAACGCGCTCGGGATTCGGAATTGTTTCGGGCAAATCGCGATGCGAAATTGTAAATTCCACCGCAAGTTTGCGCCCGATAAGTTCTTCGATTTCGCCGTTGAAGGGCGTACCGTCTTGGAGGATGATTTCGGTGTTTTCGTTGATGTTAAGGCGGAAGCTCGGCGATGTCCACTCGTCGTTGAAGCGGTCAACAATTACGCGGGGCAGGTCGTCGTCGCGATTGTCGATTAAAATTGCGGTGTGTTGCGGCGGATAAATCATGGGTACGGGAGCGTTCATGTCAAAAAATCCGGTAACCGTGTCGCCGATTTCGGGTTTTTCGCCCATGACGAAACTCGTGCCGTCGATTACAAAGTCGATATAACTTTCGCCGTTCGGAGCGATGCGCATAATCTCCGCACCGTCCCACGCTTCGCGAAGCTCAACAACTTCGCCCCGTGCCGACATAAAATTCGGCCAATTAAAAACGTAATCGCCAAAGTCGAAATCGAAGCCGTAATCAATGTCCCAATCGAAGCTGATGTCTGCATCAAGGGTCATAATGCCGCCGGGAAGCACCTCGTTTTCGATAATGTTGCCGTCTTCGTCGATTATTGCGATTGCGAATGCGACATTAGTTGCCGCGAGAATCATTGTTGCGGCGAGAAGCATCACCGCGAGAGTTTTTAATTTTTTCATTTTCATTCTCCTTCCGGTTTTTTTATTTTCACCAATAAAACCACTCGTATGCGGAAAAATTACGGTGAATTCCAAATTGAAACATAATTGTAACTTACGGGCATTACCGTTTAATCATCTCAAATGCGAATCAAAGCAGGAAATAACACCTCGCCTATGCCTTGTGAACGGCTCGCTCGTTGTCTTTTTTCGGGAAAACGCATCCGAAAAAAAGACCGGTCGCTCGCCACAAGGCATTTACGGCGAGGTGTTATTCTGAACTCTTGATTCGCATTTCAAGTAACCATAAAATATTTTCGCCGAGACGTTTCATTGTGCCGTAACCTTCCGCATCTTTTTCCGGATAATCGCCTTCGGCAAGAGATAAGCTCATGTTCCAATAAGTGCTGCCGGGTACAATCATGTCGCTTATAAAAAAGAAATGCTGAATCGAGTCCAGCGTGTGGATTCCGCCCGCGCGACGAACCGCGCTTACTGCCGCGCCCACTTTGCGCGAAAGTGCGTTTGTGCTTCGTGCCATGTATCCGCAACGGTCGATGACCGCTTTTGTTTCGGGCGTGAGGTCGGCAAAATAAGTCGGCGAACCGATAATTATTGCGTCCGCCGCCACCATTTTGCCGTAAACTTCGTTCACCCAGTCGTCGGTGACGCACTTGCCCTTGGTTTCGCGGCATTTTCCGCACGCAAGGCATCCCTGTACCAACCTGCCACCGGCTTGATAAATTTCTGTTTCCGCTCCGCCTTCTTTCAGCACGTTAAGTACCGTTTCAATCATTGCCGCGGTGTTTCCGTTTTTGCGCGGGCTTCCGTTAATTGCCAAAACCTTCATTGTTATTACTCCCTTCCGGATGTATAGTGAATCAATTTGATTTGCGTACCGTCGGCGAACAGCGAATGCCTTAGGCGTTCGCTGTATGTAGCAGCCGCAATCTTGCTGAAATTCGTAAAGCCTTGAAAAAAACCTTGAATTTACGGACATTAGACTTCTTTCGAAATCAATGAATTGATTTCGAAAAAGTTACAATTTACAGCTCTTGATTCTTCTGAAATTTTAATTTCAGAAGAACTCTATTCTTGCCGGCTTATAAAAAATCGCGCAAATGCGCGATTTTTTGAGTTTTTTGTCGAGCTTTAAAGGGCGCAGCAAACGGAGCGTACGCGCCGCCCTTCAAAAAAGTTCGCGGAGTACGGGAGAACTCCTACTGTTCCATTTGTCGCCCTAAGAAGCTGGCGGCACTTGCTGCAAGTTTGCTTTCAACTTCGCCCATTTTTTTGTCGGGCGAGAGGAGAACCACTGCGCCGAGAACGTCGCCTTCGGCAATAATCGGTGCGATATATTCGCTTGAATAGGTTGCGGGGTCGTCTTCGTCGGTGATGGGAACGAAGGATGCGTCGTTTCGGGTTGCGCCCATGGCGTTACGCAGATTTATTGTGCGTTCGAGTGCGGATGAAATATTTTTGTCCAAAAATTCCTTTTTCGACCCCCCGGAAACGGCGATAATTTGGTCTTTATCAACGATGCACGTTATATGTCCGGAGGTTTGCGAAAGAGTTTCGGCGTATTCTTTAGCAAAATTTCCAAGCTCGCCGATGGGCGAATATTTCTTTAAAATGATTTCCCCTTCGCGGTCGGTAAAAATTTCAAGCGGGTCGCCCTCGCGTATGCGCAATGTGCGCCGTATTTCCTTAGGAATAACCACCCTGCCGAGGTCGTCTATTCTCCTTACTATTCCGGTTGCTTTCATTTATTTCCTCCAATCAAGAATTCGGTGTGATTTTTCATATTATCTGTAAAATTTGCGCGTATTATACAAGAAAGAGGACTGAATAAAATCAGTCCCCCAAACAAAAAATCGTATCGCGTTTTGCACGCTATACGGCCTTAGCCGTTTCTGCCAATTTGGTAAACGCGGCGGCATCGTTGACCGCCATTTCGGCCAAAATTTTCCGATTGATATCAATGCCGGCTTTTTTCAAGCCGCACATGAATTTGCTGTAACT
The DNA here is from genome assembly GCA_009781765.1 of Defluviitaleaceae bacterium. Classification (GTDB taxonomy): domain Bacteria; phylum Bacillota; class Clostridia; order Lachnospirales; family WQUN01; genus WQVC01. The sequence continues at coordinate 11,319 of WQVC01000057.1, read as the reverse complement.
CAAACCGTTTTCGCGCGCGGCAGCGTTAATCCGCGTAATCCACAAACTGCGGTATTCGCGTTTTGTTTGCTTGCGCCCTGCAAACGACGATGCCATTGCTCTCATAACGGCTTGTTTTGCCGCACGATATTGTGTGCTTCTTGCACCGAAATATCCGCGCGCAAGTTTCAGCACCTTTTTATGTCTTTTTTTCGAGTGAACCGCACCTTTTATCCTTGCCATATGGAAAGCCTCCTAAATGTTTTTCGCGTTGCTTCGCGACTGCCTGCTATGCATAAGGCAGCATTGCGCGTACAGCCGCTTCATTTGTTTTATCTACCATTCCGGCTTTGCGAAGCCCCATTTTGCGCTTGGGCGACTTTACCGTAAGAAGATGCCCTTTATTGGCTTTATGATGCTTAAACCTGCCCGTACCAGTAGCTTTAAACCGCTTTGCGGCGGCCTTTTTTGTTTTTAATTTCGGCATATTTTTCACTCCTTTTTTTCTTGGGGTTTTTCGGTTTGTTGCGGTTTGGGAGCCATAAACATCGACATGCTTCGCGCTTCCATTTTCGGCGGTTTTTCAACGTTGCCGAACTCGGAAAGTTTTTGCGTCAACTCGGCAAAAATGCCGTGGGCAATTTCCGTGCGCCCAAGCTCACGCCCGCGAAAACGGATTGTAATTTTAACCTTGTCGCCGCCCTTTAAAAATTCGATGGCTTTGCGAACTTTTACGTTAATGTCGTGGATGTCGATGTTGGGCGAAAGGCGAATTTCTTTTATGTCAACCGTCCGCTGTTTTTTTCTGGCTTCTTTTTCCTTTTTGGACTGCTCGAAGCGAAACTTGCTGTAGTCCATGATTTTACACACCGGCGGTTTTGCCGTCGGCGAAATTTTTACCAAGTCCAAACGTTTATCGTCTGCCATTTTTTGCGCATCGCGGCCGGGAACAATACCGAGCTGCGCACCGTCCGTGTCAATAAGACGCACTTCGCGGTCTCTTATTTGTTCGTTAATCATTAAGTTGGTAATGCCGATTCACTCCTTTTCTGTTTCTTACAACACGACGAAAAAAGCAGACCCAAAAGCCTGCCGCAAACAAACTCCCCTGCCTGAGGGAAATCCGAACCCTTTAACACGCGCGTTTGCGCGGCAATGAAGGTGAGAAGCGGCACTTCTGCTTTCGCGACAAAGTTTACCGGAGTTTGGGGAGGCTGTCAAATTTTTTTGTTTTGCAAATCCTATTTGGTAATCGCTCAGTTACCAAATAGGATTTGCATCGAATTTTTATTTTTCTTTTCCCCTTTCTTTTTTGGTAACAAAGTGATAATATCTCAGAAACTCCCTTTAGTTTGGAGGCACGAATGGTCTTTTTTTACAGTCGAAGCGGAAAAACCAAGGTTTTTGCAAACACTTTGGGCGAGGTTTCCGGCTCGGAAGTTTACGAATTAAATTGCGATTTAAACAATAAAGGAAACTTTGCCTTCATTGTCAAAGCTCTCAGCGTGACGCTTGCGGGAAAGCCGTTTCCCGTTTCAAACGTCCCGAACGAGTTTCCCGACGAAATTTTTTTGTGCGCACCCGTTTGGGGCGGAAAAATCGCCGCTCCCGCCAAGTATTTTTTGCAAAATGCAAACTTGAAAAACACAACGACGCATCTGCTTTTAACGGCGAGTATGCCGGGCAAAAATTGCCGCCGATACGCAACCGAAATTTTAAGCAAATCCGACTGCAAGCCCGGCAATGTATATATTTTCGCAACGTCCGACAAAGTTGACGCCAACGCGGTTCGGGAGCAATTGCACGAAATGCTTGACCAATCCGAAAATCGCGGTCGCCCGGTCGAGTTCCCGTGTTTCGATTTTGCCGAAGCCGAACAAAAATCCGGTTTCAAAGACGGACAAATTTCATGCGGCTGAAAATCGCAATTCACACCCTCGGCTGCAAGGTAAACCAATGCGACGCAGACGCTCTTATATCCGCCCTTTGCGCGCGCGGCCACGATGCGTTTTCAACAAACGATTTCAACCAAAACGCACACATTTTTGTAGTAAACACATGCACAGTTACGCATGTTTCCGATAAAAAATCGCGCCAAATGATTCGCCGTGCGCGAAAACTGAACCCGAACGCACTTATTGCCTGCTGCGGATGCCTTGCAGCGCGGCAAACGCCCGCGTCAACGTCTGATTCGAAGGCTGATTTGCATTCCGACGACGCCATGCCCGATACGAAATCCGACGCGCCAAACCTGCCGATGTCGATAATCGCCGACTTCATATTCGACGCACGAAATCCGGAAGAATTTTTCAAAAAAACGGAAGAGTTGGTCGCGACGCTTGAATCGGCTTCGGGGGAACGCGACAAAACCGACACACGTCCCCGGCTTCCGCGCACGCGCGCGTTCATCAAGATTCAAGACGGTTGCGACCGTTTTTGTGCATATTGCATCGTGCCGCATGTTCGCGGCGAATTAACAAGCCGTCCGCCTCACGAAATCGCGGCGGAAGCGGAAAATCTTGTTGCCGGCGGCACACTTGAAATCGTGCTTACCGGTATACAACTTGCCGCGTATGGACAAACTACCGAATATAATTTGCCGTCCCTTATCAGGAAAATTGCCGCAATTCGCGGGCTTTCGCGACTTCGTTTAAGCAGTATCGACCCGTGGGCGATTTCCGACGAATTTCTTGACGCGGTGCAAAATTCGCCCGCGCTGTGCAGTCATTTTCATCTGTCGTTGCAAAGCGGTTGCAACGCGACGCTTGCGCGAATGAACCGCCGCTACACAACCGCCGATTACGCCGCTGCCGCCCGCGCGTTGCGAAAAATTCGCCCGAACGCCGCACTTACAACCGACATTATTGTCGGCTTTCCCGGCGAAAGCGACGCCGACTTTGAAGAAAGCCTGAACTTTGTTCGCGAAACGGCGTTTGCGCAAATACATGTATTTGAATTTTCCGCGCGGGAAGGAACGCCCGCCGCAAATTTTCCGGAGCAAATTCTGCCGAAAATAAAAAATGGGCGCGGAAAAATCATGCGCGAACTCGCCGCAAAGCTCCAATCGAATTTTTTGTTGGCGCAAGTCGGAACAACCGCGCACGTACTTTTTGAGAGCCGGGAACACATCCCGGATGCCGCACTTTCCTGCGAAGCCAAAAATCATTTCTCCCCGGGCATTCAAAGCCGGGAAAAACCCTCCCCTGCCCTTTTCATCGGCAACACGGAAAATTATTGTTCTGTTGAGGTTCAAAGCGACGAAAATCTTGTACGCACCGTTCAAAAAGTAAAAATCACAGCATATTCGAATAACCGCCTTACGGGAACACTTTTGCGGGAATAAGAAAAAGGAGTTGTTTCACATGGAAACTCAAAAAATCAGCACTTATCAGCGCGCACAACACGAGGAAGTTCGCGCAAATTTAGAGCTTGTGTACGAGGCATTGAAGGAAAAAGGTTATAATCCCATTACGCAAATTGTGGGGTACGTTTTGTCGGGCGACCCTACATACATCACAAGCCATAAAAACGCCCGGTCGTTAATCGGACGCATTGAGCGCGACGAGCTTTTGGAAGAAATGGTACGCGAATTTTTGCGCGACGTGATGTAACGCATGTTTACGCGATTTCGGCCTCTCGAAGCCGCTGACCGTGATGCAAAATGACAAAATATTTAGGCCTCGACTACGGCGAAAAAACAATCGGGGTGGCGTTGTCGCTTAACGGGCGGGTTGCAACGGGCGTAACAACCCTGCGCCGAAACGCTCCGGAAGCTCTGCGTCCCTGCCTCAAAGATTTGAAAATTATTTTGAAAGAACACGATATTAAAAATATCGTGCTTGGTTTTCCCAAACATATGCACAACGAAGAATCCGCACGCTCTGCGGAAACTTTGGCGTTTAAGGAAAAACTTTCGCGATATTTTAAAAATATAAACGTAATCCTGTGGGACGAGCGTTTGTCTACACGTGCGGTTTCGCGCGTTTTTTCGGGCGGGCGCAAACGCAAAAAACAGGTGGACACAATGGCCGCTGTATACATTTTGCAGGGTTTTTTGGACAATTTAAACGGAAAGGAGGAAATCCGCATGGAAAATTTCAACGAAAACGAAGGCTTTGTTGTTGTGGACGAAGACGGAACGGAACATCCGCTTCAAATATTATCAAGCCGCGAAAATGAAAACGGCATTTTTTTGCTTGCAATCGACGAAGACGAAGGCGAAGCATATTATTTCAAATGTTTGCCTTCCGATGATAACAACGACGACGACGTCGTTCTGGAACAAATCGACAACGAACATCCGGAATTTAAACGAGTTTTTGAACTCTTCAAAGACGACTACGAAGAGTTCGGCATTGAATTTGACGAGGCGACCTCCGAAAACCCGCTTTGAAGGCGCGGGTAAAGAACACCCGCCATTGCTGTTTCGCATCGCAGGAAACCAACGGCTTCAGGTCGGTTTCCGAGAAGCGAAATATGCGAAGAGTCGGGTTTTCAGAGGTCGCCCATGAATAGGAGAATTTAATTTGGCAGCGAAAAAAAAATTAAGGGTTTTTTCACTCGGCGGACACGGCGAGGTCGGAAAAAACATGACCGTACTTGAATACGGCGACGATATTATCGTAATTGATTGCGGAGTAGCCTTTCCGCAAGACGAAATGCTCGGCATCGACCTTGTTATCCCCGATTTCACATACTTGCAGGAGAACCGCAACAAATTACGCGGACTCTTTCTGACGCACGCGCACGAAGACCATATCGGCAGCGTGCCTTATTTTTTGCGCGAAGTAAGCGTGCCGATTTTCGGAACGAAACTCACGATGGGTCTTGTCGGCAATAAATTGCGCGAACACGGGCTTTTAAACAAATCCGAATTAAATCCCGTGGTGCAGGGCGGAACGGTTACCGCCGGCTGTTTCAAAGTTGAGTTTTTGCGCGTAAACCACTCCATCGCCGACGCGGTTGCCTTTGCTGTTACAACTCCGGTCGGCGTGGTTGTTCATTCCGGCGATTTTAAAGTTGACTTCACGCCCATCCAAGGCGAAATAATCGACCTGCAACGTTTCGGCGAACTCGGAAGCAAAGGCGTAAAATTATTTTTGTGCGAAAGCACGAACGTTCTTTACAGCGGATACACTCTTTCCGAACGCACCGTCGGCGACATGTTCCGCCGCGTGTTTGAGGAATCGCCCACACAGCGGCTTATTGTCGCGATGTTTTCCTCGCATATCGACCGTATTCAGCAGGTGTTAAATTCCGCCGTGCAGCACCGTCGCAAGGTTCTTTTTATGGGGCGAAGCATGATAAATGCCGTAAAAACCGCAACGGAACTCGGATATTTAACCGCGCCCACGGGACTCATTATCGAGGTGTCGGAGCTTAAAAATTACACGCCGAATCAGCTCGTAATTATCACAACGGGCAGCCAGGGCGAACCCATGGCCGCACTTTCGCGCATGGCGGCGTCCGACCACAGGCAAATTACTATCACCCCCAGCGACAAAGTTATCATTTCGGCATCACCCATTCCCGGCAATGAAAAACTCGTTTCCCGCGTTATAAACGACCTCATGGAACAGGGCGCGGATGTTATATATGAAGGACTCATGGATGTTCACGTTTCCGGCCACGCGAAGCAGGAAGAGTTAAAACTCATTCACGCGCTTTTGCGTCCGGAATTTTTCATGCCCGTACACGGCGAATTCCGCCATCTCAAACATCACAAAGATTTGGCGATTTCCATGGGTATGCCCAAAGAAAATATTTTTATCGCCGACATCGGCGAAGTTTTGGAAATCAGCGGCAAAGATGCAAAAATGAACGGCACCGTTCCGTCGGGGCAGCTTCTTGTTGACGGCTTGGGCGTCGGCGACGTCGGAAACGTTGTTCTGCGCGACCGCAAGCATCTGTCCGAAGACGGCTTGATTATCGTGGCCGCCGGAATTTCCATGGCAGACGGCTATTGTCAAATAATTTCCGGTCCGGAAATTATTTCGCGCGGATTTGTTTTCGTGCGCGAATCCGACGACTTAATCACCCGCGCAAAAACCGTTGCGGCAGACGCACTCCACGAGCTTGAGGAAAAACGTACATCCGACCGCCCCTACATCCGCAACCGCGTGAAAGACGCTTTGCGCGAATATATTTGGCAGGCAACCAAGCGCAACCCCATGATTTTCCCGATTTTAGTGGAGGTATGAGCTTGAAAATCCGAAGAAAGGAACGCTTCGACCGAGTTTCATCAGAAACTCGTGCAGTAAGCGAACGGTGAAAAATGTGAAGTACATTCATATGGGGTCGGCGCAGGTCGCCCTCGACCTCGGCAACGGAAGCGAACGCGGCGAATACGTGAATCAGGATTATATTCTGCACACGCTCGGGCGTCCGCATCGCGCAATAAATTTGATGTACTGCTACTATCCTCTCGACGCGGGCTGGCCGACGCGAGCGTCGCTTCTGCCCAAACCCGCCGACGCTCCGGTAAATTTCGCGTGGGGTTACGCTTATGACGATTACTTCCCCTATCTCGGCGGGCTTGAAGGCGACACAACCGGCGAGCCGTTTAAATCAATTCGCGATATTCGCCGTCACGGGCAGGACGTTATTTTAACCCTCACCGTCGATTGCGCCGTTTCCGACGCGCAACTCATCGAAATCGCAAATAATTTGCGCCCCTTCGGGCGGCTTATGCTTCGCATAAATCACGAGGCAATGGGCAGTTGGTTCGCGTTTAACAAACGATATTCGTATCAGGAAGTCGCGGATTTTTTTGTGCGCTTTCACAAAATTATAAAAAAACACGCGCCGAATATTCGTACGGTTTTGTGCGTCGGTGACGGCGTTGTTCACGAAACCGGCAAGCTGAAATATGAAAACGAATTTGCCGAGGCAATCGCCGTCGCCGATATGTGGTCGTCGGATACGTATCTCGCGCTGCACTGGGGTTGGCCGTTCGACATCGCCGAAAAAGGCGGCACAACCCACAAGCGCGTTACAAACGACAGTTCATTTGCGGGCTTCAACTTCGAATTTGAGCGATTTTCCGCGCACGGCGATGTACGCCCGTTCGTTATCAGCGAATTTAACGCCGACGGCGACGTAACCGGTCCCTTCGAACAAGCCGAACAGCTCGAAGATTTCTATCGCCGCTTACCCACCGCCGCTCCGTTTATCAACGGCGTAACGTTTTATCAGTTCCGCGACCGCGGGCGACTCGGGCTTGAAATCGAAGACCCTTCCAACCCCGACGCCGGCTACGCGCAACCCATTCTTGAAACGTACAAAAAAATTATGGGCGAACCGCCGTACGTTCCGGCGTTCACAGCGGGCGCGGACGCAACATTTCCCGCAAAATTACGTTGGGGCGGAAGCGAAGACGCCGACGGCCTTGCCGTTCCGCTTACATTTGAAAAGCAGCCCGTGTTTTGCGAAATCACATTCACGGATGAGGATGAGGATGAGGATGAGGATGAAAATTTAAATCTGATGCTCGAACTCAACGGGCGATGGTTTTACAAAAGCCCGAGTGCGAAAACAATCGACCTCATGCCGGCGTTTTTTAACACGCCCGCGCCCCGCACCTGCGATTTGCGCATCTTCGCCCCGCCGCCCGACGGCACAAACGATTCCTCCCAAGGCGACGATTGGGACATAAATTTCTACGCCGAAATAAAAAACCCGCCCCAAATACGTGTGCGATTTGAAGCGATAATGTAAAGTTTTAATACTGAATAAAACTGCGGGGCTCCGCCCCGCACCCCGGGAAACTTTTGAAAAAGTTTCATCAAAACTTTATCAAAAAAACGCGCTTCGCGCGTTTTTTGTTTTTTTGTCGAACTTTTTAAAAAGTTCGTGGAGTTTGGGGGCTGCTCGCCCATGCATCCCGGGGCAAAGCCCCGATATTTTATTGAAAAAAGGTCGGCCTATGTATCCAACCTCAAGCTAACCTTAATGGCTTGGTTTACGCGCCGCATAAGGTTGTCATCAAGGCGGCAGATTTTTTCGCGCAGACGCTTCTTGTCGATTGTACGTATTTGTTCGAGCAAAATTACGGAATCTTTGACTAACGTGGATTGCGCCGAGTCAATTTCGATATGGGTGGGGAGTTTCGCTTTGTTAATTTGCGATGTAATTGCCGCGCAAATAACGGTCGGGCTGTATTTATTGCCGACGTCGTTTTGGATAATCAAAACAGGACGAACGCCCCCCTGCTCCGAGCCGATTACCGGGCTTAAATCTGCGTAAAAAATTTCGCCTCTCCAAACTTGCATTATGTTCACCTCGCCTTCATTATTACCAAAAATTTCTGCATGTATACCTTAATATGTACAGCCGCCCGCCTTTCCGGCGGAGCGGCACGTTATCAAATTATATGCACTTTACGCGCAATGTGTTACCGACCTACAACGTAAACAATGTGTCCGCCAGTTCTGCGTTTCTTTCAAAAACATGATATGTAACAATAATTCTCTCCGCGCCGTCGCGGTCGAAGATTACTAATTTTACAGGATTAAGGGTAGCGTTGTCTACCCATAAACGCGCGGTTGATAAATACGGATGTTCGCCGGGTACAGTCGCCTCCAAAACCGTGCGCACACCGTCGCCCATATCCGATACGCTAACAGAAACTTCGGCACTTTGCAAATAGTTTCGGATAAACGTTGTTAAAAAAACTTCGCTTCGCTCGGGCGTTTCGCGCACAAGAAGATTCACGCTGCCGTTTACGCGGCTGTTAAATTGAAAAATTTGCCGGCCGTCGTTTGTTGTAACAGAACCGGCAACATGCTCCGGCGCGGTAACTTCGATGCGGTATTCGCCTGTAATTCTGGCGTGTTGAACGGTTTCGTAAGTGTTCGTTCCCTTATTGGAACGATATTCAACCGTTGCGATGGCTCGAAAATTTTCAAGCTCTTTGAGCATCCGATTAACCTGCTCGAACGCACTGATTTCCTCCGCGCCCTCCAAATCGCGCAATCCGTCGCCTGCGCAAGCGGTCGCAAAAAACATTGCGCCAACAAACAGCACACCTAAAAAAATCTTTTTGAACATGAAATCCCTCCGTGGTTTTTTTACTATGTATACGAAGGCGACCCCGGATAAAGAACCGGCAATTTATATAACGCCGACTCGGGGGCGTCGCCCCCGAACCCCCACCCGCTTTTAAAAAAGCGGGGCAAAATTATTAAAAAACGCGCTTTGCGCGTTTTTTAATTAAAGTTTTGATGAAACTTTTTCAAAAGTTTCCGGGGTGCGGGGCGGAGCCCTGCGGTTTAAAAAAAATATCAAACCGGCGGAATTTCAAGCGAAACGCGCCCGAGCTTTCCGCCGCGAAATTCGTCGAGAACGGTTATTGCGGTGCGTTCGAGGTCGATTACGTTGCCTTTCATTTTAAAGCCGCGCGCCGCGCCGATTTTTTCCAAAAGCGCGGGTATATCGGAACAAACTTCGACCTTGTATCGCTTTTGGATAATCGCGGCATCGAGTTCGATAAAAATGTTGAGCAAGTGCATCACAAGCGTGATTTTATCAAACACATTGTCGCTGACTGCGCCGGTGCAGGCAAGTTTCAGCCCCACAAGAGGGTCGTCGAATTTCGGCCAAAGTACGCCGGGCGTGTCCATCAAATCGAACTCCCCGCCGACTTTCAGCCACTGCCTGCCCCGCGTTACGCCGGGTTTGTCGGCAACTGCCGCGCCGGCACGCCCGGTAAGCCGGTTTATAAACGTAGACTTGCCCACATTCGGTATGCCGACAACCATTGCGCGAATCGGCGCGTTGATGCGTCCGCGCTTTTTTTGCAACGCAACTTTGTCGCGCATCATATTCTTGAGGGCGGCGGTGAGCTTGTTTGTGTCGTTTTTTTTGTTATCCGCCGAGTTAAGCGGCAATGCAAAAAAGCCTTGTTCGCGGAAAAATTCCGTCCACAAGGCAGTGCTTTTTTCGTTCGCGAGGTCGGCTTTGTTCAAAACAAGCACACGCTTTTTGTCGCGGGCGAGGGTGTCGATGTCGGGGTTTCGGCTTGCCAACGGCACTCGCGCATCAAGCAGTTCGATTACGACATCAATTATGCCGATATTTGCCGCAAGCATACGCTTTGTTTTTGTCATGTGACCGGGATACCACTGAATCGTTGGCAAATTTTCCATCAACGCAAAGACCCCATTCTGCCCGGCGGCCAAACCTGCACTCCCGCGCGCCCAACCATATCGCGGTGCGGAATTGTTCCTACTACGGCGAAGCGGCTGTCTTGGCTGCCGTTTCGGTTATCGCCCAACAGAAAAAAATGCCGCTCCTCAACGATTACGGGGAAATCCAAAAGCCCGGAGCCGCCCGTCGGTTCGGCAGAAAAGTCGTCTTCAAGACGCTCGCCGTTTACATAAAAAAAACCGCCCCGCAAATCGACTTCATCTCCGGGTACGGCAACTATGCGCTTCACAAAAAATTCCGACCTGTTTTCGGGGTTCGGAAAGGCTGTAATATCGCCCGCGCGAGGCGTCGAAACGATATATACAAACCGGTTCAAAATAATCCAGTCGCCGTGCTCAAGGGTCGGCGACATGGAAAACCCGTCAACGTGGGCGGTTCGGAAAATAAACATGCGCATAACAAGGAACAGCAAAATTGCCAACCCTATAAGAATCAGCCATTCTGCCGCCCCTCTCAGTATCGGATTTTCTATCCGTTCCAAAAAGCGCATTATTTTTTCGCTTTGGAGAAAATCGCTTCCTTTACCTTCGCCGCTTTACCGATGCGGTCGCGCAGGTAAAACAGTTTGGCACGGCGAACGATACCGCGACGCACAACTTCAACTTTTTCTACGCGCGGAGAGTGCAACGGCCATGTTTTTTCAACGCCGATTCCGCCGGAAAGACGGCGCACCGTAAAGGTTTCGCGCATTCCGCCGTTTTGGCGTTTAAGCACGACGCCCTCAAATACCTGAATCCGTTCTTTCGCGCCTTCAACGATTTTCGCGTGAACACGCACGGTGTCACCCACGTTAAATTGCGACACTTCGGCTTTAAGTTGTGCCTTTTCGATTTCTTTAATTGCTGCGTGCATCTTAAATTCCTCCTTTTACAACCGTAGCATTCTATACCTTCCTGACCGGATTGTCAAATTTTTTTCTGTTCGGAAGCACCTTGCAGGAGGAGTGCAGGAAAGAATTTTATGCCCCGGACCTTCGGAAAAATTCCTGGAAAATTTCCGGGAAAAATTCCTGGAACGGTTCCGGATATTTACGTAAAAAACCTCGTGTAAGATATGGACAAGTAACGAGGCCACACCTTTTCATGCGTCTTTTTATCCCGGCTCTGACGACAAACAAATGTCCCTGCGTATATT
>WQVC01000056.1 GCA_009781765.1 Defluviitaleaceae bacterium | reverse complement strand
TCGTTCGTTCGTTCGTTCGTTCGTTCGTTCGTTCGTTCGTTCGTTCGTTCGTTCGTTCGTTCGTTCGTTCGTTCGTTCGTTCGAAAAACTGTTTCACGCCCTTACTCATTTGTCAACCCCCCATTCTGCTCAAAAAAGGCGAAAAGTTACAATTTGCGCACGCTCGCGCACTTTATCAAAACCAGGTCAATACCGATTTAAACGGGTAAATAAAGCAATTTGACTTTGCATTGACCGAAAATGAGGCGGGGTTTCGGCGGCTTAAAGCCGCTTCCCGACGAAGTTTGAGGCTACGCAAAGTCAAATTGCTGTACCGAGTCAAATATGTTTCCGGTAACCAAATTTTCGGGAAAAGCATCCGAAAAAAAGACCGGTCACTCACCACAAAGCATTTCCGGCGAAGCGTTATTCTGAACTCTTGATTCGCGAATGTATATCCCTCAAAATTTCCGGCGAAAATTTCGATAAAGCAACCGGCAGTTTTTGCTTGGGTACGGAAAATTTGCAAAACTGCTGTAAATATCATCGAAGGGGCGACAACATGAAATCTACCGAGCGCGTGATTTTGGTAAAAGGCGACGCAACAAAATGGTACAACCAAGCAATTTTTATAGTAAACAAAGATATGCCGGCAACAAAAATGCCCGTTGATTTTGTCGCGGAAGCGGAAAAAATCATATACGGGCATATACGTGCAACGAAAGGACCGTCGATGCCGGCGGCGTATGCGGCAACTGCGCCGGCGCGTCCGGTAATAAACCGGAAAAAAAAGACAAGCACATTTGATATGACGCTTAACGTAGTAATGATTTTGGCGTGTATAGCAATTGCCGCAGTATTTGCGTACGGAATTTTGGCATAAGATATAGTGAATCAAATTAAGAAGCGTCCCGCGACTATGCATTGTAAGCGGTTCGCTCGTTGTCGTTTTCGGGAAAAACACCCGAAAACAACCGGTCGCTCACCACAATGCATTTAACGCCGACGGTACGCAAATCAAATTGATTCACTAAAAACAAAAAGGGGGTTGTTATGAATATGCTCGGCACAACGCTTTTAATAGTCGGCCTTGCGGGAATCGCCTGCAAGGTATGGGACGTTTACGCGGAAACGAAAGACCCTCCCCGCGAATTTTATGCAAATGTAGCCAAAACACGCCTCGACACAAAAAAAGATAACGGCATTGAAACATATACATATATAATTACGTTTTATTTGAGCGAAATTAACAAGTATGTCAGTTTCAGCGTTGCGCAAAAAGATTTCGACGAAATTATCGAAAAATCCACCGGCACGTTACTGTGTAATTTGAAACGGCAAAAATTTTTAAGTTGGCACGCCGACAAAGCAGCGATTTAAAACCGCAATACAGGTCTATTATTTTACATATTCGGCAAAAATCAAAAAGCAACATACTTTATAGCGAATCAAATTAAGAAGCGTCTCAATGGCGTTCGCTATCGTAAACGGTTCGCTCGATGTGTTTTTCTGCGAAAAACACCGGTCGCTCACCACAATGCACTTGACGCCGACGGGACGCAAATAAAATTGATTCACTTCAGCAGTTTTTTTGAAAGGGGGTGCGGAGAAATTTTCTCCGCGACCTTAAAAATGAAAAAACTATTCGCAATATGTACGTTTTTAATTCTCATTTTGCTTACCGGCTGCGCAACCGATAATCCGCCGAGATTTATCACCTACTCGCAGGAAGCCGAACGAACAGACGGCGAAGGCGACGCTTTTGCGGAACCCGTAGCATTCGACGTATTTTTTCGGCGCGAAAACGCGAATTTCAGCATGTACGAACCCGCCGAAGGCACGTATGCGGCGGCATGGCTTTCGCCGGATGCGGGGATTCGCGGGTTTGAATACGCGGCGGGAATGCGACACGCCGTTTACGTCAACGAAGTCTATCTGGGCGACGACATCGACATCGCGTGGCTTTTGCATTGCATCGCGTCAAATGCAACGCCGCTTTTTGTTGTTCATCCGCCCGACAATCCTGCCGTAGCCGACATCGACGAAATCGACCTCGCAACAATTTTGGCGCAACGGCTCGGCTCGTTTAACGTGCCGATGTTCGTTGCATTTTATCCCGAACACGACCTGCCGCCGCGAGAATTTGTCGCGCTTTTTCGCGGTATGCGAAACGCTTTTCTTACGCACGCGCCGCAAACAGCCGTCGTGTGGGTTACGCCGTGCTATACCTCAACACCGCAAAGTGCGTACTATCCGGGGCATTTTGTAACCGACTGGGTGGCCGTACCGCTTTTAGCGGATTGGAGTCCCGAAAAAGGATTTCGCGACGTTATGCCGGGATTTCGGCAATTCTACACTGCATTCAGCGAACACAAACCCATTATGATTCTGCCCCTCGGAGTGAGCCATTTTACACGCGGCGATTATTCATATCGAATTGCCGGCGCATCGGAAGAAATTTTGCGCATATACTCCGCACTTGAAAATTTTCCGCGCTTAGGTCTCATCGCCTACGCCGACTCCTTCACAATCACGCGCATGTACAGCGACGATTTTTCGGTGTCGCGAGAAACCGGTTTAATCCGCGCATACAGCCTGGCCGCAGCACGACTTCTTCCGACTTTCGAGCGCGACAACCGCGAAAACTCACGATGGATACGTTCGGCGCATCACGGATATTTTTTCGACAACGAACTTTTCATTTCGCCGCAAACCCTCGAAACCGAATTAAGAATCCCAACACCCGCACAAACTTTAGAAATCAACAATCAAATTTTTGCGTCCGCCGCTTTACTTTCCCAAAACACTTTCGCCTGCCAAACCCGAAATATAATTTTTATCGAGATAGAATAAAATATTGGGGGCTTCGCCCCCAAACCCCCACCCGCTTTTTAAAAAAAGCGGGGCAAAAATTATCAAAAATCGCGCTTCGCGCGATTTTAATAAAGTTTTTGTCGAACTTTTTTCAAAAAGTTCGTGGGGTGCGGGGCGAAGCCCTGCGGTTTTAACATTCATGCGTCACCTCGACAACCTTCAATAACTTTGTTAAAATCCCGGGGAGAAAGTTTAATAACTTATCAACAGGCTGTGGATAAGTTTGTGGATAACTTGTGAACTCACCGGGGGTATTTTCGTTGGACATGTATATACTTTGGAACGAAACCAAAAAAATGATAGAACCTACCATATCGGAGGTTGTTTTTGACGCGATGATTGACCCGATTGTTCCGGTTTCGTACAAGAACGACGTGTTGACAATTCAGGCGCGTTCCGAGTTTTACAAACCGACGGTGGAGCGTCTTTTGCGCGACATCACGCGCTATGTTCGGGCAATCACGGAAAATGACGACGCCGAAGTTGACATCGTTTCGCCGGAGGAAAACGCCGACCCGTCGCGCGAACGCAAAATCGACAGTTATTCAAAAACCGGGCTTCGCGCACGAAACACCTTTGACACCTTCGTGCCGGGTAAATGCAACGAACTTGCCTACGCGGCGTCGCGGGCGGTTGCGGGTTCGCCCGGCGGATTTGAAAGCTACAACCCGCTGTTTTTGTACGGCGACGTAGGCTTGGGCAAAACGCATCTCATTCATTCCATCGGAAATTTGATTTACGACAACCGCCCGGAATTGCGCGTTTTGTACGTACCCAGCGCGATTTTCACCGACGAGTACATCTCATCCATTCGCGAGAAAACGACGCCCGCGTTTCGCAAAAAATATCGCTCCGCCGACGTGCTTTTAATCGACGACGTGCAATTTCTCGAAGGCAAAGTCGAAACGCAGGAAGAACTTTTCCACACCTACAATTACATGACCGACCGCGGACGCCAAATTGTTTTCACATCCGACGTCCCGCCGAACGACCTCACAAACCTTGAAAATCGCCTTACATCGCGGTTTTCGTCGGGGCTGATAGCCGACATAAGCATCCCCGACTATGAAACGCGCAACGCAATTTTGGAAAAAAAATTAGCCA
Source organism: Defluviitaleaceae bacterium (assembly GCA_009781765.1). Taxonomy (GTDB): domain Bacteria; phylum Bacillota; class Clostridia; order Lachnospirales; family WQUN01; genus WQVC01. Next base: position 15,770 of record WQVC01000056.1, on the reverse strand, counting down.
TGGAAGACATAGAAATCCCCGAGCCCGTTAAGGAATACATGCTCAAGAACATAGTTTCGAACATCCGCGACCTCGAAGGCGCGTTAAACAAAATCATCGCAAACGCGCGTTTAACGAACAAGCAAATCACCCTCGAACTCGCGCAATATTCCCTTCGTGACCAACTCGTTGCAAAAGAAAAACCGCCCGTCACGATGGACTACATCCGAAAAACCGTCGCCGAACGTTTCGGCGTATCAATAGAAGAAATCAACGGGCGCAAGCGCACACAAAAGCTCGTGATGCCGCGCCAAATTGCGATGTACCTTTGCCGCAAGCTGATGGACATCCCCCTCCCCGCCGTCGGCGAATTTTTCGGCGGCCGCGACCACACAACCGTCATTCACTCCTGCAACAAAATCACCAACGAACTCGAATTTGACGAAAAGCTGCGCCTCACCGTCGAGGAATTGGAAATTATGATTAAAGGTGAATAGTGCGCTAAGCGCACATTGAACACCGGGGTCACATGCCGGCAGCGGCACATTTCCTCGAAGCCGGAACAGCTTCACTTCTTAAAAACCGCAGGGCTTTGTCCCCTTGACCCCATCACGAAAAACGCGCTTCGCGCGTTTTTCAATAAAGTTTTTGCCCCGCTTTTTTCAAAAAGCGGGTAGGGTGCGGGACGAAGTCCCGCGGTTAATATTTAACGTGACGTGAATAACTCGCGATTTATACAAGGTTATAACTGAAATCCGGACAGGCTTTTCATACGAAAAAATGCAGGCGTAATCAGGGTCGGACGGGCTTTTCAACAAATTAACAGAGCCTACTGCTACTGCTTCTGAAAAATAAATATATATGTATGGAGCGATGGAGATGAATTTTACATGTGACAGGCAACAGCTCTTGGATGCGTTGGCTCTGGCAGGTCGTGCTGTTTCGACGCGAACAACAAGCCCGATTTTGGAGTGTGTGCTGCTTACGGCCGTTGAGGGCGAAGGGCTGAGAATTGTCGGAAATGATAAGGAAATTTGCATCGAAACGGCAGCGGTGGCGGCGGAAGTTGAACAGGGCGGCGCAATTGCCTTGGACGCGAAGTTGTTTACGGACATCGTGCGCAAAAGTGCGGGCGATTTGATTGCGATTGAAACAGATGACAGGTTAAATGCGATTTGCAAAAGCGGGCGTTCGCGCCTGCAAATTGCGGGCCAACCGGCTGATAATTTTCCTACTGTGCCGGAAAATGAGCTGGGTGAGGAGCATACGAGGTACGAAATCAAGGCGAATTTGCTTAAAAATATGATTAAGCAAACGATTTTTTCTGTTGCCGCCGACCAAACAAAACCGATTCTCACCGGCGAAAAGTTTGAGATTAAAAATAATATTTTGGAAATGGTTGCGATTGATATGTTTCGGATTTCGTACATTTCCGCGAACGTTGAGGGTGCGGACGGCGGCACGGTTGTGCCGGGTCGCGCGCTTAACGAGTTGAGCAGAATTTTATCGGACAACGACAGCGATGTTCGATTTTTTTTCACGCCGAATCGTGTTGTATTTGAAGCGGAGAACTTTCGGTTGGTGTCGAGCATTTTGGCGGGAGATTTCATTCGGTACGACCAAATTTATAACGAAGATTTTTCGACCATGGTTGTTGCGCCGAGATTGCATCTTTTGGCGGCGTTTGAGCGGGCGGTTCTTGTTGCGGCGGAAAATCGTATGTTGCCGGTGAAGTTGGACATTACTGATGATGATTTGACGATTTCGGCGCAATCCGAGCGGGGTCAGGTTGAGGACGGCATTCCGTGCGAAACCGAAGGCAAGGATTTGACGATTTATTTCAATCCGAAATATTTCATCGACGTGCTTCGCGCGATTGACGAGGAATTTGTTGTCGTGCGGTTTAATACTGCGCTGTCGCCGTGTACAATCCGTGCTAAAGACAGCGAGCGCGGTTTTCGTTACTTAATCGTGCCGTTGCGCCCTCCGGCATAGTGCATATAAAAAAATTTTCGGCGGCGGGGTTTCGTAACCTTAAAACGCAATGCCTGCTCTCGCCGGATATTAACGTAATTTTCGGCGATAACGCGCAGGGGAAGACGAATCTCCTTGAGGCGATTTATTTTTGCGCTTTCGGGCGTTCTCTTCGCGCACGGGCGGACGGTGAGTTAGTGGCGTGGGGCGAAGATGCCGCGCAAATTCGTTTGGAAACGCAACGCGGCGGAATTTCATCCACGCTTGATGCGCGGCTCGAAACCATGGGGCGCAAAACGTCCAAATACATATCAATTGATTTTCTGCCCGTGAAGCATATGAAAGATTTGTTCGGGCGGCTTTTGGTGGTGATGTTTTCGCCGGAGGATTTGCGCCTGATTAAGGCAGGCCCGGCGGAACGTCGCCGCTTTATGGACATGGAAATTTGCCAGCTTTCGCCGGTATATTACAACGATTTGCGAGAGTATCATCGTGCGTTGAAACAGCGTAATGCGCTGTTAAAAATTCTGCAAAAAGACCGTTCGCAGTCGGATAGTTTATCCGTTTGGGACGAACAGTTAAAAAAATACGGTACGCGCATAATGAAAACACGTACCGCATTTGTAAAAAAAATTTCCGAAATTGCCGCCGAAATTCATAAAAATATTACGTCCGGCGAAGTGCTTGCGTTGGAATACAAGTCATCCGTTGATGCGGATTCGTATGCCGCCGTTTTAAAAAATTCGCGCGAGCGCGATATTCAACGCGGCACAACCTGCGAAGGCATCCATACCGATGACATCGAATTTACAATAAACGACGTATCGGCGCGGCATTTCGGCTCGCAGGGGCAGCAGCGAACGGCGGCACTTTCTGCGAAATTGGCGGAAATTGAAATCATTCGCGAATCAACCGGCGAAACACCGATTCTTCTTCTCGACGATGTTTTGTCCGAGCTTGATAAAAATCGGCAGAAGTTTTTGTTTCGGCAGATTTCGAATTTGCAAACGATTATTACGTGTACCGGTACGGAAATTTCAAAAGAGGGCTTTTTGCTTGAAATGAAGGCCGGTGAGATTTTTGCTGAGGAAGTCTGATGAGTGCAGTTTTACAGGCATTCAGAGAGTAATCATCTATTGGTAAACAGATGCTTTTAAGCTGAACGACATCGGAAACTTATTGTCATTAAAATCATAGTTCCACATACCGCTTACATCTTTTTTCATACCACCCATATCACACATATTTTCCTTAAACTCGTTGAAATATTCGATATGCAAGCCCGCAGATGCAAGAGCGTTAATAACATCAGAAACTTTGTACATCCAAGAATATGACTTTACCCCATCTTTCCGCGCAGAAGCATACCCGCCGATAGAATCGTCAAACTCCGGCTCTTTGCTGAAATAGGGGTATTTAATTTCCATTATATTATCTGCCATTTTCGGTTCATCCAGCATCATGTAAAACGGATGTCCTTCAAAAACGTATAAAAATCCGTCATCTTTCAAAAGATGACGGATTGTTCTGCCCCATTTATTCAAGTCAGGAAGCCAACAGATTGCCCCTTCCGAAACAAATACGACATCATATTTTTCATTATGCTTTTCCGCAAACTGCATGATGTCAGACTCAATGAAACCCACATTTGTAACGCCTAAATCATCAGCAAGTTTTTTGGCATATAAAATATTATCGGGAACGAGGTCAACGCCAACGGCACTTGCGCCCATCCTTGCTAATAAAATTGTGTCTGCGCCTGTGTTGCATTGCAAATGAATTATATTCTTGCCGCTTAAATCGCCGAGTTCACGCTTGATATGCTTGTTTAATTCGTGACTTCCTTCAGTAAGTGCTTTTTTGAAGTGGTGGTAATGACCCTCTGAAATTTGACTCCATGCGTGTTTGTTTGACTCTATCTCGTTCACAGCAAACCTCCGATAATATAAAATGCCGCATCACACAAACGAAAACGAATTTCCGTACCATAAAACTGCCGCAAATATCGCAATAAACACCGACCCGATGCAAAATAAAATTTTGTGAAAGCGTGTTGCGTCGCCGCGTTTTAAAAACACAACCGATGTCGCGAACAAGGCGACCGCAATCGCAGTAAGCCCGAAGTTAATCCAAATGTGGAAATTGACCATGGCAGCCGAAACGCCGACTACATTGGACAATATGCGCGCAAGCATCACCGTGTTATTTATTGCAAGCAATGTGCCGCTCAGAACAAAGCCGCTGCTTGCGAGAATAAACGGTGATTTTTCTTTTTTGCGCAAAAATCGTATTAAAATCATTACGGGCGCGATGAAGAAAAACAGCATTGCCAATACCTCGCCGATTGCGACAGCAATTAAAAATCCCGGCGATTGCCAAAATGTTGCGGAGGTTGCGTCGAAGGGCGCGGTCATGGAAATTCCGGTAACTTTGCCGTTGTCGGTTAAAAATTCGATTTCGTATCCGACGCGACCTATGAGAGGGGCCGAACCGTCAACACGAAAAGTATATGGAGAAACTTGCCTGTAAGTGGCGGTTAATCCCATGGAAGTTACACTGATTGTGTTTTCGTCCAAAGTTTCGACGGAAATTGCCGCGGTGAACATATTTGCAATTTGAAGAACGTTGCCTTCGTGTCGGCGAAGCATGAAATAATTTCCTGCAAAGCGGGATGCGTCGGGCAAATTGCCTGCGGGCGCGGGAATTTCGGCACTTCCTAAAATTTCTTCCGATACTTTTTCCATGAAAACCAGACCGCCGTTGGCGTTTGTGAGCATGATTAAACCGAAGCGTTCCGACGGCACGATGGTGAAGTCTGCGTTAAACCCGACCGTTCCGCCGCTGTGACCGACGGCGGGATAAACGGCGTTGTAGCTCAAAAATCCGTGATGCGTGCCGCGAATTACGCCGCGTTCGGAATATCGTTCGAAGCTCGGTGAAAGCATTAAATCGAGAGCCGCGCGGTCGGCGAAAAGCGGCCCGGAATCGCCGGCGGGCGGCGTTAAGGCGATTGCGAGTTGCGCCAAATCCTCGGCAGTTCCGCGAATCGAGCCGGCGGGATACATTCTTACATACGCCCACGGCGCGGGAGAAAATTCGCCAACGGAAGCAAATCCGGCAACCGGGTTCGGCATGTGGCCGACGGCTTTATTTTGCATGTAAACGGGGTCGGACATCGCGGCGAACCAATCGGGCTGACCCTTCGTGCGCGTCATGCCGAGGGGGGCGAGGATGTTTTCGCGTTCGTAGGTTGAAAAATCGGTGCCGCTTACATAGGACACAATGTATCCGAGCAACGCGCTTCCGAAATTCGAATATGACGACGCTGTACCCGGCTCGAAAATTTGCGCGGGTTGGCTCATTAAGAGACCTTCGCGCAGAGAATATTCGCGCTCGATGGTTTCGGGGTTTGCAAATAAGTAGAAGAAAAACTCGCCGAAGCCTGCGGAATGGTTTAACAAATCCCGCACAGTGAAGGGTTTCTGAAAGTTAAGTTCGCGATAAAAATCCGCAGGCAGATACTCGCGTACGTAAGCGTCGAGGTCAATCAAACCCTGCTCGACGAGCTGCATAACGGAAATATAAACGAACAACTTGTGAATCGAACCGAATTCGAAAACCGTATTTGACGGACAAACTGACGCGCCGTCGAGTTGCAAATGTCCGTATCCGCGCGAGAAAATAATTTCGCCCTCATGCACAACGGCGACGGCAAAACCGGGTGTGTAACTTTCCATATGCGCCGCAACAATTGCGTCGATGCGCTCTCCAACCTGCGACAGCGGGATGCCGGTCGGGGTTGAAGGTTCGGCGGGAGCGGCGTAAATAAGCGTTGCTTGTGCGAAAATACAAATTATTGCGAGTGCGGTTATTACCTTTTTCATGTTATGTGTCTCCTTTTTTTTGTTCCGTCCGCTTTCGGGCGGAAGAATTATATACATGCATCATGTATCTATTATAACGGGCGCGATATTTTTGTCAAGAGTAGCCTCCGAAAATTCGCTTTGAGGACGAAGTGCGCCTGCCGCTGCCTGCGGCTTATCCGAGACGCCGATGAAATTGCTATACTCCCTTTGAAATCGAACGCAATTTTCCGGGCAACAAAAAAGGCTTCCGAAGCAACCGCCTCGAAAGCCTTTTTTCCTGCCTGAACCATCAGGGACTCGAACCCTGGACCCTTTGATTAAAAGTCAAATGCTCTACCGTCTGAGCTAATGGTTCGTTTTGAATCGTTTATCGGGTTTCCCCGAGGGAGAGTGATGGGTTTTGAACCCACTGCCTCCAGAGCCACAATCTGGCGCTCTACCAATTGAGCTACACCCTCCGTGCGAATTTCGCCGTACCTGAAGGGATTCGAACCCCTGACCCACGGCTTAGAAGGCCGTTGCTCTATCCTGCTGAGCTACAGGTACAATTTGTGCAACCGGGGTGACAGGATTCGAACCTGCGACCTCCCGGTCCCAAACCGGGCGCGCTAGCCAAACTACGCCACACCCCGTAAAAATTCAATCTGTTTAGCAAATATAAGCCGCTCAATCAGCGGCGACAGAGGGGAGTATAGCGGTTTTACGGGATTTTGTCAACACCGGTATTTTCAGGAAATCACGAGGTTTCGACGACCGTTATTACGCATAGTCGCCTGTGTATTCAACAAGCACGACATTGTCAACATTTTTGACCTGCCGGAAAGTTTCAACGAAAGATGTGTCGTTTCGGCGAACTTTTACTTCAACGGTGATTTCCGTAAAGTCGCCGGTCGCGGTTTTGTTTTTCAGCTTGTGGCGAATTTTGCCCAGTTCCGCCGAAACTGCGGCTTCGGCGGCGTTTGAGTAACGCACAATCATCAAAAACGCTCGCTTGTCGAAGCGAATCAGGGTGAACGCGATATATAAAATCGCCAAAAACGCCGTTCCGATTAACGCGACCGTGTACAGCCGCGCGCCGGCCGTCATGCCCGCCGCAACGCTCCAAAAAAGAAAGCCCACGTCGAGCGGGTCTTTCACCGCAGCGCGAAAACGTACAATTGATAACGCTCCGACCATTCCCAACGTCAGCACAAGGTTCGTCCCGATTGTTATGATGACAAACGACGTCACAACGGCAACCAACATAATCAGCAAATTAAAATTTTCGCTGTAAAGCACACCGCGATTGAAAAATCGATACACAAGAAAAATTACAAATCCGCACAACGCCGCAACACTGAGAGCCGCAAGTACATTTGTCGGCTGCAATTCATCCAAAAGTTGCATTTGAGGATTTCCGAAAAAATATCTCAAAATGTCTGCCTGTTCAGTTATTTCCATAACGCAACACTCCTCTTTCCCGCACTATACAATACTTTGACATGTTGGTTTGCGCAAGGGGCAAACCGTTTAAAATTCGCTGAATTATCTCGGGCAGAAATTTATCAAACTTTACTTCTAAAAGTATCGGCGAATACGCTTCCGCTCCGAAATTTTTTATAAGCGGTTCAAAAGCCGGCGAAACCCGTTCGCCGAAATCAAACGGCGGGCTGTCGAAAGTAAAACGCACGTTTCCGGCTTCGTATATATACGCCTCGCGATTGTAGGCGAAAATTGCCGTCGGACGCAAAATTTTCAGGCGATGAATATTCGCAAGCGTCTGCCAAAGCGGCGCGTCTTCTTTGAGAATAAAACTCATGTCGCCCGCACGAATCCGCTCGTATTGTTCCTCGGAAATTCGCATCGTATCTTTGTACGATACGTTGCCTTCCTTGTGCTTGCGTTCAAGCCGCATATACGACTTGTCGCCGTTATAAAAACGAAAACGATACTTATCGCGAACAACTCGCCCGTAGAAACTGCTGTAATAAAAACTGTCGTATCTGTCGTCCAGATACAAATTATTTACCGTGTACGAACCGCCGTGTTCGTCGGGCTTCATAACGCCCGATGCTCGTGCGCGTAAAATGGCCGCAGTGTGTTCGTTAATGATATATTTTTTTTCGTGCCGAAAACGCACTCAATCAGCTCCTGTCTCAGCCCCCTCAAAGGCATCCGCTATATTATACTGAATCAGGGAATTTTTGCAAAAAACGCAAAAAAAGCCTCTCGTCGCAAAATAAAACGAAGAGAGGCAAGAGAGGCTTTTGCTTTGTTCCGACGTTTACGAGCTTTTTGCAAGAACAGCATCAATCTGCGATTCGGCTTCCGGATACATACTGACAAAAACGCAGTCGATTATGGCTCTAATATCGGCGCGGCTCGCGAATTTTCCGAGTTCGGCGGCCGCGTCATCTATTGCAATGGGGTTAAAACTTTGCATTGCCGTTTTCAATTTCAGCAGTGCGTTATTTAATTCGTTTACATCGAAATTTTCATCGCCGGCGGACGTTTTAATGTTTACGGCGCGAGCGATTTCCGAAAGCAATTTTTTAAACTCTTCCAAAAGCGCGGGATTGTTTGCGTTGATGTATTGCCGGTCGCTTTTGTTGCCGGCGGCTTCAAGCTCTGCTGCGGCTTTTGAAACAGCAATAGCCCCGATATTAGCGCAGGCAGATTTCACCGCGTGTACATAAGTTGTATATAACAGCAAATCGTTATCTTCCAAACTTTTTTTAATTTGAGAAATTTTTGTATCGCCGTCCTGATAAAATATTTCCAACACGCTTTTGTAAAGCTCGATACTTCCGCCGGAAAGTTTTATGCCCTGCGCTACATTAACACCTTCGATTCTGTAAAAATTGGCATTTCTGCCGGAAAGTTCAATGTCAACGCCTGAAACTTCCGGAATCTCCGGCGAAACTTGCGGCGAAATTTCAGACGTTTGTTTTTCGCCCGAAATTTCCCTCAATTGCTTCGCTTTGGGAATCCACTTCATTAAAATGCTGTCGAGTTTTTCAGTTTCAATGGGTTTTGATATGAAATCGTCAAGCCCGTTTTGCAAAAACATTTCTCTTGCACCAACAACGGCGTTCGCGCTTAAAGCAATGACGGGAATTTTTCCGCCGTCCAATTTGCGTATGGCGGCTGTTGCTTCCAAGCCGTCCATTTCCGGCATCATGTGGTCCATAAAAATTAAATCGTACGAATTTTGACGCACTCGTTCTATGGCATCTTTTCCGCTAAGGCAAACATCGATTTTGGCTTCGTAAACAGAAAGCAGCCCCTTTGCCACCTGCAAATTAGTAGCAACATCGTCAACGATTAAAATTTTTACATCGGGCAGAAGCGTTCGCTTTATTTTTTTGCTGCTTGTATCAACGCGAATGCGACCGGTAAGCAAAATATTATCGCCTTCGACGGTAAGTTCTTCGCGGTCGCGGAAATCATCCGTGCCGGCAAGTTTTTGAGGAAGGCTGAGTGTAAAAATGCTGCCCAGCCCGTAGGTGGACGCAACCGAAATTTCACCGCCCATAAGCCGAACAAGATTATTTGTAATTGCAAGCCCGAGTCCTGTGCCTTCAACGTTGCGATTTTTTTCCAAATCGAACTGCTGAAATTCACCGAACATCCGTTGCAAATCTTCCGGTTTTATGCCGATGCCCGTATCTTTCACGCTGACGGTAAGAACGACGGAATCGTCGCCGCTTTTTTGCCAGGTTACATTGAGAGTTATGCGACCTTCCTGCGTGTATTTTACGGAATTGCTCAAAATATTAAGCAACACCTGACGCAGACGAACCTCGTCGCCGAGCATTTTGTTCGGCACATTGCGCTCCATGTACGCAACAAACTGCACGTTCGGGTTACTCATTCGGGCATTTATTATGCTTACAACATCGTTAATGGTTGAATGAAAAAGATATTCTGTTTCGAGAACTTCCATATTGCCGCTTTCGATTTTGGAAAAATCCAAAATATCGTTGATGATTTTAAGCAAGTGGCTTCCCGAATTTTTGATTGTTGCAGTGTACTCCTGCACGGTCGGAGATAAATCTTCGCGCAAAGCAAGCTCTGCCATGCCGATAATAGCGTTCATGGGTGTGCGGATTTCGTGGCTCATTTTTGCCAAAAAGTCGCCTTTCGCCTTAGACGCGCTTTTCGCTTCATCTATGAGAGAGCGCAACGAAGTAACAACCTCTTGGAATGAATCAAATACTTGGCCGATTTCATCCTCGCGCACGGATTCAAATTCAACATCCAAATTTCCGCTTGCAACTTCGCGCGATTTTACCGCCAAACTTTTAAGCGGTTTAAGGCTTCGCGCCACAATAAAAACAATCAGTGCCGCCGCTACGAGTATTCCCGAAACGGTAGGCACTAAGGAAAGCAAAACTGTTTGACCTATGCTTTCAACGGCGTGAGCATCAAAAAAACTTACAATCGTCCAATTTAAATCGGGTTCTGTGGTTATATACGCAACTTTTTCAATGCCCGTTATTGCGGACATATGATTAAAAACCCTGTTCAGCCGCATATATCCGAAGGCTTCAACAACGCCGAGGTCATCGACGTGACGCCCGACATAGTCCGGTCTGTTCGAGAAAAAAATAATGTCCGAATCGTCCGCAACATTAACAAAGCTGTCGTAATCGTGTACAAAGTCGCGCAAAAAAGTGCCGAGTGCCTGCGTGTTAAAAGGAATTGCAACCATGCCGTAAAACGTACCGTCACGCATTACCGGTTGCGTGAACAAAAACTGCATAAGCCCCGTTTGGTCGCATTCGACAGCAGAGGATACGTATGACAAACCCATTTGCGCCATAAATGCGTTGTTCAAAAAATTATGTAAATCAGGTACGGGGGCGTCGGGGTCGGCAATTCCGACGGGGTGAAGTTCCGCATTAAAAACCACAATATTTGCGTACATCGGAAGCTCGCCCTGTAACTGCCGCATACCGGCCAACGACGAGCTGACAGCATAATTCATAATGCGGATATTTTCTTCGCCGCCGAGAAAAAGCGCATCTTCCACCTGCGGAAGAGTTGCAACCATATTAAGCAAACCGAGATTGTATGTGCGCACCGTATCAAAAATACCGACGGTTGTGTTCACATTACCCTGCAAACGCTCCTGAAGAAGGTTGCGTTGTTGCGCTTCCACTTGGGTGGCGCGCACAAATGTTACCGCCGTTGTTGCAGTAATGATTACCACAAGAAGGGCTATTATTAAACTCGTTGTTATGCTTTTTGTTTTCATATTATTCTCCTCTTATGCGAATCCGCATTTCTTATTCTCATTCGGTGCGGTCGGCAAGTTCGGTTGCAATTTTTTCGAATGCGGGGTGGATTTTTGCAAATAAATCGGCTAACGCAGGGTCGAAATGGGAACCTCGCCCTTCCAATATAATTTCAACAGCTTTTTCGTGGAGCATTTGACTTTTGTACGGGCGCGGCGAAATAAGAGCATCATAAACATCCGCGATTGCCATAATGCGCCCTATGAACGGGATTTCTTCGCCCTTTAATCCCTTGGGATAACCGCTTCCGTCCCATTTTTCGTGATGAGCCACGGCAAATATTCTTGCATATTCCAAAAAATCGCTGTCCATCGCTTTATCTTTGAGACCTAAAATTACTTTTTCGCCGAAAACGGTGTGCTTTTTCATTTCGTCAAATTCTTCCGGGGTAAGTTTTCCGGGTTTGGACAAAACGGAATCCTTTACCGCAATTTTGCCGACGTCATGCAACTGGCTTGATTGCACGATTAAATCTCTGTCAAGCCCTGCTATTTCGGGGGCACCGGCAAGTTCGTCAAGCAAAACCCCGATGTATTTTTGAACCCTTTCGATATGCCCGCCGGTTGTTTCGTCGCGGAATTCCACAAGTTCTGCCATTGTGGACAGAATTGCATTTTTTAATTCCACCACGGTGCGGGTTTTTTCTTCCAACGCAAATGTTTTTTCATCCACCAACCGCGACAAATTATTATTAAAAATCAGCAGCTCCCGCTTTTGAGCTTCCAACACCTGCCGCTGCTCTTCAACCAAAAGATGAACCTCCAACCGTTTAAGAAGGAGCTGCGGCGAAAAAGGTTTCGCTATGTAGTCCACAGCTCCGAGCGAAAGCCCTTCAAGTTCTCCTTCTTCGTCGTTGAGCGCGGTCAAAAAAATTACCGGTATGACAGCGGTTTTTTCGTTTGCTTTAAGCCGCTTAATTACATCATAGCCGGTCATTTCAGGCATTTTTACGTCCAACAAGATGAGGTCGGGTTGCACTTTTTCAAGCATATTAAAAAGGGTTGCCCCGGAATTAAGCGCGAAAACATTATAATCCGCAACAAGCGCGTTTTTCCCCACCGCTAAATTTGTTACCTCGTCATCCACCAAAAAAATCGTTTTTCGGTCGTTTTCCATGAAAAATCTCCTCCTATGCGCCCGCCGCTACGCCGCGTTCACATCTGTTCCCCCATGCATCAAGCAGCTCGTCTTCGCGATAAATCGAAATAATTTCGCAGTTGTTCGGGCATTTGTCGCATTCTTTGCCTTTCGTAACGAAGGTTACGTCCTTTACATTGAAATCAAATTTCGGTTTTGAAGACGCTCCCGCCTCGCCGGATGCATTCGCGGCGTTTGCTCGCATGGCAAGCACCGCCACGCCCAAGCATCCCATCAAATGCCCGAACTCATCGACATATACTTCGTGTCCCAAAACTTCCTCGAACGCCCGCACAACGCCAACGTTTTTGCTCACGCCGCCCTGAAATACCGCAGGCGCGGCAATGCGTTTGCCTTTGCCGACGTTGTTCAAATAATTATTAACAACGGCGTTGCAAATGCCGGCAACAATGTCCTCTTTTTTATGCCCGATTTGCGCTTTATGAACAAGGTCGCTTTCGGCGAAAACCGTGCATCTTGCGGCGATTCGCGTCGGATTTTTCGATTTCATCGCAAGTTCGCCGAGTTCGTTAATTTCAAGCCCGAGCCTTTTCGCTTGCGACATTAAAAATGAACCCGTTCCCGCCGCGCAAATTGTATTCATTGCGTAGTCGGTAACGATGCCGTTGTTCAACAAAATAATTTTCGAATCCTGCCCGCCGATTTCCAAAATGGTGCGAACATCCGGTACCCGCGTCATTGTTCCGACGGCATGGGCCGTGATTTCGTTTTTCACAACCTGCGCACCAAGCACAACGCCAATCAACTTCCGCGCCGACCCGGTTGTTCCGACAGCGGTAACGCTAACGTCGGTTTGCCCGCGCAAGTCGCCGAGTACATTTTTCACCGCGTTGATGGGATTTCCTTCCGTCCACAAATACGAATGCGCAATAATATTCGCGCTGTCGTCGATAATTACGCCCTTCGTTGAAATGCTGCCGATGTCGATGCCCAAATATGCCATAATTTTTTTTCTCCTTTAAAACAAAAAACTCCTGCGGAAAAATCCGCAGGAGCAGTATAGAGTATATTCACAAAAAAGTCACCGCGTCAATTGCAAATTAGCCCGGGTGAGTTCGCGAGTAAAAGGATTTATTGTGCGATTTATAATTTCCAACGCTTCATCCGCATTGGGAATTTCGTACCAATGCGAAGTGCGGACGCTTGTTGTGGGGTAGTTATAAGTTGTAAGCGAAACTTCGCCGAGCGTGAATTGCTCGGCAAACCAAAGCAGCTCGAACATGGATAAATCAGTGCTCACATGGTCGCTGTATGTGCGAACCAATTCGGGAACACGCAAAATTGTACGCGGATTCATAAGTTCGTCTATTACAGCGGCAATCAGTTGTTGCTGATGTTGCATACGTTGCATATCCGAAATAGTTTGCGCGGGATTGCTCCCCAAACGATAACGCGCGAAATGCAATGCGTTTTCGCCGTCCAACCGCTGATGACCCGCCGGAATATTTATGCGCAAATTTTGCGTAGGGTCGTTGTAGCGCATATGAAACGGCACGTCAACGTAAACGCCGCCGACTGCGTCAATCAAACGAACAAACGCATCTTCCTCAACGCTTACATAAAAATCGGGCTTGAAGCCGATTATTGTTTGCACTTCGCGCTTTAATTGCGCCACACCGCCTTCGTGTCCGGCATTATTCAGGCGCACTCCTACGGGGTATGCAGAGTTGATTCTCCGGACGTTTCGGCGAACGTCAATTTGTGTATCTCGCGGAATACTGACTATGTACGCATTGCGCCGCTCCGCATCATAAGCCGCAACCATTATTGTGTCGGTATTCAGGCCGTCGTCGTATCCGAAAACTAAAAAAGTGAAAAAATCCGGGCGGCGCGTCCAGCCCTCTTCGTCAACAAAATTAAACGGCGACGCAAGCAGAACATCATCCGGATGCGGGTCAACCACATCGAACGCGCTTTCTCTGTACGGGTCGTGCAAAGTGTAGTCCAAGTTCGGATTGAAGAACGGTTGGTCATTTACTGTAGGAATACTCGGCGGCTGAACCGAGCGGCGAAGCAACACAAATCCGCCCCCGAAAACAACAATAACCGCAACAATCGTTATGCCGAGCGACATGAAAAATAATCTGCCGAAATATTTATTTTTGATTTTGGAGAACACAACGCATCAGCCTTTCACAAATAAAAATTACCCTCATAATGACATTATAATGCAAAATATGCAAGAAAAAAATCGCGTATTCGGGCGATTTGCCCGTATTTGCAGAAGTACGACTTCATGCCACGGAAAACGCCGACTGTTCGGAGGGTGAGAGTTCCGGCGTTTTTGGCGTGAAAAATTCCCGGAACGATTCCAGGAAAATTTCCAAGAAAAATTCTCAGAACCGTTCCGGATACGATGGTAAAACACGTGGGTTATACTTGCCTTGCAACCGAGAAACAAAGCAGTCGCTTCTATGCCAAAGGACGTGTTTGCCATCTCAGGAAGGGGTTCGCCCTGAAACTGACCGCACCGAGCCGTGCCGAAGTCGCTGTATAACGGTTGCACTTGTAACACCGCAACGCCACGCTTCACCCGTACCACCGTATCACCTGTACCATCGCAACACCACGCACCATCCGCCGCATTGCATGAAAGGGGGAAGGAGCATTCGGACACGGCCGACCGAATGCAAACCGCCCGAGTGCACACCTTTCATACAACACGGCACGCGGAGTGCAAACTCTGCAACCGCCGAAGCTCCCGGGACTTCGGATGTTTTACAAAAACGAACCACCTAATCATATGAAACAAACAAGAATTAAAAAAGTAAATAAACTCCACAAGAAAGGAGGTGTGTGCAGTGGCAAACATAGTCACAGCTTCTGCTTCGCTTCGTATTCGCAGCGCGAATAATCGCGCGGTATGTACTATCAGCGGCGTAAACCCCAACATGTCCGCCGCCGATGCGGCCGGTTTTGTTGCGGCGATTCAAACGATGTACAACCGCGATGTCGTTACGGCGCGTATTCATGTTGTATCGGATATTGTTATCAACGGCGCGGCATAATGTCGCTGTTATAAAATCAATTTTGATGAAAGGAGAAACCCCGTGACCCATTATCAACTTACATTTACAACATCAAACGGCGGGCGCAGGAGCTTTCGCATTAACAACGTAAACCCCGCAATCTCACCCGCGAACCTGCAAGCCGCTGTTGACGCGCTTCTCGCACATGACATCATGTGCGCCGAACGCGGCGCATTGTACCGTTTGCAAAGCCTTACGGCTAATACCGTTTCAACAACAAACCCGCTCGGGTAAAATCGGGCATGGAAAAAGGCGACCGACTCACTCGATATTTTCGGGAGAGCCGGTCGTCTTTTTTGTATAGCGAACGTACTTGAGAAGCCCGCGATTTTCCGCCTCGCCTTCACGGTTCGGCGTTTGCTATATTTGCGAAAAGGGGGCGAACGAGGCGCAGTTTTGGAAACTCTGCAAAACTGCTGTATCGCAAAAATTTGCAGTTTTTAAAATGTTATGCTAAAATCCGCGAGAAATAAAAAACCATAACG
>WQVC01000055.1 GCA_009781765.1 Defluviitaleaceae bacterium | reverse complement strand
TGTATTGCTCTGCGGGTTGCCTCTGTCGTTTTGGCGCATCCGTGTAATATTTGTCCCATAGTTTTTTGTTCTCCTTTGGCAATTCATTTGCACCATTATAACATGGGACTAAACACCTATATAATTCAAAGACAGTTGACAATCTTCTTTTGAAGAGAGACTGGTGTGATATATCAGGATTTGAGTGGGAGGGGAAAAATTTGTAATGGACAAGATTTTCATTGTCAATGTTTATGTGGTGTTTACAGCAGTCCGGTTGAGAATTAACCAACCGGACTGCATAGAACTACTGCGAGTGCTTAGGGATAATCTGGCAAGCGGCGGAGACAATGAATCTTTTATAAGTAATGTACAAGTATCTGAAACTTTAAAAGATGTTGCGTCGGAAATCGGACTGCATAATGAAACAAGTGCAAAAATCAAAATTGCCCCTGCCTTTTCAAGGCTTTACGTGTACATTTCAGACGTGGTTATAAAATTATTGGAGGAACATTCTTTTGAACAGGCATACGATATTATAGATGCATTTCACTGGCTTCCTGAGTCGTTAGCAAATGAGCGTAAAGTAGATTATGTAGAGTTTTTTGTCGTTTATGTTATGCCGTTGGGAGAGAAGTGGGGAAAAGACCTTGTGAATGAATTGCTTCGCCTGTTGCCCGTGAGCAGACTAACGAGAACAAGGATATGGTCAAAGCTAAAAATTGCTCAATTGGGGTATGAAGTCTGATATGTCTCTGCTTTCACACCAAAAAAACCACGGCAAACAGAAGCGCGGAAACCCGGATACGGCCCTCCGGAGCGATTCTGCCTGTCGTGGCTTGATTTTTTGTTTTTGAGCAATGAAAAAAATTCGGACGTCCGAAGTCGGAACTTTGCCCCAAGCACCGTCGCGCGGTTGTATACATGGTGTTGGAAAGCGGCATTGTTCCGTTATGTGTTCAGCGTCGGGGCGTTGCCTCTTCGCTTGCACATAATATATGCGAACAATATTTCGTTGTCAAGTGATTTGCGAATATATTTTCACAAATCGCCTCGGGCAAAGAGGCGTTGTCGGAAGTTTCCTCGAAAGGCGAAAAATCGGCACTTTCCTCCGGCATTTAGGTTATTGACCGCAGGTTCTAACAGCTCGAAAAAAGCCACGAAAATCTGACTTCTCCTACATCTTCCAATACATTCGGACCGGGCGGCAAAGGCATTTCGTGGGGTATGACGGCGGGCGGTATTTCGAGCGGTCCTCTCGATATGACTTCGGTTTCATCTGCGGTTTCAGCCGTGTCGTCCGTTTCATCGGATTCGTTCGCGAGCATAATTTCCCTCGCCGCTACGATTCCTGTCGACCGCGCGTCAAGAATTCCGTACTGTCCGTTATATTTCGCAAAAATCGTGTCGATGTCAATGTTTACAATATGCTCGAACACAAACGGTACAACGATATTTCCGTTTCGGTCAATCATGCCGTAAACATCATTTTGAACAGCAACGGCATGATTTGTGTCGATTAAATGAATCTCGTTGAAGGAGCGGGATGTCGTTGCGTTGCCGTCGGTGTCGATAAGTCGCCAACCGCTGCCGTATTGGCAATCGAACATATACATCGGAATCACGTCAAATCCGGGCCGGAACGAGCCGCCGCCGGAAAAAACAAACTGCGTGACGAATTGCCCGTCATACATAACGGCAAATTGCCCGGAATGTGCCTCGGGCTCAAGCCACCATTCCTGCCACGGCGCGTTGTCGCCGAAATCCCAAAACGTTTCGGCGTATCTGCGGCGCGACGAATCAACAGTTTCAACGGCGTGCAAGTTCCCGGAAAGTGAAAACCGCGTCAACGCCTCGTCAAACGGGAACATTCCGGCCGCGTCGGTGTAACCGATATGACGCGACGGCTCGCCGAGCAAATTTCGCTCCGGGTCGTACACAAGCACAAACGGTCTGCCCATGCCGTGTCCGCCGTGCCTTTCGCCGGTCAAACGTCCCGTTACGGGGTCAATCATTTGCTCGTTTTCGTCCGTGAATCCGCAATTGCTGCAAAATTCAACGGATTCGTGCGGAAGCGTCGGCGGAACAATCCAAACAAGCTCGGGCGTGTCTGCCCGAGCAACCATCGCGGGAACGCTCGTCAACCCAACGACAATAAGTGCGCAAACAAGCGCGATTGCAGTAAATTTTTTCATGTGAATCTCTCCTTTTGAAATGAATTGCGGGGCGTTGCCCCGCGCCCCACCCGCTTTTTTCAAAAAGCGGGTGGGGGTTCGGGGGCGAAGCCCCCGGCAGCTTGAAAATTGATTCCTGAGAAGTCAAATATAAAAAATCCCGATTAAAACGGACGCCGCAAGCAAAAATGCCGTGTATCCCACCAAAAATTTCGGCGTAAAAAGCAGAGCCATCGCCGAAAGGGGAGCGGGTCGCGTTGCCGAGCCGACAATAAAAAATGCCAAACCCGCGCCTTTGCCCATGCCGCTTTGAATCATGGAATTTGCGAGAGGAATCGCGCCGCCGCCGCAAGCGTAAAGAGGAATGCCCAAAACGGCGGCAAAAAGAACCGCTCGAACGCCTCTGTGCGCCCCGAGAGCCTCGTGAATCCAAATTTGCGGGACGTAAAGCTCGATAATTGCACCGATGAAAATGCCCAAAAGCACGTAAAATCCTACGGATTTTAACATCTTTGCGCAATTAAAAAAATACGTCTTTGCCGAGAAAATTTTTTTCGCGCGGCCGAGAATATCTTCGCTGTCGCGAGTAAAATCCCTGCGCACAATAAATTTCTCCGGCAGAGCGTATGCCAAAATGCCGAGCGCGAAGCTGATTACGAAAATCGACGCGGCAAGAACCAACGCCATTTCAAGCCCGAAGTCGCTGATTCCGCCGACAGTCATAACAAAAAGCTGCGGATTCATCAGGGACGACGCCGCAAGAAAAGTAACAAGCGGCGCAATTCGTACGCCGCTTTTATAAAGTTGTGAAACAACGGGAACCGTTCCGAAAGTGCAAAGCGGTGAAATCATGCCGATAATCGCCGCCGAAAAAACCGCCGCAATCGGCGAAGCATTAACTCGTTTGTAAATAATTTTCGTCCACGACGTAAATTTCAAAAATTCTCCGGCCAAGATGCCGACGGCAAGATACGGCAAAATGCTGAGCAAAGTCAAAAAACAATGCTCAAGCAAAACCGGAACGGATTCAATGTACCAACTCATGTGCGGCACTTTGAGAAGTTTCGGCGGTGCGCCCCGGTCGCATCATAACGGCTTGCAAGCTGCGCAAACGAATTTTCGCGGCGGCAAGATTTTTAATTTCGTCGATTTTAATTTGCGTGTACAGTTTGCCGGAGTTGCGCAAAATCGCAGAAACTTCGTCGGTTGTAATTGCGTCAATGCCGCATCCGAAGGAAACAAGTTGCACAAGCTCCGTGTTTTCGTTTTTCGTAACGAACTTTGCCGCGTTATACAGCCGCGCATGATATGTCCACTGGTTCAAAACGCCCAAATTCTGCTTTGTAACAAGATGCGCAACCGCATCTTCGGTTACAACAACAAAGCCCATACTGACCAACAATTTGTCGATACCGTGGTTGATTTCCGGGTCGATATGATACGGGCGACACGCGAGAACAATTACCGGCAGGTTGTGCGTTTTCGCGTAAGCAAGCGCGTGTTCCCCGTACTCCGCAACATGACGGCTGTAGGCGTCGTATGCCTCAAACGCACGTTGCGTCGCGAGTTTAATTTCACCCCTGCGAAGACCGGGCAAAAGCGGTTTCAGCTCTGCAAAAATTCGTGACGTGAATTTCTTTTTATCCCGAAATCCGATGTGCAATTTACAGATATTTGCCGGAATATTTGCGGCAATTACCTCGGGATAATACGCAACAACGGGGCAATTATAGCAATTGTCCGAAATCCCCTCGTCGATATTATATGTTTGGCAGGGATAAAAAATTGCGTCAACGCCTTTTTCAATCAGCGACTCAACATGTCCGTGACCGAGCTTTGCAGGGTAGCAAATTGTGTCGGATGAAATCGTGTGCTGTCCCTTCATATATAACTCGCGCGTGGACGGCTCGCTCAAAATCACATCGCAACCGAGCGACGAAAAAAACGTAGACCAAAACGGAATTGTTTCGTACATATTCATCACAAGCGGCAAGCCGATTTTTTTACGACCGGTGCCGTACGTCGGATAATTTAAAATGAAATCGTACTTGAACTCAACGAGATTCGGCAGCCGGCTTTCCGCGCCGATTTCGTTTTCACCTCCGGCTTCGAGGGAATGCTCCGCCCCTGACATTTGTCCCCGGCGTTTACTCTGCGCTTGGCGCAGCGCGCCTTTTTCGCATTTGTTGCCGGAAATAAATTTTTCGTCGTCGGCGAAGGTGTTAATTGTCAGGCAGCATTTGTTTGCGCAAGCGTTGCAAATGGTTGCTTTTGATTTGTGTGTGAAATTTTCCAATTTTTCCGGGGAAATAATCGCGGAAACTTTCGGCACGTTTTGTTTGGCGAAAAGTGCCGCACCGTACGCACCCATAAGCTCGGAAATCGGCAGGCGGATTACATCGCGCCCGATTTCCGTTTCGAAGCATCGCAAAACAGCGTCGTTCAAAAACGTGCCGCCCTGCACAACGATGTTTTGCCCCAGTTCGTCGGCATCGCGCACGCGAATTACCTTGTACAGCGCGTTTTTTACAACGCTCATGGCAAGACCGGCGGCAATATCTTCGATTGTCGCACCGTCTTTTTGCGCTTGCTTAAACGATGAGTTCATAAAAACCGTGCAGCGCGAACCCAAGTTTACGGGATTTTTCGCCGCAAGCGCGACGTTGGCAAACTCCGCCACGGAGTACCCCAACGATGTCGCAAATGTTTCCAAAAACGAGCCGCACCCCGCCGAGCAAGCCTCGTTAAGCACAACGGAATCAACCGCGCCGTCCTTTACGTAGAAGCACTTGATGTCTTGCCCGCCGATGTCGATTATAAAATCCACGTCGTTGCTGAAATGTCGCGCCGCCGTGAAATGCGCGATTGTTTCAACGATTCCGCAATCGATGCCGAAGGCGGCCTGTACAAGCTCTTCGCCGTAGCCCGTTACCGCTCCGGCTGCAATATGTACGCGGTCGCCGGCAGCGGCGTAAATATTTTGCAATTGCTCGCGAATAATCGGCAACGGATTGCCGCCGTTCGGAGAATAATGCCGGTACAAAATTTCATCGTTTTCGCCAATAAGCGTGAGTTTCGTTGTTGTCGAGCCGGCGTCGATGCCCAAAAATGCCGCGCCGCTGTAGGTTTCAAGGTTTGCATCCGGCACGACAACGGAAGAATGACGACGCGAAAATTCGTCGCGCTCCGCCGCGCTTGCGAAAAGCGGGCGTGAATCCGCAATTTCGATTTTCTCCGCCGGTTGCGCCTTTTCAAGCTGATTTACAAGCTCGTCGTATGTAATCGGCTCGGCGGATTTTTCCGCGTTAAACGCGCTTCCGAGTGCCATAAAATACGGCGCAAGCTCGGGAAACACGGCGTTTTTTTCATCAAGCCCGAGAGTTTTAATGAAGCGGTCTTGCAGGCCTTTGAAAAACGAAAGCGGTCCGCCGAGAAATAAAACATTGCCTTTAATCGGACGTCCCTGCGCAAGCCCGCCGATTGTTTGGTCAACGACGGCCTGAAAAATGCTTGCGGCGATGTCCTCTTTTTTCGCGCCCTGATTCATAAGCGACTGAATATCGCTTTTGGCAAATACGCCGCAACGCGACGCAATCGGGTAAATTCTTTTATGTAACGGGTACAGCTCGTCGAGTTCGTCAACCGTGACGTTCATAAGAGTTGCCATTTGGTCGATAAACGCGCCGGTTCCCCCCGCGCAAGAGCCGTTCATGCGTTCTTCAAGCGTGCCGCGCAGGAACAGAATTTTCGCATCCTCGCCGCCAAGCTCGATAACGACATCGGTTTCGGGAATTTTGCGATTAACCGCACCGGCGGCCGCAAAAACTTCCTGCACAAAATTAAGCCCGGCACTGCCCGCGACTCCAAGCCCCGCCGACCCCGTAACGGAAATTTTAAGCATTTGCCCGTCGAGAATTTTTTGCAAACTCCGGACATGCTCCGCCGTCACCTCACGCACGCGCGAAAGATGCCGTTGATACGATTTCTCTATGATGTCGCCTTCGGCGTTAAGTACAACTGTTTTAAGTGTGGTTGAACCGACGTCAATTCCGATTGAATAGCTCAATCCTATCACCTCGACCCGTATTGTACGTCAAAATCGCATTTTTCGCAAGGATGCGGGATTATTTGACAATGACAGGTCAAACACAATGAGCGAACCGCTCACAGTGCATCGCCGATGGGACGCTTCTTAATTTTGTTCACTATAGCCTCTCGTTCGCGTAATAAAGTGCGTTCGCTGAAGCTGCCTGATTTGCGCTGTTTGAATTCGCCGTGTTGCAAAAAAAAATACGAGATTACCGACGCGCGGAAATCTCGTATTTGCTTTGCAGTTGACAGGACTTGAACCTGCACGTCATTGCTGACACAAGATCCTTAGTCTTGCGCGTATGCCAATTCCGCCACAACTGCGTGAGCCGAGGGGTATTCTATTACAGGTTACGGCTCGTGTCAAGCGTTAAATTTCATCTATGACGCCGAGGAGGCGAGCAAGATTTATTGTGGCTTCGAGAGCATATATGCGGGTTGACGGTAATCCGGGGCGGAAGGTATTGTCGGGATAACCCGCCATTACGCCGAAATTAACGGCCAATTGGACATTTGCAATGTGGTGCGGGTTGAAGTCGCGGGCATCGGCAAATGTGCCTGCATGGCGCGGAGCAGCGGTCGGCGAGTTCAGGCGAATTGCCATGCCGATTATTGCCGCCATTTCTTCGCGAGTGATAATCGCGTTCGGATAAAAATACGACCCGGATACATAAGGTCCTAAAAGCCCTGCTTCAAACAAACGACTCACGCCGTCGAAGAATGCATTCGAGGGCGGAACGTCCGCAAAACCTGACCGGTGCGCCGTTGCGCGGGGAAGCTGCAATGTAGAGGAAAGAAGCTGTGCGAATTCGCCGCGGGAAATCGGGGTGTAGGGCTGAAGATTATCCATCGGAAGCAACAATCCCGAATACGCTGCCGTGTACGACTGCAAAAATCCCCAGTGTGTGGTGTAAACATCTCGGAAATGGGCGCGATTATGAATTACGCCGAGCGTTCCCGGGAAAATCGTGCTTAACGTAAACTCGTTCGGCGACGCGGTGCGATTCGGCACAAATTCAATCCACTGCAATTGGAACAACACACCTGCCGGGCGCAAATGCCCCGCATTATCCATCACAACGAAATTTATTTCAATCGGGCGAGAAAATTCCTGCGCGGTTAAAATTACCGCACCGGTTTGAGTGTTAATAAGCTCGACGCGAACCTCGATAAGCGACGTTAAAAGTTCGCCGTTGGGATGCGTTGCCGTAAGCATTTGCGCAAATCGCGGGTCTGACGTGCGGTCGGTTACGGTTATGCGGAAATCGACTTGGCTGTACGCAAGATTATTTCGCGACACAGCCGCCCGCGCACCGAAGGTCAAATCAAAAATATTCGTCGGGATATTGATTCTCGCAAAGGGCGTCATAATTTGAAAACTGTCGCCGGGGCGTGTTTGCGCCAAGTTGTTCAAAACATCGGCGCGAACGGTTGCTGTCGCAACGCCGCTGTGAAACTCCGGCGCTACTCTTGCGCGGTTTAAACCCCAATGAAGCGAATTTAAATCCACCGCAACGCCGCCCGTTAAAAACATAAAGCCGACATCGGGGTGGGGCGGGGCTTCGGGTGCCCACGGCGGCGGCCCGACGGGTTCATACGGGTCGGGCAGTTCGATTCGGCGCGAATCAATTATTCGCATGGTTACGACAGGGTTCGCGCCGCGATTCATTACAAATTCCAAATCCCATTCGCCAACCGCCAACCGCTCTAAAAACGAGGTGTTAATTCTGAAACGGTCGTGCCGATAGCGCACGAAGTCCGTTTCTTCCCGCAAAGTCATTCTGCCGTAGCGAATGCCGGTAAGCCTGTAATCATCAAATATGCGCACATATACGAACATATCGCGATGTTGCGAGCTGTGCGGGTTAAGGTCGAATGTGAAGAACCACGGCGAAACATCCGCGCTGCGCGACGTTGCGCCCGCCAAAAACGACCCTTCGCGCACTGCACGAAGCGAGTTTGTCGGCAAAAGCTGACCGTGGCGAATATTTCGAACCGGAATCGAAAACGGCGTTGAGATGTTTCGGTTCATTGAAGTTGCAAAGGCGGGTTCGCCGGTTATGCGAATTTCAACGAGTTGGCTGTTTATGCGACGAGGTTCTTCCGCAAAAAGCCCCGGCGGTAAATTTCCCGCCCAGAAATCCCAGTAATAAATTTCCTGTGCAAATTGTGCCCCGTCCAGTTGGAACAGCACACGACCGCGAGCCTCCACGCCGACAAATAAATTATCAAGCCCTTGAAGCTCGACGGTAAGCTCGATGTCGTCGAGGTTCGGAATCGGCGGCGGAGATGCCTGCGGCGAAGACGCAAGCGAAACCGTCGGAAACAGCAGGATAATCAATGTTACAAGTACCGCAAAAACAGTATTTTTCATCACAAATACCCCCCGGGGAATTTTTCATAAGCCATTATACATTATATCGGATAAAAATCAAAATTTGAACACCTGATTATGAATTATTCTTTGGAGGCTTCGCCCCCAAGCCCCCACCCGCTTTTTAAAAAAAGCGGGGCAAAAATTATCAAAAAATCGCGCATTCGCGCGATTTTTTAAGAAGGGGTCAAGGGGGCGAAGTCCGGGGGTTCGGGGACGGAGTCCCCGACAGTTTAAAAAAATTTTTTAAAAAATCCTATCGGTAGCTGAGCGGTTACTGATAGGATTTTAAATTGCACAGCACAAGTCATCTGTGTAAATTTTCCGCGCAACATGAAAAACTGCTATATCATTTTTCCTTTATTTGTTGTAAACTTGCCGTATACATACGAAAGGGGTTTGAAAATGGGAATAATTTTTGACAAATACCGCTCGGGTGTAAATTTGGGCGGATGGATTTCCCAGTGTTCTTACGCGGAAAAGCATATCGCGGAATTTATTTCCGAATCGGATGTGAAAAAAATCGCATCATGGGGGCTTGACCATATTCGGCTTCCGGTGGATTATCCTGTGCTTGAAAGCGATGACGCGCCCGGAAAATATTTGCAAAGCGGATTTGAGGTAATTGATAAAACGCTTGCGTGGTGCAAGGCGGCGGGGCTTAATCTTGTGATTGATTTGCACAAAGCACCGGGATATGCGTTTTATAACGCCGTTGCCGACAATGTTCTTTTTTCCGACGAAGGCGCGCAAAAACGTTTCGTCGCGCTTTGGGAAGAATTTGCGCGGCGTTACAAAGGCGAGGGCGACAACGTTGTTTTCGAATTGATGAACGAAATCATCGACCCGCACGGCGAAACTTGGAACAAAATTGCGCGTCGTGCGATTGAGGCGATTCACGCTGTTGACCCGAGCCGTTACATTTTATTAGGCGGTCCGTATTATAATTCCGTTCGCGGGCTTGAAACCTTGGAGATTTACGATAATCCGCGTGTTTTGTATAATTTCCACTTCTATGAGCCGATGCTTGTAACACATCAACGCGCTCGGTGGACGACGCTCAAAGATACCGGCATAAATCAGCCGTATCCCGGCAAAATTGTAGGAATCGACAGGCTTAACGAGATTTTCCCCGAGAAAATCCCGTATTCGCATGTTACTGAGGATACCGTTTTCAATATAGAGTATCTTGAAATGTGCATGAAGCAAGCGTTAGAATTTTCGCAAAAGAACAACAAGGAGCTTTATTGCGGCGAATACGGCGTTATAAACAACGCCGACCTTGAAAGCCGCATAAATTATATTCTCGACACGAACGCTCTTTTTGAAAAGCACCGTATGGGACGTGCGCTCTGGACGTACAAGCGCATGGATTTCGAATCAATTGACGAAAACGGCGAAGCTGTTTCGCCGGAACTTGTAAAAATTTTGGAGGTAAAGAAATAATGGCAAATGTAAAATTTTTTTCCGGCGAAAACATTCCTTTAGAAATGCACAAAGTCCGCATGGTGCAGCGAGTGTTTTTAAAACCGATTGAAGAACGCGCCGCCGCAATAGAAGAAGCGGGATACAATACTTTTCTCTTGCGCAACAAAGATATTTTTTTGGACATGCTTACCGACAGCGGCGTAAACGCCATGAGCGAAAATCAATATGCCGCAATGCTTCAGGCGGATGATTCCTATGCGGGAAGCGAAACGTTCTACCGCCTCGAAAAAGTGTTGCAGGACATGTTTAATATGGAACATTTTCTGCCCGCGCACCAAGGTCGCGCTTGCGAACATATCATCGCGCGCTTGTTGGTAAAGCCGGGTTCAACCGCGATAATGAACTACCACTTCACAACAACTAAAGCGCACATCGTAATGATGGGCGGCAAAGTTGAGGAAATCATAACGGATGAAGGGTTGCAAATTTCTTCCGACCTGCCTTTCAAAGGCGACCTCGACATCAACAAGCTGAAAAAATTGATTTCGGAGATTGACAAGGATAAAATTGCATTCGTACGGATTGAGGCGGGAACCAATCTCGTGGGCGGACAGCCGGTATCCATGCAAAACATGCGCGAGGTAAGCAAAATTTGTCGCGCCGAAGGACTCACCCTCGTTTACGACGCGAGCCTTTTATCCGATAACCTTCATTTTATAAGAACGCGCGACCCCGAATTTAAAGATGCCGACCTCCGTGATGTCACGCGGGAAATCGGCACACTTATGGACGTAATTTATTTTTCCGCACGAAAACTCGGTGCGGCGCGAGGCGGCGGAATTTTAACGTCGAGCAATGAGCTGTTTATGAAAATGCGCGAAATGATTCCGCTGTACGAAGGCTTTTTAACCTACGGCGGCATGAGCGTTCGCGAAATGGAAGCAATGGCAATCGGTCTGCAAGAATCTCTCGACCCGGACGTTGTGAGCCAGACGCCTATTTTTGTCGAAGTATTGTGTAAGGAACTTTTGAGCCGGGGTGTGCCGGTTGTAACGCCGCCGGGCGGCTTGGGATGCCACGTTGATGCGCGGCAATTTTGTTCGCATCTTTCGCAAGAGGAATATCCTGCGGGCGCACTTGCGGCGGCGATGTATCTTGCAAGCGGAGTTCGCGGCATGGAACGCGGAACACTTTCCGAACAACGCAACCCCGACGGCAGCGAAACTCTCGCGCATATGGAGCTTTTGCGTCTTGCGTTTCCCAAGCGCGTGTTCACGCTTTCGCAGGTTAAATACGTCGCAGACCGTCTTACGTGGCTTTATGAAAATCGCGAACTTATCGGCGGGCTTACTTTTGAGGAAGAACCGCGTGTTCTGCGCTTTTTCTTCGGTCGGTTGAGAACAATCGGCAACTGGCAGGAAAAAATTGTGCAAAAATTCCGCGCGGATTTTGGTGAAAGTTTGTAAATATGTTATACTCTCAAAAAAATTTCGAAGGGTGCGTCGTAAATGGCAAAGAAAAAGAAAAGCACAGTTGAAAATTTGAAATCAAGTGAAATGGAGCAACTCGAGCCGTGCAAACTCAAACTCACGATAACCGTCGGTCCGGAGCGCGTTCGCGAGGGGCTTGCATTTGCCTACAATCGCAATAAGCAATATTTCAACATTCCGGGCTTTCGCAAGGGCAAAGCTCCGCGCAAAATAATCGAGCAAATGTACGGCAGGGAAGTTTTTTATGATGACGCGCTCAATTATATTTTGCCTGACGCCTACGAAGAAGCGTTGGACAAACACGAAATTGAGCCTGTGCATCGCCCCGACATCGACCCCGGCGACGTAAGCGAAACAGAAGGCGTGGTATTTACCGCCATTGTTTTTGTACGTCCCGAAGCGGAAGTCGGTGAATATACAGGGCTTGCGTATCCGAAAACCAACACCGAGGCCACCGAGGCAGACATCAAAGACGCTCTTAAAGCCGAGCAAGAGAAAAATTCTCGCCAAGTCAGCGTGAATCGCGCGGCGGCTATGGGCGACGTTGTAACAATCAATTTCGAAGGCTTCATCGACGGCGAGGCGTTTAGCGGCGGCAAAGGCGAGGATTATGACCTTACCCTCGGTTCGGGGCAGTTTATACCCGGCTTCGAAGAGCAAATCGCGGGCGCGTCCGTCGGCGACGACCTCAAGGTGAACGTGAAATTCCCCGACGATTATCACGCCACCGAATTTGCCGGCAAAGACGCCGTGTTCGAAGTGGAAGTTTTGGACGTCAAGGCAAACGAACTGCCCGAAATTAACGACGAGTTTGCCGAGGACGTTTCGGAGTTCGATACCCTTGCAGAGTTCAGGGATGATTTGGCGAAACGCATTAAAGAAAACAAGGAAGCAAGCCTCACAAACATGAAGCGGGCGCATTTGCTGAAAAAATTGATTGGCGTGTCAACCGTTGATATTCCCGAGGCGATGTATCTCGGACGCCTTGACGATATGTTCCGTGATTTTGCGCATTCGATTCAAATGCGCGGCATGGATATTGAAAATTACATGCGTTTTACGCAAACATCCGAAGAATTTTTAAAAGCCTCATGGCGCAAGCAAGCGGAAACAGACGTGCAGGGAATGCTCGCGCTTGAAGCCGTAGCAAAAAAAGAAAGCCTTGTTGTAGACGATGAAGCCTTTGAAACGCGCGTAAAAGACGCAACCGGCAGAGAGGGCGACGAGTTAGCAAAAATTATCGCAGATATGCACCCCGCTCGCCGCAAGGAATTGGAGCGTTCGCTTTTGTGTGAAAAAGCACTTGATTTTATAACGGAAAAAGCCGTAGAATCCGAGGATGAAGAGTTCGACCCGGAAACAACGGATATGGACGAAACGGATGCAGAAAGCTCAGAAGGGGGAATGTTCTGATGGCAAATTTAGTGCCGTACGTAATCGAGCAAACAAGCAGAGGCGAGCGTTCGTACGATATTTATTCGCGCCTCCTGAAAGACCGGATAATTTTTTTGGGTGACGAGGTTTCCGACGTAAGCGCGAGCCTTATTGTCGCGCAATTATTGTTCCTTGAGTCGGAAGACCCCGACAAAGACATCTCGCTGTATATCAATAGCCCCGGCGGCTCAATCACGGCGGGCATGGCCATTTACGACACAATGAATCACGTCAAATGCGATGTTTCAACGATTTGCGTCGGTATGGCGGCAAGCATGGGAGCATTTTTACTTTCCGGCGGCGCGAAAGGAAAGCGATTCGCGCTTCCGAACGCCGAAGTTATGATTCACCAACCTTCCGGCGGCATCGGGCGCAGTCAGGCGTCAGATTTTAAAATCCACGCGGAACGCATCATTAAAATGAAGGAAAAGCTCAATCGCATTATCGCGGAAAACACAGGTCAATCCGTTGAAAAAGTTACTGCGGATTCCGACCGTGATAATTTTTTGACTGCCGATGAAGCTCTTGAGTATGGTCTTATCGACAAAATCATCTCGCGAAGGGAGTCGAAATAATGGCGTCGAAATTTGATGCGAGAAACGTTGCGCGTTGCTCGTTTTGCGGGAAAAACCAAGAGCAGGTTGACAAAATTATCGCAGGCGCAAACGTTTACATTTGCGATGAATGCGTTGACATGTGTTGCGGAATTTTGGACGAAAGCATGGAAGACCCGCCCGATTTTGACGAAACGTACAACCTGCCCAAGCCCAAAGAAATCAAGGAGTTTCTTGATGAGTACGTAATCGGGCAGGACAGGGCAAAAATCGCACTTTCCGTTGCGGTGTACAATCACTATAAGCGTATCGCAATGCAGCACATGGGCGATGAAGTTGACATTGAGGTGCAAAAGAGTAACGTGCTTCTCATCGGACCTACGGGCGTCGGAAAAACGCATCTGGCGCAAACGCTTGCGCGCTTCCTGGAAGTACCGATTGCCATTGCCGACGCAACGAGCTTAACCGAAGCGGGCTATGTTGGTGAAGACGTTGAAAATATTTTGCTCAGATTGATTCAAGCGGCGGATTTTGACATTGAGCGCGCCGAACGCGGAATTATTTATATCGACGAACTTGATAAAATCTCGCGCAGGTCGGATAACCCTTCGATTACGCGCGATGTCAGCGGTGAGGGCGTTCAGCAGGCTTTGCTGAAAATTCTCGAAGGTACACTTGCATCTGTGCCGCCGCAAGGCGGGCGTAAGCATCCGCACCAAGATTTCCTGCAAATTGACACCACAAATATATTGTTCATTTGCGGCGGAGCTTTTTCGGGACTTGAAAAAATTATTGAGCAGCGAATGAACAAAAAAGTTATAGGATTCGGCGCGGAGGTTAAAACCAAAGAGGAAAAGGTTGCCGAAGATGTTTTGCAACATGTTCAGCCGCGTGATTTGCATCGTTACGGGCTTATTCCCGAGTTAATCGGGCGTGTTCCCGTTATTGTAACGCTGAATAATTTGGACGAGGACGCGCTTATTTCTATTTTATCCTCGCCTCGAAATGCTCTCACGAAGCAGTATCAATATCTGCTTGAACTTGACCATGTGCGCCTTGAATTTGAAGAGGGCGCGCTTCGAGCCATTGCAAAAAAGGCGTTGGAGCGCGAAACCGGTGCGCGCGGGCTTCGTGCAATTGTTGAGTCGCTTTTGCAGGACACTATGTACGACGTGCCGAGTGATTCTACAATCGAACGTTGTGTCATTACTCGCGAAACGGTGGAAAATAACAAGAGCCCGGAGATTTTTATAAACGAAAATCGCAAGCCGATTCATCGCAAACCGCGTCGCAGGCGGTCGGGTGCGGGGCGACAAGCAACAGCCGGTTAAAAATCGGATGAAGGGAGTGCGAATGTCGGTTTCGACATTCAGCGGGTGACAAAAATATGCAAACATATTTTCTTGGGGTGGACGGCGGAAATACAAAAACGGAATACTTGCTTTGTTCAACAGAGGGCAAAATCGTTGATGTTTTCCGCGCCGGAACATGCAGCCATGAGCGTTTCGATGACGGCTTCGACGGAATGGAGCGTGTTATGCGCGAACAGCTCGACGAGCTTTTTGCACGAAACGAGGGTGTTGGCTTGGATAATATTGTTGCGGCGGGGTTCGGACTCGCCGGGGCAGATATGAAGTACCAAGTTGAGGAATTAACCCGGCGGGTCAAGGCGATTGGTTTTTCGAATTTCGGGATTGGAAACGACGGTCTTTTGGGCATAAAGGCGGCGTCTGAAAACGGCGTGGGAATTTGTGCTGTAAACGGCACAGGTACGGTTGTTGTTGGGGTTGATGAGTGCGGTGAAACCTTGCAAATCGGCGGTATCAGCGCGTCCGGCGACAGCGCGGGCGGGCATTTCATTTTCGAAAAAATTATTGTTGCGATGTACGAATTTACTTTTCGTTGCGGTCCGGATTCGGCGATGTTTCCTCTTGTGCGAAAGTTGCTCGGGATTACCGACGAAAATATGCTTGAAACCATTGCGGAATACGATTTTTTGCGCCGGAATATGACGGACATTGTTAAAATCGGTGCGAAAGCCGCCGTTGATGGCGACGAAGTTGCGAAAAGTATTTTTGATGACGCCGGCAGTTCTGTAGGGAAATCGGTTGCGGGGTGCATTCGTCGGCTTGCGTTTAAAGGTATGGGAACGCCCGAACTGCCCATCAACGTGGTTCAGGTCGGCAGTGTTTGGCACAAAGTTCCGTACAGGGGCATGAGCGAAGTGTTTTTAAAAACTGCCGTCGAGTTGAGCGGCAGGCATTGTCGCATAATCGAACTTAAAACGCCTGCTGCTGCCGGTGGCGTTTTGTGGGCTAAAGAGCTTGCCGACGGTATTCCGCCGTCGCCGGAATATCGCAAAATATTTTGGAAACAGATGTAGGCGACCTCCGAAAACCAACTTTGAGCTGTGTCGCATCGCAGGAAAATGGCGGCTTTAGGCCATTTTACGAGAAGCGACATATGCGAAAAGATGGGTTTTCAGAGGTCGCTTGTAAAAAATTTTGGAGGCGTGATGTGAAGTCACGGGAACGAATTTTTTATTTGTGCGTTTTGGCGGCATCGGCGTTGTTTCTTTTTGTCGGGAGTCGCGTTGCTTCGCGAGATTTTTACACCCCCGCCGGAATACATGCAATGCCTTATTTCACCGGCGTTGTTACCGACATTATCGACAGGGCGGAGTCTGAACCGGGCGCGGCTTGGGGTGTCGGCGGCGTGGATACGGAAATAACCTTCGGCGCGCTTATCTCAAGAGGCGAACGACGCGGCGATGAAGTGATTGTCAGGCAACTTTTGGCGGATTTTTTTCTCGTCAACGAGAGAGAAGTGTCGGTCGGCGACAGGATTCTAATCGTGTATGACGATTGGAACAGTATTTATCATTTTGCCGGATATGTACGAATTAACCATATAATCATCTTGGGGGCTGTTTTCCTCGGGCTGATTATTTTATTTGCCCGAAAAAAAGGATTTAATGCCATTGTTGCGCTTGGTTTTACCTGCATGGCTGTGTTTTGGGTGTTTATTCCCGCGATTCTTTCCGGCAGAAATATTTACATAACCGCGATTATTATTTGTGTTTTTTCTGTTGTTTCCACGCTTTTAATCGTAATCGGCCCGAATAAAAAAGCACTTTCCGCCATGTTAGGGTGCTTGGGCGGTGTGCTTTTAGCGGGAATTTTAATGCTGCTTATGGATGCGATTTTGCATTTGACCGGCGCACCCGACCAAGAAACCGAATTTTTGCTTCTTCTGCCAACCGAATACCCGATAAATTTACGCGCGATTGTTTTTGCGGGCGTAATTTTGGGCGCGGTCGGGGCGATAATGGACGTTGCAATGTCGATTGCTTCGTCGTTGCAGGAAGTAAAGGACGCCGGCGGCGGCAAAACTTTCGCCGACCTTTTTAAATCGGGCATAAACATCGGCAAAGACATTTTGGGCACAATGCTCAACACTTTGATTTTAGCGTACATAGGCAGTTCGTTGTCGATTATTTTGCTGCTTACCGCAGACACCGCTTCCCCCACGATTCTTTTCAACACGGAAATGATTATCGTGGAATTTTTGCGCGCGTTGGTGGGCAGTTTCGGAATGCTTCTTACCGTTCCGCTTACGGCGGCAATTTGTGCGTGGCTTTACGTTCGAAATGACGCCCCCGACGATTCCGAACGGGAGTATCCCGACGATTATGCGGAGCGGATGCAAAAACGTAGGGAGGGGCGGGAGTTTAAAACATAGTCCAATCAAGCGCGACGAGACTTGTGCCGGCGGTTTCCGATTCAATCAAAACGCCCGTATCGCAGAGCGTGAAAAAAGCCGTTTCGCCGTCGCGCACGTGAATTACATACGCAACAAGGCAACGGCTTCATTATACTAATTCTGCTTTGAGAAGTCCGTTCAGGCTTCGTCGGAAAATGCGTTGAAGCCTGCGATTTCCTGCCTCGCCTTCACGGTTCTCAAGGTTATTCGCTATATATAGTTCTTGTTGCTCTACGGGAGAGCAGTTGTAAAAAATTTTTCAAATTCCGACAGATATAACAGCTTAATTTTTTTAATTGCCTCAATGGTGTCATATATGCCGCGTTCTTCATACGGAGTTGAGTTTTTTGCAATTCGTTTTGCATGTAAATCCGCAGAAAACAATGCGATAAGTTTTTGGATGCGACAACGTGTTTTGTTGCGTACCTTAAACGACTTGTTGTGATGATAATTTGCACCATAACATGTCGGACAGAGCGGGTATATATAACAGCTACTGGAACAATCATCTAAGAAGTTTTCGTCGTTGTCATAATCTGCATTAGCAAGGATGTTCAAGTCATTCTTAGAAAATGTCATGGGTGTTATATATGGGCAAGGGTATCTTTTTCCATCTGTGTCAAAGAATGTTACGTTTTTCCCAATGCCGCACCATTTTTGTTGGTTGTTGTTTTTTACCTGACACAAACCAAGATGCTTATCCAGCATCTTATTTACCTGTATATTGTCGTTTTTCACATAGAAATCAACTAATTCCGAAAGTTGAGGAATTAGCGTCCTTATATGTTCATCACCCTCCCAATCAAAACAACCTTCTGCTAAATTAACTCCGCCAATATTATTAAAACCCAAGGAATGAACAAATTTAATATTTTTTGCTAACCGCGATAACGAATATTCAGAGATTGTCATCTTGATTTCTTGCAAATTCCAGTTTTTCAAGAAAAAATCAAAGTCAATGCTATCAAAAGAGTTACTTCTGTTGTGGTTATGGGTTTCTCTTGTGCCATCAAGAGAAAGTCCAAGCCAAAAACATTGTTTATGAGCAGTAAACCACTCTTTCATCTCATTTGTAAGGCATGTGCCATTTGTGGTTGCAAAAAAAATTTTAGGTATATTTAAATATTTTTTTGTAGTGTATTCAAATATTTTTTTAATCAGTTCAAATTCCAGTAAAGGTTCTCCACCAATAAAGGCGACCTCAACACCGCCGCTTGCATATTCAGGGATATTATTAAATATCCAATCAATACAACTTTTTGCGGTATCTAAAGACATCTTTCTTTCTCCATCATGTTTTTGATAGCAGTATGCACAGCTTAAATTACAGTTATGAGTTACGCATAAGGTAGGGCTAAATCTCATCTTGTTCATATCAAGTTCTCCCTTTAAAATTAAAGATACCGCTAGAAGTGCGAATCCACGATTCCACGATTGCGGTTTGAACCCGCATGAATGGTGGTTTTAACGGTTGAATTTAATGCGTACTGCCCCGTGAAACCGATAAAATTAAGTCTAAACCTCAATCGTGGATTCGCATTACAAGTCTTACGCTCAAACGTGTGCGGATAGTTTTTATGGGTAGAATTGGTTTCTAACCATGCACTCATCGTGTGTTACCTTGTCGGTCCGGCGCAGGTTCCATCGCAACCATTACCACAGCCGGAGCAACCAAAGCAAGTTCCCTCACAGCTGGTACAGTAGGGATATGCGGGTTGCCAACCGGAGATAGTTTGTACAGTATTTTCTTGGATATGGTCTAATTTTGCCATCAAATGCTCATCTAAAATGTACACTCAGCTCACCTCCTTTACATTGTCGATGTTTTTTGTCAACTATAAAAACCTGTACCTTTTTATAGCGGTCTGATTTAGCCCCTGTTTTGGAGTATTTTGTCAAAACATCGCGAAAAATTGGAAGATTTGTCTTGACTTCCTTCTTTTTGTGTGCTAAATTTTGGGCGAGCGTGAACTATAAAAAGGTACACCTTTTTACAGTTACCGTCCGTCTTTTCCGTTGCGCATTTCCCGCAAGCGGTTGTAAAACGTGGATTCTTTAAGCCCAGTTTGCTTCAACGCTTCATTAAAATTGATTCCGCCGCGCTCCCAATTTTTCACTACAGCAGCGAAATTCTCGGGACACCTTTTTGCAGGACGCCCGAGGTGCTTTCCCTGCGCCTTGGCGGTTGCTATGCCCTCCGCTTGGCGTTCCAAAATATGTTCGCGTTCAAGCTCCGCAACCGCCGCAAAAACCGTAAGCATAAAGTGTCCCGTCGGGGTTGTTGTGTCGATGTCTTCTTTCAGGCTGATAAACTCCACGCCTTTTTTTGCAAGCCGCGCTACAAGCTCAAGCAAATCCCGCGTGTTTCGCGCAAAGCGGCTTACGGATTCCACAACAACAACGTCACCCCTCCGCACCTTTTGCATAAGTGCCTGAAGCCTTGGGCGGCGAGTATTCTTGCCGCTTAATTTCTCCAAAAATATGCGCTCCGCCGGAATGCCGCGACTTTTCATTGCGATAACTTGCCGGCGTTCATTTTGGTCTTTCGATGAAACGCGAATGTATGCAAATTCTTTCATTTGAAATATCCTCCCGTAAAAAATTAAAGCGAGCAAAAGTGCGCCGCAGGGTATGAAAAATCCTTGCGGTGCATTTTTGTTCGCTTCGCGATTGCTGCTCTGTTTGTTTCGTTTTAAGTATAGCGAACGTACTTGAGAAGCCCGTTCAGGCTTCGTCGGAAAACGCGCTGAAGCTCGCGATTTTCCGCCTCGCCTTCACGGTTCTCAGGGTCGTTCGCTATAAGTAACCGAAGCCCCGGGAACTTCGGGTGTGCAGAGCTTTCGCTCCGCGTTGCCGCTTTACATAAAAGGTGTGCACGTGGGCGTCAACATTCGGTCGGCCGTGTCCGAATGCATTTGCCCGCTTTCATATGTTACGGCGGGTGATGCGGGTAGTGCATTGGTGGTGCGATGGTACAGGTGTTACGGTGAAGCATGTATTGCATTCTGCAACCGGCTTACAGCGGCTTCGGCACGGCTCGGTGCGGTCAGTTTCAGGGCGAACCCCTTCCTGAGTAATAAGTCGCGTCTGAAATCATTTCGCCCTTCGCCGAAAACCGGCCTGAAGCCGCCGGTTCTCGCCTCGCGCTCAATTGTTTCAGACTGCGA
>WQVC01000054.1 GCA_009781765.1 Defluviitaleaceae bacterium | reverse complement strand
CCTTTTTGCATTTCTGTTAAGCAAATATCGGCAATCGCAATAGGTTCAGCTACGGCTTTGCTTATCTCGTTCAAGCCATTCATGATTCCTTGCCAATCCCCTGCGTACTTACTCGTGTCAATTCGGAAGTTCAAATCGCCTTTGACAGCTATTGTTTTAATCATCGTATTTACTTCGGTGCTGACGTTTTTTAAGTTTGATGTAACATTGCGGATAGCTTGCGACTGTATATTAAAATCACCCGGCAATTCTTCAACCTCAATATCGAAATCCCCGTCACCTATTTGGTTAAGTATGCCGACAACTCCGTGTACATTTGAAACTTCGGCTTCGACAAGTTGATTTATACTCTCCGCCACTTCCTTAAAAGCATTTTGATATTTGCTTGTGTCTATCCTGTAGTTTGACTTGCCGAGTTCGTTATATTCGTAATGGATGCCGGCCAAATCGTCCGTAATGCCTTTAAGGGTACCGGCAACATTTGCGATGCCTT
This sequence comes from Defluviitaleaceae bacterium, assembly GCA_009781765.1. Taxonomy (GTDB): domain Bacteria; phylum Bacillota; class Clostridia; order Lachnospirales; family WQUN01; genus WQVC01. Next base: position 20,479 of record WQVC01000054.1, on the reverse strand, counting down.
GTGTCAACATCCCGATTTCGCTTGCCGAAACATCTCGTCGGTCTGTATTGATGTTAAAATTGCCCGAAGCTACTTCATCCAATGCGGTTACTATCTTTCCGATGGGCTTGGATATGCTCTTGGAAATTACAGCAGTTACAACAACAAAAAGAACGGTCGCGACAGCACACATAACCCACAACAAAATACGGGCATTCCTTTGTTCGCGAACCATTGTTTCTTGAGTTGTGAGGGCGGTGGTGTGTGCTGCTGTCATCATAGAATCCAGTTGCTCTCGCACAAGGTCGTTTACATAGATGCTATGCCCGAAAATAACAGCAATTTGTTGTGCATCGGCATTTTCCGCAACGGCAGAATGCATTACTGTTGCGACTTCGGTAAAATGCCGCCTGCGTTGCTGTTGCACATTATTTGCCCGCCCGATGAGATAATTGCGTTGTGCATTTGTCATGCGAGGGTCGTCTTGTAAATTTTCGCGATATGTGTCAAGCAATCGGTCTGCTTCGTCCATTAAAGAAACAGCATCGGCCCATAATGCGTTAAGTACGGCTTCATCACCCGGAAAGGATGATTTTGTTGTCGTAATGCGCCTTGCTTCGATTAAAGCCTGCGTCAAAACGGCTTAATAAAGCATAACGCTCCGTCGGATATTGTTGCAGATACATAAAATCGTTACGAACGCTCATTGTGTTCATCATGCTCAGAAACACGATTGCCGCGCCGAGCAGAAAAACAATAGCAAAGCCTACGGTTACTTTGCTGCGTATTTTCATATTGTTAAGTTTCATCCCGCACCTCCGGTTTCGACTATATCATCGAAGGGTACGTAAAGCAACCCGTAATTTATGAAAACTATCCAACGGGCATCCGCAGTCAACCGGTCGTTCGCTTTACATAAACATCTCCCGCAGTGCGTCGGTGTAAATTTCCTTAATAATCGGGCGCAAATGCGGCAGTTGCTCCAAAAGCAAACGCGCCTGCACCCCCGAATTTATTTCCATAACGGCAAGTCCGCCGTTTTTAAGCGCGGCTATGTCAATTGTGGCGAAATTTATTCCGATGCAATCGGCGGCACGAAGAGCCAACGCTTCTATCGCCGACAAATCTGTTTCCGGCTTCGCCGCACCGGCGATAAAGGCTTTTGCGCCCTGCGATAAATTGTGTTGCCACGAATCCCCGCGCGCCTTGCCGTAAATAAACCGAGCTTGTCCGGACAAAAAAAACACGCGGTACTCGTGTTCGATTTCCATAAAAGGGCTCAACGCCGCGTCGGAATATTTTTCAAAAATTGCGGCCGCGGCGACTTCGAGGCGTTTTTGCGTTTTGCACAAAAAAATATCCATGCCTTGGGTGCCGGTGTTGGGCTTGATAATCACTTTTTTGTGCTTGTCGAGAAATTTTGCGGCGCGGGTGAAGTCGCCGTCGCGAGCGGAAAAAAGTTCGTGCGGAACGGCAGAAATTCCGGCGCGTTCGAGCAACAAAAAACACGCGGTTTTGTCGCAGGCAATTCTGTCTGCCGCCGCGCTGTTGATGTCCCAATACGAGCCGAAAATGTGTCGCGCCCTACCATTTTTGAAAAGACGCATTACATATCCCTGCGAAAGAAAATTTAACGAAATGCCTTGTTCCGCGCAAATTTCTTTTACAAAATTGCTTTGGTTATTCACAAGCCGAGTTCATCTGCCTTCTTATTTGAATTGCCTCGTAAAGCCCTGTAACATCGCGTTTCGGCTCGGGCAAAATCATATTTATGACAATTTCCTCAATCAGGAAAAGATAAACGTAAGTACCGATGAAAATAACAAGCGAATTTGCATAAACGCCGGTAACAAAAAGAATAAGCGGCACTAAAAAAGCGAGCATTGCGCCCATTTTAGCGGCGTAAGTGTGCATCATCATAAGTTGTTTGTAGCGTATGTAGCCGACGACCATGCCGGCAACTTTCAGCAGAACGAAGCCGAAAATAATTGCGAATGAAAGCGCGTTAAGCCCGAGTTGCGGCACAACCAGAACCAACGAAATTGCAACAAAGGTATAATCTGCCGCGCCGTCGAGGTTCGCGCCCAACGCCGTCACGTTGTTAAATTTTCGCGCAAGCGGTCCGTCGAGCATGTCGGTAATTCCGGCGATTGTATAAATCGCAATAAAAAGCGGCGACAGCACAAAATCCGTCAAAATAAATGACAGAAAAAGCAACATCACCGCCAAAACTATTCGTGCAATTGACAGAACATTTGGTATGTACTTCATAGGCTCACCCCGTAACGACATTATCGCACGATTTTTTGTCGAAATCAATTGAAAAACAAAGGGAATTGAGGGCGCAGTTTCCGCAGCGCGGGTTTCGCGCCGAACAAACCGTGCGTCCGTGTAAAATCGCCTGCTGATTGAAGCGAATCCAATGCTCTTCGGGCAAAATCAGCATCAGCTCATGTTCAATTTTGACGGGACAGGTTTCCCGCGCAAGCCCCAATCGTTGCGAAATTCTGGAAACATGCGTATCAACTACTATGCACGGAATTTTAAAAATATGCGAACGCACAACGTTTGCCGTTTTGCGCCCGACGCCCGGCAAAGCCGTAAGCGCGTCGATTTCGCGCGGAAGTTTGCCGCCGAAGTTTGCCAGAAGCTGTTGCGCCGCGCCTTGTAAATGCCGCGCTTTGTTGCGAAAAAATCCCGTCGGACGAACGGCGGCTTCGATTTGTAAAATATCCGCTTCGGCGAACGCTTCAAGCGTCGGAAAAATCTTGAAAAGTTCCGCCGTAACTTCGTTTACTCGCGCGTCGGTGCATTGCGCGGAAAGAATTGTTGCAAACAAAAGCTGCCACGGCTTTTGCTTGTCGTAATGCAAAAAACATACCCCGTCGAAGGGGTATAATTTATCGAAAATTTTTAAAATTTCGCCGGTCACAGTTTTGCGAAATAATCCGGGTCACGCTTCAAAAGCTCGCCGGTGATGTCCGCCATTTTAACCGCATCGCATAAAATCGAAGGCGCGTCACCGATTTTGCAAAATGCCATCGCGCCGCCTTCGAGGAAATTTTTTTCGGCTTTGGGGTAATTTTCGCACACATTGCCGTCGTGAAAATGATGGCGATATTGCGGGCACGGAAGAAGCTCGTCGCCGCGCCGGATGAAAATTTCCTGCGGCTTTTCCGTCAAACGCCCGGGGACGTCGTGCAGCTCCTCAACAAAATGAATGTACGTGTTGCGATTAAGTCCGCATCCGAGAAGCAAAATTTGCGCACCCCGGTCGTAAAGTTTTCCGTAGCAACCGGTCGGCGGACAGGGCGTTTGCGTCAACTCTTCGCCGGCGATAAATTCCTCCGCGTCGCGCCCCAATGCCGAAAGCGAATGCGTCGGATGCGACGAACGCACCACGCCTTCGCGCTTCATAAATAAATTCGGCAGAATGCCCACATTTGACGGCATGTTCGCGTCGAAAACATTGCATTCCCCCACGGGAACGCCGTTTTCATCGAATTTATCCATTTTTACCAAATCCCACGTATGCGCCGGAAAAATCAGCAGCCCGTCGCGCATAAATTCGATAAAAGCGTCCAAAATTGTGTCGCCGCGATTTTCGCATTCGCCGACGCTTTTGCACGACGAATGAACAAGCAACGTTCCGCGCGGATTAACGCCGGCGGCTTTTATATCGGCTAAAAGAGAATTTTTTGTGTGCATCATTGTGCCTCCGTAAGGGAAATTTGCGCGTCGGTTTTTTCGTGAGAAATTTCAAGCCCGAAATGCATGTACGCCGCATTTGTTGCGATGCGCCCTCGCGGCGTACGCTGAATGAAGCCCAATTGCAATAAATACGGCTCGGCGACGTCTTCGAGGGTGCCGGGTTCTTCGTCAACGCTTGCGGCAAGCGTGTCGAGTCCCACCGGCCCGCCGCCGAATTTATCTATGATTGCGCGAAGAATTTTTTTGTCTACGACGTCCAAGCCGAGCTTGTCGATTTCGAGCCGGTCGAGGGACGAAACGGCAACTTCTTCCGTTATTACGCCGTCGAATTTCACTTGGGCGAAATCGCGAACGCGCTTTAACAGCCGATTAACAATTCGCGGCGTTCCCCGGGCGCGGCGAGCGATTTCTTCCGCTCCGGGCGGCTCAATTTCCACGCCCAAAACCGACGCCGAACGCATCACGATTTTTTGCAAATCTTCCACGCTGTACGGTTCGAGGTGATGCACAACGCCGAATCTGTCGCGAAGCGGCGCGGTTAAAAGCCCGATTCGTGTTGTCGCGCCGATTAAAGTGAATCGCGGCAATTCAAGCCGAATGCTTCGCGCGCCCGGCCCCTTGCCGATGATTATATCAAAAACGAAGTCCTCCATCGCGGAATAAAGCATTTCCTCGACGGTGCGACTGAGCCTGTGAATTTCGTCGATGAACAAAAAATCCCCTTCGGTGAGGTCGTTTAAAACGGCGGCAATATCGCCGGGACGCTCGATTGCCGGCCCGGTTGTTACACGAAGATTCGCGCCCATTTCCCCGGCAATAATCGCCGAAAGCGTTGTTTTTCCCAATCCCGGCTGACCGTACAGAAGCACATGGTCGAGGGTTTCGCCGCGCCGCAAAGCCGCTTCAACAAAAATTTGCATGTTTTCCTTAACTTTATCCTGCCCGATATAGTCGTCGAACTGCGACGGACGCAGCTTTTGCTCAATTTCCTCGTCATGTTCGGGGTTGAATGCGCGAATTTCTTCCATAAAAAAATCCTCTCAAAATGAGTCGGGCTGATTATAACATAAGACCTCGGACTCCGCCCAAACCCGGAAACTAAAGTTTCGTCAAAACTTTATAGTGAATCAAATTAGGAAGCGTCCCGTCGGCTATGCATTGTCGCGAACGCACTTGACGCCGACGGTACGCAAATCAAATTGATTCACTTTAATCAAAAAACCGCGCATCGCGCGGTTTTTAAATGAGTTTTTTGTCGAACTTTTTTCCGAAAAAGTTCGTGGGGCGCGGGGCGAAGCTCCGCAATTCATTAAAAATTATTCAAAGCTCAAAAAAAACGTAAAATCCCTGTAGTCCGCGCTCATGCCGAAGTAATCGACGAAAAATTCCGGCGCAACCATCATCCTGTGATTAACCAAAACGCTGTTGTATTCATTAGCGACGGCGTTTTTTTCGTGCAAAATTACAACAGCTTGCTGCAAATAATCGTCCCAAACAATTTTTCCGCCTGCAAATTCAATAACAGCTCGCAAGGGAAGCAAATCATTCGGCGTTGAGCCGATGTATTCGCCGTTAAAAATAATTCTGCGGAGAGGCATGTTCAGCAAATCAAAGCGAACGGTGCCTCGAAAATAAACGGTTTGACCGTTTTGCACGACGGGAGCTTGAAAATCTATATAGCCGAATCGTTCGTCAACAACAATATGATAAAATCCGATGCCGTAGTCGGGCGAAGGTTTTTCCACATATCCGAGCAAATTCCAAGTCAGCCCGTTATCGGTGCTGTAAAACAACGAACCCGGAAAATTTTGCCCGTAGTACGACATAAACCCGGTGTAAATGACGCCGTGCGCCGTTGCCATATCGTAAGCCGCGCCGTTAAAACGGCGGGGCAATGCGAAGGATTGGCTGCGTTCGCCGGTTTGCAGGTTTTGGCGAAGAACGCCGGGTACTCGTCCGGAATCCAGCCCCCATAAAATGTACGTATCGCAAACTAACGCGCTCGTGGGATGAAAACCTCGCGACGCAACCTGCCAAGAGTCGCCGTTGTCGGCGGAGCGCAGGATTTGAGCATTTGCGCCGTCGCCTACGGATTGATACACGATACCGTCGTCGGTGATTAAAATTTTGTGATTGTGCCATTCTCTTCGTGGCGGCGGGTCGAAAACAATCTCCCAAGTTTCGCCGAAATCGCGCGAGCGAAAAATTTTTCTTGCGTTGTTATCGCCCTTGTAGCCGTATTCGGAAATGAACATCAAGCCGTCGCGCGAGGCGAAGCTCCAATTAAGTGCCGCGCCCGCTTCAAGCACCAATACGCGACGAAAAGTTGCGCCTCCGTCGGAAGATTTAAAAATTTCGCCGGTACCGACCGGACTCCATCTGTCGTATGAAGTTGAAACGAAAATATTGCCGGCGTCATCAAGGTAGATGCCTTGAATTTGATGCGCGAATTGATGCACAAAAGTCCAGTCGTCACCGTGGTTAGCGGATGTCACCAGTTGGGTTGAGTAGCGCACCGCGTAAACAACGCCGTCTTGCGCGGCTTTCACCAAGATGCCTCTATGTAAAAATACGAAATCCACTGCGAACTCTCGAAAATTTTCAGGAACGCCTTCCGGCGGCGGAAGGGCGGTCGGTTTCGCTGACGGAATCAGAAGTAATACCGGAATCAACAAAAGCGTGATAATTATCAAAAATTTCGCGGCTTTTTTCATGGGAGATTTCCTCTCTTTTGCGGGGGCATTGCCCCCGAACCCCCACCCGCTTTTTGGGAAAAAGCGGGGCAAAAACTCAAAATCGCGCGAATGCGCGATTTTATGTCAAAGTTTTGATGAAACTTTTTCAAAAGTTTCCGGGGTTCGGGGCAGAGCCCCGAGTTTTAGTATTCATGCACTTATCGTGATTACATCAATTTTTTCAACTCCGCTTCAAGGTTTGCAATTGCGGCGTCGGGGTTCGGGTCGAGCATGGCGGATTCTGCGGCGGCTGCCGCCGACGCTGCTGCGTCTTCTTTCATATAACGAGCAAGGCTTTTAACGGTGTGGGCGATTCGCTGTGCGGTTTCGGTGTCGCCGACGGCGAGCGCGGCTTTAATTTCCGCGACGGCGTTCGAATGATTTTCCGCAAAATCAAGACGAATCATTTCGCGAACTTCCGGGCGACTGTAGTAATCCTCCGGCGCGGATTTGTCGTGCTTGATGAATTTTTTCAACACGGCGTCAAGCTCCGACGATTGAATCGGCTTTGCAACAAAGTCGTCGAAACCGGAAAATTCTTCGGTTTTGATTGCATTTGCCGTGAGTGCAACAATCGGATTCGTGTAACCGGTTTCGCGCAAAATTTTTGTGGCCTCGATGCCGTTAAGCTCGGGCATCATGCGGTCCATAAAAATAATGTCGTATACATTGCCCTCGCGTATTTTTTCAACGGCTTCCGCGCCGTTGCAGCAGGTTTCAACGTCCAGCTCGTAAAAACTCAAAAGCCCGCGCGCTACGTATCGGTTCGTTTCAACGTCGTCAACAACGAGGACGCGCCCGCCGGGCATGGGCTTCGGTTCGAACGACGATTTTTTTTGAAGCCCGATTTCAAATTGTTCGAGCCGTTTGGCGGTTTCCGCGCCGATTACTTCGGAATCGGGTACTTGTTGCGGAATATTTATGATAATCGTTGTGCCTTGCCCGACGTAACTTTCGATGTCGATGTCGCCGGACATAAGATTCAGCAGGTTATACACAATGGGCATTCCGAGTCCCGTTCCCTCGGTAAAGCGGTCATCGTCTTCGTGGAAGCGAGTGTATTCTTTAAAAAGCGTGTCGAGCTGTTTGCGATTCATGCCTCGACCGGTGTCTTTTATCATAACCATGAGGTTCACATTGTCCGGCGATGTTTTAAAGCAATGCACCGAAAATAAAATTTCGCCGGAATCGGTGTACTTGAAGGCATTTGATAAAACATTGATAATCACCTGCCGAATACGAATTTCGTCGCCGATTAGCCGGCACGGCAGAGTTTCGTCTGCTGTAACAACAAAATTTACGGGCTTGTCGGCAAGCAAAATAATATTTGTTTGAACGATGTCGCTTATAAGATTTGCCGGCTCGTATACTTCCCGAACAATGGAAAGCTGACCCGCTTCGATTTTCGAGAGGTCTAAAATATCGTTTACAATTCTAATCAGCGATGTCGAAGAGTTGTGGATTTTCGCCATGGCTTCTTCAATATCGGCGTGCGTGTCGGGGCGTTGCAATAAAATTTCGGAAATGCCGTGTACCGCCGTAAGCGGCGTACGAAGTTCGTGCGACATTCGTGCAAAAAAGCGGCTTTTTGCTTGCGAATGCGCTTCAATTTGCGCACTGCGTTCGGTGGCTTGCTGTTCGCGCTGCATGGACTCGTATACTCCGCGCATGTCCGACGCGCACGTTAAAATAACCGGCTTTCCTTTGTATGTAGTTTTGTAAAACGATACCTCCATGGGAATTTGCCCGCCCGACAAATTATAATGCATCACGTTGATAATCAATTGTCTGTCGTCGCGTACGTTTGAAAGCAGTTGAAAACACCACCTGATTGACATATAGCCGGGAGGTTGATTTTCCGGAATCAGCTCAAAAGTTCGTTCGATGTAGTCGTTTTTGCACGACAAACCAAACCTCCGAACCGCTTCAAGGTTACAGTCGATAATTTTTCCGGCAGGACTCCACAAGGTAAGCACCAACGGCACAGCCTCAAAAATAAAGGAAGCACTGTCATAAACTTCGGCACGCTTCCCGGATTTTTTATGTGTGTGAACGGCGAAAATTATTGCCGCACAGGCCGCCGCAAACAGGACGGCAATAACGATGTACTCAAACATTATTTCAGAATATCGGGCAGTTTATCGCTTGATACTACTTTGCGAACGGACTCTTGGACGCGCTGCGGCGAAAGCGGTTTTACCAAGTAATCTTTCGCGCCGGCCGAGATGCATTCTTTGACGTCCGTTTCGTTTCGCGAGCCGGTGAACATTACAATTTTCGCATCGGCATCTATGGCGAGAAAGTGCTTGATGGCTTCCTTGCCGTTCATTCCGGGCATGGAAATATCTAAAAATACAATGTCCGGCCGAGTGTGCTTGTAGTCGTTTATTGCCTTCGTCGCATCGGCAGCTTCATGTATATTACCGTCCTCCAAGCCGCAAAATTCTTTTAAAATGTCACGCATTATTTTGCGCAAAATCGCGGTGTCTTCCACTATCATTGCTTTCATTTCGGATGCGCCCCCTTTTTTTCATATTAACATGCTTATGTATTTTAGTAAACCGTTGGAGAGTGTTGAATCGAGAACGAGCGATAGGTTTTGCACAAACGCCCGAGTAAGTGATAAGATGTAGCGAATGCTTTTCAGAATCGTGGAGGGATGCCGGATGAAAACGATAAAAAAACGAGTTTTTGCAATTTCAACGATTTTGGTATTGTGCGTGGTGTTCATTGCGCTGGCGGCGGAAAGCCGCGCGACACCTTCGATGCACGGGGTTCGTGTCAACGGCGAACTCGTTGACGCAAGAGCGTTTGTTATCGGCGGGCGAAATTATTTTATGCTTCGTGATGTTGCATATATTTTGCGCGATACTCCGGCGCATTTCGATGCGGTATGGGATGACGGTCGCATCCTTCTTACCTCCGGCCGGGTGTACGACGGCGAACTTTCGCAAATCGACCCGGCGACAACTGCGGCCGTGCGAACCGGTACACCGGTTTACGTAAACGGCGAGCCGATGACATTTACGGCGTACAGTATTCGCGGGAATAATTTTTTTCAGCTTCGCGAGCTTGGCGACGCACTGGGGTTCAGCGTTGAATGGCACGACAACGAAGTGCTGATATGTACATGGCGCGGCGAGCCGCAAATATTTACAATTGCAACATGGCTGCACGACGAGTGTTCGTGTACGGCAGACCCGCAAACTGCGGCAGCACGAGCCCGTTGGGACGACAGACGCCTCATGGAGGCTCGCCACAATTTTAAAATTCGCTACGAGCGTTACGGAGGTTGGCACGATGTTCGCGATGATATGCGTGACCAAATGTTGGTGCAAAATCGCAACTGGCAAATGTGGATGATTGACCCGAGTTGGTTTCCTTGGTTGCAGGGACAAAGGCTTTTCTCTCCGATTCCGATGCATCATTTCGAAGCCTGTGACATTCGGTGGAATCAATGCACTCTCACGAATACATCACGCGGCGGAGTGCCGCACGGGTTTTCGCACGGAGCAGAAATGAGCGGCGGCGTTTATTTCAACATGCGATTGCTTGAAGAAACGGGACTTCCTCGCGATATACCGTTTACGCTTCAACAAGAAGACAATTGGACATGGGATACGTTTACCGATATATCACGTCCGCTTTCGAGGGACTTACTCGGCTCGCATTGGCCTATGTGGCCGATAACCTCTTTTAACGTCGACTTTCTCAACCAAGCCCTTGCTTCAAACGGCGCGGCATACGTTACAATAAATCCCGAAACCGGTCATTTCGAAAACGCCACAACAACCGATGAATTCCGCGAAACGTTGGAGTGGGTTGCGCAGCTTTACAGAGAGCGGCTCGTATTCGCGCCGGGCGAACACGAACCTTGGGACGCCTTCGTTTCAATGTTTAACGACTCGCAAGGTGCGCTCCGCGTTGCGGGACATTATGCGGCGATAAGCATTTACCCCGAGCTTGACGACCCGTGGGGATTTGTATCGTTTCCGCGCGGCCCGCGCTCCGACCGGCATTATGCGTGGGTGAGCCGCACAATAAACGTCATCCCGTTTTTCTATACCGAGGACGAAGTTGATGCTTTTATGTTCGCGTACCGCATGTGGAATCGCCCGCTTCCCGCCGACACCCCGCAAATTCGTCATTGGGCGGAATATCATCGCGACATGCGTTCCGTCGAAGAAACCATGGCGAACTTCACGAACAATCCCGACCTGCAAATTATGCCGGCGCATTTAATGATGCCCGGACTCGGACATACAGTAAGCGAACTTTTCGCGTGGCGCATTTGGAGCGGCGACGACCCTGCGGTTATTATCGAAGAAGCGCAGCCGGTTTGGAATGCGTTTATCGAGCGGGTTAATAATTTAAATTAAGGCGTGTTCCCATGTTAATGAAAGTGTACGGATGCAGAGGGTCGTTGCCTACCACGCGCGACCCTTCATCGAAATACGGCAGCAACACCTCCTGCATAACCATTGAAACCGCCCAACAAACCATAATTTTAGATGCGGGAAGCGGCATTGCACAAATGGACAGACTGGTGCGGCTGTTCGCGCGCAAAGACAGACCCTTTGATATATTACTGAGCCATCTTCATTTAGACCACATGATAGGACTGACTGTTTTCAGCAAGGTGTGGATGAACAGCCCCGACGAACTTGTACGAATTTACACCCCGAGCCGCGACGACCGTCCGCTTAAAGAGCAAATTTTCGGGCTGTTTGTGCCGCCGTATTGGCCGGTTTCGATGGTTGATTTCGCAAACGCGCAATGTATTGCCGTTGAGGCAGACGCGCCGTTCCGGTTGGGCAGCTTCACAATCACGCCTTTCGTTGCACAGCATCCCGACAAAACGGTATCATTTCACATCACGAACGGCGAAAAAACTATCGTGTATCTTCTCGACAGCGAAGTCGCGCTTTTGTCGGAAGAAGGGCAACGCACGTTAGAAAATTATTGCAAAAACGCAGACATGGTTATTTTCGACGCGGCGTATTCCACAATCGACTACCCCGAAAAAAAAGGTTGGGGGCATTCTACAATCGAGGACGGCTTTAAACTGGCAAAGTCATGCGGTTGCAAAAAAATGATGTTTACGCATTTCGGCTTCGAGTACGGCGACCAAGAACTTGAAATATTTGAATCACAAGCGCAAGCGCAGGGCGATATATTTTTTTTCGCCCGCGAAGGCATGGAAATAAAAATATAGCGAACGCCGAATCGTTCGCAACAAAACAGAGGGGTATTTATATGATTTGGGACAAAAAGTATGAAACAGGCAACTCACAAGTAGACAGCGAACACAAAGAAATTTTCAGGTTGGTTCAGCAAGTTTGCGACGAGGGCGCAGGCGAAGCCGTTAATTCAACCATCAATTTTTTAACCGGCTACACATTAAGCCACTTTAAGCACGAAGAACGCCTTATGGAAGAATCAAATTATCCGGCTGTGTCGGTACACAAAAAACAGCACGAAGACTTCGTTAAAGAAGTTCTCGCGCTTAAAGAAAGGGTCGCAAACGAAACCGACCCGTTTAAAAATAATGCCGACATAAAAAAGGTCATCGTTAATTGGCTTACCGACCATGTTTTGGGCAGCGATAAGTTAATGGCAAATCATTATGCAAATACGCGCCCCGTTTAAAAGGCTGCGCGAACAGCCTCTATCAGGCTTCTTGCGCAACGCAAGAAGTCTACGACAAACTCCGCGAGCGTACCCGATTGTTAAGTTCGTCCACGCGGACGCAAAGCGTTTTAAGAATGCCGTAAATCATTTCGGGGTTTGAGCGAATCAGTTCGTAAACGTCCGATTGCTGAACCTCCAACACAACGGTTTCTTCGGCGGTAACAACGGTAGCGGTGCGCGGTTTTTTTAAAAATAACGACATCTCGCCGAAAACTTCTCCCGGCCCTAATTTTGCTACAACGTTGGGGTGGTGGCTGTCATAATTTTTTACTACACGCAATGTCCCGGACAAAACAATGTACAAGTTATAGGGGGATTCCTCGCCCTCGGTAACAATTACAGTGTTTGCGGGATATTTTTTTGCAATTGACAATCCCTTCAGCGTTTGAATATCGAAAAACATTAAAATCAACCTCTCTTGAAATAAAATATTTTGTTACGGCTTCGAGGGAACGTGTAATCGGCTCACGTATTACCCCCCGGCGTTTTGTTACGGCTTCGAGGGAACGTATAAGCCGCCCGTACGTGTTCCCGGTGCTGTGTTCCCGGTGCTATATTTCGAGGCAAAGATTGTCTCTTGCCATGAAAAACTCGGTTCGTTGGGGCTTTAACCCGGCAATTAAATCGTCGAGTTGTTTGTCGGTATATTTCGGGTCGAAATGCGAGAAAAGCATTCGCTTGCAACCGCAGGATTCCGCAAGATTCGCTCCGTGCAATACGGTGGAATGCCCCCATCCGCGCTTTTCCCTTTCGTAATCCTCGGGGGAATACATCGCATCGAAAACAATAAGGTCGGCGTCACGGCAATAGCTCACAAGAAATTCAAATTCTTCGTTGTCCATCTCGTTTATTTCGTTGTCGAGCAGATGAATCAGCGTTTTTTTGCCGTCCGTAATTTTGTACGACAGCGTGATGTTCGGATGATTTGCAACAAACGGCGTAACGGTAAGCGAGCCTATTTTGAAGGGCTGCCGGTCGAAAATTTCCCGAACGTCGGCCTTTACCATGTCTCCCAAAACAACCGGCCAGTACGGCGGCGAAAAAATATCGAATATTTGATTATGAATCGGTTTGTCGCCTCGCGAGCAGGTGTATATTTTGGTTTTTGCGTCAAAAATCGGAGCAAAAAACGCAAACCCCAAAATGTGGTCTATGTGCAAATGGCTCACAAGAACACTTACATCGCAGGGCAAACCCTTGGGATACTCGGGAAACCGTGCCTCTAATTGGGTATTGAGGTTCATCATGCCGCTGCCGGCGTCAATTACAACCCACTGCTCGGGAACTTCCACCAAAATGCTGGACGTATTGCCCCCGTATTTAGAGCCTTGGTTAAGCGACATCGGAACAGAACCGCGACACCCGAAGCATCTGATTGTCATATGTCACAACCTTTCAAAGTTTGCAAGCGCGCTGTTATTTTCGGGTTCTTTAACCGCGAAGCCGTGAAAAAAATCGAAACTGCGTGCCGTAAGCGACAAAACCGTTCCGTAATTCGCGCCGACTTCGCGGGAATAACCCGGAACATCGTATGTTATAACCACTCCGGGCGCAACGGTATTGTGCAGCACGCTGTTGTAATTTTCGCCGACAATTCCGCCGACAATTCCGCCGCTCAAATTTCCCGAAATTACATTTACATACTGTATTACGCCTTCATTTGTTCCGGCAATCGCACCAACGCGGCTTCCCGCGCCCGTGCCTGTTACATTGGCATTGATATTCAAATGCTGAACCGTTGCGGAAGATTCCAACTGCCCGAACAGTCCCACATTGCCGGAGCCGGTAAATGTGAAGTTTATTGTTGCGCCCGGGTCGCCGCTCAAAGTTCCGCCGAAGCGGGGAATTTGAAAATTCAATGATATGTTACCCGGCGCGAGCTGAAAAAATATTCCGTTCCAGAAAGGGTTATAAATGTCATGCGGATTTCCGTCGGCTATGCGCTGAAAACACGCGGCTGAGTTTAAAATAAACGGCGAGTTGAGCGTACCTTCACCGGGAAATCCCGCCGGATGAGCACAAGTGCAACCGGTCGTGCCGCATGTGCCGTTGCAAGTGCAGGCAACTCCGCAACACGGAGCAGCGATTACAACTACGGTTACATTAGAGCTTTGCGCAGACGCGGTAAGCGGATTGCCCGTAATTGTGTTCGTTACAACTACCCGGTAGAGGGTTACGCCGGTTGCAGAGGTATCGGGATGAAATACTGCGTTTGTTGCGCCCGGAATAAATTCGAAACCGGCATCCGTTGACCGATACCATCGATACGACAATGTTCCGCCGTCCGTGACGCTTGCGGAAGCAGTTAATGTAACGCTGCCGCCCACATATGCCGTTTGCGTTACGGAGGGACTTACAGAGACGCTCGGCGTGTCCGGAATCGGCGGCAAACACGAGCAGCTTGCCGTACCGCATGTGCCGTTGCATGTGCAAGCCGCAGTGCAACACACGGACGGAATTACAACTACGGTTGACACTGTGCTTTGCGAAGAAGCGGTAATCGGATTTCCCATGATTGTGTTTGTTACAACTACGCGATAGATGCTTGTACCCGGCGACCCGGTATCGGGATGGAACGTTGCGCTTGTCGCACCCGGAATAAACTCGAAGCCGTCGGCCGTTGACCTGTACCATCGGTACGACAATGTTCCGCCGTCCGTAACGCTTGCAACAACGGTTAATGCGACATCCGTACCCACATATACCTCCGTATGTGATGAAGGTTGCGCAGTGATATTCGGCATGTCGGGAATCGGCGGCGAACACGAGCAACCGGCCGTGCCGCATGTGCCGTTACATGTGCAAGCCGCAGTGCAACACGCGGACGGAATTACAACTATGGTTGACACTGTGCTTTGCGAAGAAGCGGTAATCGGACTGCCTTCAAACATGATTGTGTTTGTTACAACCACGCGGTAGATGCTTGTACCCGGCGACCCGGTATCGGGATGAAATGTTGCGCTTGTCGCACCCGGAATAAACTCGAAGCCGGCAGCCGTTGACCTGTACCACCGATACGACAATGTTCCGCCGTCCGTAACGCTTGCGACAACGGTTAATGCGACATCCGTACCTGTGTACACCTCCGTATGTGATGAGGGGTGCGCAGTGATATTCGGAGTGTCGGGAATCGGCGGAGGAACGGGGGTGGGAGTCGGTGTAGGCGTAGGAGTCGGCACGGGCGTAGGTCTGGGCGGCCTGGGAGTGGGTATCGGTGTTGGTATTGGCGTCGGAATAGGTGTCGGTGCGGGAGTTGGAATGGGCGTTGGTGCAGGAGTTGGAATAGGCGTTGGTGCAGGAGTGGGTATTGGTGTTGGAATGGGCGTCGGCGCGGGGGTTGGTATCGGAGTTGGTGCAGGAGTGGGAATAGGCGTTGGTGCAGGTGTTGGAATCGGTGTTGGAGCAGGGGTTGGTATCGGCGTCGGCGCGGGTGTGGGAATAGGCGTCGGCGCGGGTGTGGGAATAGGCGTCGGTGCGGGGGTTGGCACAGGCGTTGGTATCGGAGTCGGCGCAGGCGTTGGCATCGGGGTGGGTATCGGAGTCGGCGCAGGAGTCGGAACAGGCGAAGGCATCGGCGTAGCAGCAGGCGGTGGCGTTGATATCGGCAAAGTCGGCAAAATTTCATCTGCTTCCGACCTGAAAATAATTTCCGGTGCGGGTCGCTCCTGCAAAAATTGCAGTCGTCTTTGGTCTTCGGCGGAGCGAAGGTTAATGGCTTCTTCCAAGCGGTCGAACAGCTCGGGGTTTTGCTCTTGCGTTCGCGGGTCGTTTAATAACGCCTGAAGAATGACAATATCAAGGCTTTCAAGCGGCACAATAAATGTTTCGGGTATATAGTCGGGGATTGCATACGTTCGTTCGCCCCGAATATCCTCGGTGATTCGAAAAATATTTTGCGGCGTTACCAAAAAACTTTCGCCGGTGTCCAGCGACATAGCAATTTCGCCCTCCGTCACAAGAAGGCGAACAAAAGGCGTGTCGGTGTGGGAATCGTCGGTCATGCGGCGGTAAATCAAAATATATTCCGTGCCGCGCACACCAACAACCGTGCCGGCAGCCTGAACCGTATTGCGAGAATTTTCATCCAAGCGCACATCGACGCGCACTTTAATCATGCCCTCAACCAAAGAAACCGAGCTGTTATGACGCCCGTGTCGTTGCCAAACGGAATTTACGGACAGCTTTGTAAGCTCGCCCAACGTAATCATTTGCCGATAATAGCTTAAAACGGCGGATGAATCTTCGCCGGTGATAATAACATCGCCGTCGTAAATATTCATGCCGGGGAAAGCCGCAGTCAAATCGTGTCCGCCGGCGCGATGCACAAAAACAGACCCGCGGATTGCTAAAATACCGGGGCTGTCGTCGGCGGCAAAAACGGGAACATGCAAAAAAATCAACGTAAACACAAGCCAAAAAGCCGTTATTTTTTTAACCATACGAGAATCCCCCTTCTTTTACAGCGAAGCCCGAACAGGCTTTTCAGGTGCGTTCGTTACAGCAACTGCTCCGTTACAAAATCAACGCTGTAAATTTGTATTCCCGTCTTTTTGTTTTTCACGGTAATGACGCCTAAGTCGGTTGCTTCCACGCGGTCTTTTACTTGCTGATATGTGGCGTCGGATATAATAATTTGCCCCGCGCCGGCATTTGATTCGATTCTTGCGGCGGTATTTATTGCATCGCCGATTGCTGTGTAGTCCATGCGAAAATCCGAACCCATGTTGCCGACAACGGCGTTACCCGTGTTAATTCCTATGCCGAATTGCAGGTCGATGCCGTATTCTTCAAAAATTTCCTTGCGCAACTTTTCCGAGCTTAATTTCATTGCCCACGCCGCTTTTACTGCGTGCAAAGCGTGGTCGGGAACATTGTTCGGCGCGTTAAATAATGCCATTGTTGCATCTCCGATAAATTTGTCAATCGTCCCTTTGTTTTGCTGAATTGCGGCACTCGTAAGCCCGAGATAGCGATTAACCACGTCAACGACCTGTTCCGGCGAATAGGATTCGGAAAACGCAGTAAACCCGCGTATGTCAACGAAAAGCGCGGTAATTTCTTTAACAACGCCGCCGAGAGAAACTTCAACGCTGCCGGAAATAATTTCATTTACAACCTCGGGCGCAACGAATCGCCCAAAAAGCCCCCTGATATGTTGCCGTTCGGACTGCGCAGACAAAATACCGAGCGTAAGGTTCGCCAAGTAGCAACAAAATAAAAAAACGATGGTATCGCTTACATCTGTAATTATGTAAAGATGATTGTACGACAAATACGCGCCCGCAAGCAAAAAAATCGTCAACCCGACCGTAATAAAAAAAGCCGACAGCGGCCTGAGCCAATGAAACATCAATACAACAATTACCGCAACAAACGCTAAAATCGCTAAATTCAACCACCCGGGTGCGTCGGTTACAAAAATGCCTTCCATGAAATTTTGTATGACATTTGCGTAAAGCTCAACGCCGTATGTAGTAAATCGACGCTCTGCCGGAGTAATAAAATTATCGTCGCCGATACCGGTTGCGGTTACGCCAATCAACACAACCGCATCTCTGAACATGGCGGAATCGTAATACTCGTTAATAACGCCCCACAGCGATACCGTTGTAAAGCTGCCCGGTCCGCCAACATATCTTACGGGAAACTGCCCGTTATTATCCAACGGAATATTACCGGTGTCGGCATCCTGCCCCGTCGCGCGGCGATATGCGCGGTAAACCTCAAACGGAAACGAATGCACCGTGATATCGCCGAAACGCATGGACGTAAGCGAACGGCGCATAACGCCGTCGTTCTCATCCGCAAGAACATTCAAAAATCCCACGTTTGCAACGCGGTAAAGTTCGTCGAAGGGAAGCGCGTAGTAGTCAATTTCCAGCAAATCGCCTTGCCGGAACAGACTCAAGTTACCAACGCCTCCGAGTACAAGCCTGTCGCCGGCGGCTTGCGCCGCAAGAACAAGTGCTTCGTCGTATTCGGGATGCGCCCCGGGGGTTTCGTATCGCACTGTTACTCCGATTGCCGCCGCTTCTGTTTCCGCAAGCCTCGCTACGGCTTCCGCCATAAAAAATCGCGGCCACGGCCACGTACCGATTTCGTTTATGCTGCGCTCGTCGATGCCCACTATAATTATATTGTCGGCCGCCGGACGGGAGGATGTCATTATATTGTCGTGTATAAAGTTATTGAAAGCGGAAAAAAGCCCGAAATATTGCACCGTTCCAAAAATTATAAACAGGCCGACGGGAATAAAAATTTTCAATTTTTTATACATCCGAGTCTGCCTCCAAATCCGGCGGAATGTGCAACGCGATTAAACTCAACGCAGGAAACCATTCCGCAGTGTACGGAAAAAGACGAGTCATCTCGTCTAAAGTCGTAACCATAACACCCCTCAGTATAAAGTAATCCCTGTCGAGGTCAAGTATCGTAACCGTATCTGCAATCATCACGTAAAGACGACCCGTTCGTTCGTCCAAATACACTTGCGCGCCCAATGCCTCCAGAAACGGCCGCACAGGAATAAAAATTGAATCGCCGCCAATCCACGGCTGAACCCGTCCCATGTCTATCCGCCGATTGCCGAAAAAAATTCGAATGTCGCCGCGAAAAGCAAATCGCGAATTTACGGTAAGCCCCGTTTCCGCAAGCATTTTTTCGCGCGACGGACGCCCCGCCAAAACCCTTTCCGTAAGCGGAACGGCAAGAACGCGATTGTTTACGGAATCGGAAATAAACAGAGTTTCGCCGTTTGTGGCGATGCCTTCGGGGCGGGTGATTCGCAAATTTTCCGCCGAATAATAAAATTGCCCTGCCTGTCCTCCGCCAAGCAGGGTTCGTGTGCCGTCGGGCGTAATCAGCCGAACGGAATGGTTAAGGCTGTCCGCCACCAAAATTGAACCGTCCGGCAGCAACGCAATATCACGGGGGAAATTAAACAACGCTTCATCGTTCGCCCCGTCGAGATGACCGCCCTCGGTGTAGTTTGAAAATCGAATCGGCGCACCGGGTTTTCCCGCAACTGTACGAACTTCGCCGTTTTCAATTACGCGAATCGAATGATTTGCCGAATCGGCAACATACAAACGACCGTCGTTTGTAATATACAACCCCGACGGTTCAAAAAATTTTGCATCTCGCAATGCGCCGTCCGAAAAACCGCTTTCGCCCGGACTGCCCGCAAATAATTCCACGCCGCCGAAAGGGCTGATTCGTCGGATAACATGATTCATCGTGTCCGCAACATAAATATACCCCGCAGCACACATAACCGCCGCTCGCGGACCGGCAAACATGGCGTCGCCTTCCGCGCCGTCCGCAAACCCGCTTGTTCCGTTGCCGGCAATTGTAATCACAAAGTTGCCGCGTATTTTTCGAATCGCATGATTGCCCGTGTCGCTCACGATAATGTAATTGTCGGGGGTGACGAAAACGCCGGACGGCTTCATAAACATGGCATTTTCCGCGCGACCGTCCACAAACGCGCCCGATTCGTAATACGACAAACCGTAACGGCCGTGTCTGCCCACACGTCTGCTCTCACGCCTGCTCTCATCGACTGCCAAAAACTGAACCCTGTCGCACATCGAATCGGCAACAACAATATAATCACCCGTCAGCGCGATACCGACGGGATAATAAAGCTCGTCGAAAATGTTTTGCGAATTGCAAAGCCCATCGAATAATTCGACCGGAGTAACAGCAACAGCTTCCGCGCCGCCGAAAGTAAACATCACGTCGGCGGTTTCCCGACGGGATGCAAATATAAACGCCGCCGTAAGCCCCGAAATAATCAGTATTAAGGCGGGCGCAATTATTCTTTTTTTCACTTGCACTCCCCCCGATTCGAACATATGTAGAGGGTCATTCTACACCCGCCCGTGAAAAGTGTCAATTTAAAACGAAAGCAAAATCACCACGGCATAAATGCACGTTACACCAACAAGAGCAGCGGCGTTAAAAAGCATTCCCATGTGCTTTCCGATGCTGTCGAGCAGGGTAATCAGGCGTTTGTCGGCAACGGGCGACAAAAACGCCGCAACTCCGCGATAAATAAGCGACATGGTAAAAATTTTCACAAGCGGCGACGCAACAACAAAACACAAAACAAGCACCAGCGCGACCAAAACTCCGCTTCTTGCGGCTTGCGAAAAATAAACGACGGTATCAACAGCGGCGGTAAATGCGTCGCCGACAACCGGCACAGCTCCCGCC
This sequence comes from Defluviitaleaceae bacterium, assembly GCA_009781765.1. GTDB lineage: Bacteria > Bacillota > Clostridia > Lachnospirales > WQUN01 > WQVC01. The sequence goes on along the minus strand of WQVC01000054.1, from coordinate 146 downwards.
ATGCTTCGCGATGTTCGAATCGCTGCGTTTGAAATAATCGGCGCGGATATTCGCTGAATCGTAAGCAAGAACGCAAACGTCGCCAAAATCCCGCGCAACGACCACGTCGCAATTTTTCGCAAAAATTCCGCCGGTTTTTCGAGCTT
>WQVC01000053.1 GCA_009781765.1 Defluviitaleaceae bacterium | reverse complement strand
TTTGTTATGCGCGACACTACATATTTCACAAGTGCCGTGAAAACTACCTTAAAGATAATTTTCGCCGCTGTTTCAACAATAGAAAAAATTATATCCATGCTCTCACCCGGGCTGCATGGGCGAGCAGTCCGCCGACAGGCGGACGACCAGCCTCCTCTCACCTAAAATGAGAAGTAGCTACTCGCATGAACCGACCCCTTACGAAAAACCGTTTCGATTGAGAGTTTAGCAAAATTCGACAAAAAGCGCAAAGCAAGTTTAATTTTTTGTAATAGCTATTGCGCCTGACCGCAAATCATCCGTAAAGGGAAAACTTCAAAAATTCAACCGACCGCCTTTAATTTGATATGTATTTGACATGCGCAAGCGAAAGGCTTTATAATGACGGCAACAAGAGAAAAGATTTGCACAAAAAGAAACGGCTTCCGTAAGCCTGCGGAGTCGGTTCATGCAATGATGCTAGTTTGCTTTGTCCGAACCGTCCCTACCGCTAATAGGGGCGGTTCTTCCTTTTGCTATGCGCGACACTACATATTTCACAAGTGCCGTGAAAACTACCTTAAAGATAATTTTCGCCGCTGTTTCAACAAGAGAAAAGAATATATCCATGCTTTCACCTCCTTCCCGTTAAAGTGAGAAGTAGCTACTCGCATGAACCGACCCCTTACGAAAAACCGTTTCGATTGAGATTTTAACAAAATTCGACAAAAAGTGCAAAGCAAGTTTAATTTTTTGTAATAGCTATTGCGCCTGACCGCAAATCATCCGTAAAGGGAAAACTTCAAAACTTCAACCGACCGCCTTTAATTTGACATGCATTTGACATGCGCAAGCGAAAGGCTTTATAATGACGGCAACAATTGAAAGAATTGCACAAAAAGAAACGGCTTCCGTAAGCTCGCGGAGTCGGTTCATGCTTTGACGTTATTCTGTGTTGTTTGAACCGTCCCTACTGCCAATAGGGGCGGTTTTTCCTTTTGTTATGCGCGACACTGCATATTTCACAAGTGCCGTGAAAACTACCTTAAAGATAATTTTCGCCGCTGTTTCAACAATAGAAAAAATTATATCCATGCTTTCACCTCCTTCCCGTTAAAGTGAGAAGTAGCTACTCGCATGAACCGACCCCTTACGAAAAACCGTTTCGATTGAGATTTTAACAAAATTCGACAGAAAGCGCAAAATACCCAACGCACCCATTCCCTCGTCACATGTCCGTGTGGCACTACCGTTGGCTTGCACCACCGCCGGCATAAACCATAACCGACGCATTCGGCGGAAACACCGCAAGCACTCCCATCACAGCAAACGTCAATATACAGTTTGCCGCACATTCCCTCGAAGGGTTCGGGCAAAAAACTCCCGGCATTGCCGAAGAAGTTTCCCATGCAATAAAAAACCACGGCAAACAGAATCCCGGATACGGCCCTCCGGAGCGATTCTGCCTGTCGTGGCTTATTTTTTTGTTTTTGAGCAATGAAAGAAAATTCGGACGTCCGAATCGGAACTTTGCCCCAAGCACCTTCGCGCGGTTGTATACATGGTGCAGGAAAGCGAGCATCGTTCCTTATGTGTATTTCAGCGTCCGGGCGTTGCCCCTTCGCTTGACCTCAATATAATCGAATAATATTTTGATGTCAAGCGTTTTCGAATATAATTTCGGTTGCTACTGAAACTGCGGCTTGCATACACTGTATGCCGGTTTCGGAATCGCCGGAGTCGGACGAAAAGCCAACGCAAAACGCCCGCCCCCGTCAAACGCAGAAGCTGTATTCGTAGAGAGTGTTGAAAAATAGCTTGAGGGTACGGGCAAAGAACGCCCGCCATTGCTGTGCCTGCATCGCAGGAAAATGACGGGTTCAGGTCATTTTCCGAGATGCGACATATGCGAAAGCGTAATTTTTCAACACTCTCTCGTAGTGTCTCAGGCTCTTAAAAGTTAAGCCTTAACCGGAATTATTTTTTCAAAAAATTATCGATGACATCTTCCAACGACGGCTTGCCGATTTCCTGCAAGGCGTAATCGACGCGAGTGTTCGGCTTGTCGATTTTAACAACGCGGTTGAGGTCGATGGGCGTTGCGATAATTACGGCGTCGCAGGGGGTTGCCGCGATTGTTGCGGCGAGGTCGGCCATTTGCTCTTTGCCGTAGCCCATGGCCGGCAGGAGCTTGCCGATGTTCGGATAAATTTTGAACGTTTCCGCCAATTTGCCGACGGCGTATTCGCGGGGGTCAACAAGCTCTGCCGCGCCGAAACGCCGCGCCGCAACAACGCCCGCACCGATTTTCATTTCGCCGTGGGTGAGAGTGGGTCCGTCTTCCACAACGAGAACGCGCTTGCCGCGAATCAGCGACGGGTCGTAAACCGTAAGCGTTGACGCCGCGTCAACAACCACGCATCCGGGATTGACCTTTTCGATGTTCGCCCGAACGGTTTGTATGTTTTCGAAATCCGCGCTGTCGATTTTGTTGATAACCGCGACGTCGGCGATGCGCAACGTGACTTCGCCGGGATAATATTTCAGCTCGTGACCGGGGCGATGCGGGTCAACAACCGTGATTGTAAGGTCGGGCTTGTAGAACGGAAAGTCGTTATTTCCGCCGTCCCAAAGAATTATGTCGCATCCGTCGGGGTCGTTTTCGGCGGCGCGCAAAATCGCCTCGTAGTCAACGCCCGCGTAAATCACGTTGCCGCGCTCGATATGCGGCTCGTATTCTTCCATCTCTTCGAGGGTGCAGCCGTGCTTTTCGAGGTCGGCAATCGACGCAAAACGCTGAACTTTCTGCGCCTCAAGGTCGCCGTAGGGCATGGGATGACGCACCGCAATGACCTTCTTGCCGCGCTCCATAAGAAGCTCCACAACCCGCCGCGATGTTTGGCTTTTTCCGCATCCCGTGCGCACCGCGCCCACCGCAATTACCGGCTTTGTGCTTTTAATCATGGTCTGTTTGTATCCCAACAGCGTGAAATCCGCGCCGGCGGCATTTACTATCGCGCCGACGCCCATAACCGCGTCGTACGAAACGTCGGAATACGAAAACACGCACTCATCCGCGTCCAATTTTTTAATCAAATCGGGCAAATCGTCCTGTGCATAAATCGGAATCCCCTCGGGATAAAGCGACCCCGCAAGCGACGCCGGATACTTTCGCCCCGCAATATCGGGAATTTGCGCTGCCGTGAATGCCACAACTTTGCAGGATTCGTTGTTGCGATAATACGTGTTGAAGTTGTGGAAATCGCGCCCTGCCGCGCCGATAATGATGATTTTTTTCATGTGAAACACTCCTTAATTTTGGTTTTCGCGTTTGCGAGAATTTTTGATTTAATGCGGGACGTTGCCCCGCACCCCACTCGCTTTTTAAAAAAAGCGAGGCAAAAACTTTAACAAAATCGCGCTGACGCGCGATTTTTAAGTTTAATTGCAGCAAACACGCCCAAACAAAATTTGTTGCGATGTTCGCTTACGTAATTTTTCAACACTCTTTACAAAGTTTAGCACAGGTTTTTTTGCGGCGCAAGACTTTTTTGCATAATTATTCACAAACGACGCATTAACACTCATTTTTTATTTTCGAAATCTCCGCAACACACTCCCTAATCGGCTATGAATGTGCCTCCCGAAAAATACGAATTCGAAGATTTACCCAAAACGAGTGCGAAGTTGGCAACAAAAAGGAGGTGTTCTTGCCTTATGTTTTTTGCAAATTTCTCCATGGAATAACTTGACAACAAAACATCGCTCCGCTATAACTTTAAGTGTGCTTGTCTTGCAGCGTTCAGCGCAATCTCCAATGCTTCAACAATGCAGACTGCGTATGCGTCAGCAAGACACAGCAAAATAAAATACCAATTCGAAAGGATTTGATGATGTGAAAGTTAAAGGAAGAACTAAAAAGTTGTTGTGTTTTGTTTTAATGTTTATCATGGCAGCAACACTTACGGTGTCTGCATTTGCCGAGAGCAATTTCGGAGAATTCGCAGATACATATGCTGCGTCCGATTTACACGTACACTTAGAAATAGACCTTTCAAGTGTTGATTTTAACGACAATCAAGTTCACGTTGTTTATTTTTATACATCAAATGAGTTTGGGCGAAACATGTGGCAACCGGGTGTCGCGTTTTCAATACATCCAACGTCCTCGAATGCTTTTGCTTTCGTGTATGAAAATCTTACCGGTCATGTGACCTTCTCAATCCATACTCTTTATTCCGTAAGACCTCGAGGAGTAAATGTACCTATTCCGCAAAGACCTTCCGACCCGGTTACTCTCCCGCCGTCGAGCATACCGACCCGGGTTTCTAAGTGGTATGCGTCATGGGTACAGGTAACTGCTACCATGGGCGACATGGGTAACGACGGGCTTACGTTGAGTTCGTTAACGCTCACAAGCACCAATCCGTTTTAATGAACATCTGTCGTTACGCACCCGGCTTGGATGCCGATTATTTCGACGGATTGCTCGCGCTTATAACGAATGCACTTTGCAAAATCAGATATTTGGAAGATACAAACGCTCACCTCCGGAGCGTTTATGTCACGGGGAAAGACTACACCTCAGAGTCTGAACTGTTAGATGTTTGTTGTGAATGCATATATGACGGAGTAATGCCCAATATCCTGCAAATACTCATTGAATACAGGGCGACGGAGATTTTATCGCGCAAAGAGCTGCCGGCATCTCGGCGGATGGGCGTTATTCTGCTAAAATCAATTGCTGCAATATTGCAGAGCCATGACATAGAGGGTCTGTATTGCTTGATAGGAGCATTTTGTTCGCATGAAGCACGTTTCAATATTGTGCGTTCGTTGCTTTTTGAAGATTTTCACAAATCAATGCATTTGTAGTTTCTCGAAACCCCATTGATGGTCGGTCGGTCATCAATGGGGTTTTGTCTTTTCTTTGAAGAGGGCGCCCCCCGCACCGAACAATTTTTGTGAAAAATGATATCATCCGAAAACATTCGGAAGGGGATATCGGCATGGGCAGCCGTTTCGTGTATGGCTTGCGAAAGCCGCAGCCGCCGGCAACGCCGCCGAGCGTCTTATCGAAATCGGCAACGAAAACCGGCAAAGCACGCACGACGAAATCACGGACACACCTGTTCGCCTCAAAACCGTAACAGAAAGTGAAATACGTCCGAGTTAAGCGGGCATATAATTGAGCAACATGGTTTCAAGAGAGTGCTGAAAAATTGTCCGTTCGCATACGCTCGTTCTCTAAAACCGGCCTGAATCCGCCGGTTTTCTGCGAACTCGTCGCAGCTCACGGCATTTTTCAACACTCTCTTCAAAAGGCGGAAAAATGAAGCAGTTTACAATTCGAACCTCGCGACACGAGGCGTCTTTGAAAGATTTTGCGGCTCGTGCGGCGGCGGCGGAAATGATTTACATAAATAATGTACGAAAAACTCAAACAGAATGCGCGTTAAAGTTTGCGGTTGTGCGCCGCGAGCCTTTTTGCGCGCTTCTTTTGACGTTTTTGGCAGACACAGCGGCACTGGAAAACCCCGTTTACAGGCATTCGGCAAAGCTGCGCGAAATGGCATTATCGCTGCGAAAAACGCCGCTTTTCAAGCGCGAACTGCGACTCCTCCGCGAATTTTTCGCCCAAAATTCCGAATTAAACGTCGAGGGCTACACAACGTTTCGCATGTTCGAATTTCGCGAAAAGCTCGACACAATGATTTACACTCTGGTGAAAAAAATAAAATTCGGGGGCGATGATTAAAAATTTAATGATTTTGCAGGGCTTCGCCCCGCACCCCACGAACTTTTTTGAAAAAAAGTTCGACAAAAAACCATAAAATCGCGCGAATGCGCGATTTTTAATGCAGTTTTTGCCCCGCTTTTTTCAAAAAGCGGGTGGGGGTTCGGCTGACCTCCCTAGCGAAGCCGGGGTCGCGTCAGCGAGGCCGCCCGGCCAGCGTGCGAAGCACGCGAGAGGGGGGCGAAGCCCCGGAAAAAAAAATTTATATCGACAAAACAAGTCCGACGTGATATTATTTACATATATTACCATTAAGGGGGGCGGGACATGCTGGAGCAACTGCTTGCAATCGAAAGCGAAGCACAAGAGGCAATGCTCGATATTGAAAAAGAAACGGCGGATTTAACGCACGGTGCGCATGAAAAATTGGCGCGCCGAATCGCCGAAATAGAACGCGAGGGCGCGGACACCGTTCGGCGCATCGCGTCGGAATCCGAGCGCGAAACCGCCGCAAAAATCGCACTCGCGCAAGAAGAGTGGCGCGAAAAAAATATAAGGTTGGAAAAATCTTTTACGGAAAACCGCAAAAAAATGCGCGGCAAATTATTTCACGATGTTTTGTACGGTGCGGAGGCGTGACTTACGCGGCCGTGAACGCAAAAATTCGGGCGCGGCGCGGCGCGGCGGGCAGCTCCGAAACTTCCGACGCCGCCGGCGAACTTGATGCAATTTGCTGCTATCTCCGAAAAAATGACCGCGATTTTCTGCGAAAATTTGCCGCCGGCTTTCGTTTTTACGAAAACCTGCGGCTTCTCGCAACGTTGGACAAGCACAGCCGCGAGTCGTTGCGGCGAGTTTTTCTTACGGAAATAAATTTGCGAAATATTTTAAAAATTTATCGCTTGAAGCGTTTTTACAATTTAAACGGCGATGCGATTTTGCCGTATCTCGCGCCGGCGGGAAGCAAGGAAGTGTTGCAGCTTGCGCAAACTGCCGGCATCGACGAATTTATGCGCGAAGCGTCAACGGGCGCGGGCGCGGCGTTTGCCGGCAATTTCGCTCAGGGAGAAAAAATGCTTACACTCGCGGTTTGCGCCGCATTTAAACGAGAATACCGCCGCGAAAATCTTGCTGTTGCCTGCGGATTTTTATACGAAAGTCGGGTTGCCGATGGTTACACAAATGAAATTCATAAGCATAACGGGGCATATTGAGGGCATGAATCACGCAATCAGCCGCTATTTGAGCCGCTATGATATTCAGCTCGAACCCGCGCGACATGCCATGATGCGCCCGTTTACCACGCTTAATCCCTACGCGCAAACGCTGCAAAAAGCAGAGCGTCTTGCGGAAATTGCGGGCGAGCCGCCGATTTTGCATGTTCCGATTCTGCCGGCGGAAGCGGTGAATCTTGTGGAAGCGGTGTCGGTTGCGTTTGAAAATCGAAGCGAGCGTTTGCGCAATTTGGAAGAGGCACTCGTCATCATCAAGCGCGAGGCGGAAACTTTAGAAAATTTCACCGCCCTCGACATCGACCTTTCCGTACTGCGCCGCCTCGAATTTTTTCGCTTTCGGTTCGGCAGACTTACGCGAGAAAATTTTCGTCGCGCAGAAAAATTTCGCGACCCGCGATTTACATTTCTCGCGGCGTCGCACAGCAAAACGCATACGTACGGAATTTTTTTCACGCCCGTTCCCCACGCCGACGAAATCGACGCGCTTTTCGCGTCCCTCGATTTTGAAGTTTTCGAGTTCGGAATGCCGGAAAAATTTTTTGAAAAAAAAGTTTCGCCGGCAAAACTTTTGCATCATTTAAAAATCGAAATGCACGAAACCGAGCGCGAAATCGCCGCGCAACACGCGGATGTTTTCAGCGGAATGTGCAGCGCGGAACGGCTTGCGATTTCCTGCGCGAAAGTGCGGAGTTTGTATGCGTCGTTCGACGTAAAAAAATTTGCGGCGGTGAGCGAAGGCGGGCGAGTTTTTACATTTTCGGGATGGGTTTCGGCGGAAGACGCGAACAACCTCGAAGCGGAAATCGACAGCGACAGAGCTTTCGTTTTAACGCGCCACGCCACCGACGCGCGGCCGCCTGTTTTGTTAAAAAATTTGCCGATTGTTCGGCGATTTGAATTTTTCACGCGGCTGTACGGCTTGCCGGAGTACGGCGAAATCGACCCGACGCCGCTGCTGGCAATCACGTACACGCTGCTTTTCGGCTTAATGTTCGGCGACATCGGACACGGCGCGGTGCTTGCGATTTTGGGAATTTTCGTGCGGCGCAAGAACGAAAATTTGGGCGGAATAATGACAACCGTGGGGCTTTCGGCGACGTTTTTCGGCGTGCTGTACGGAAGCGCGTTCGGGGTGGAATTTGCGCCGCTGTGGCGACGTCCGGCGGAGAATATCACCGAAACGTTGATTTTTGCGGCGGCTTTGGGCGCGGGATTGATTGCCCTTTCGATGCTGCTGAATATTTATAATTCGTTCCGACGAGGGCGCATCGCGGAGGCTCTTTTCGGCGCGAACGGTGTTTCCGGTTTGCTTTTTTATTCTGCCGCAATCTGGCTTGTCGCGCGAGTTTTCGCCGGACGACCGCTCACGCCGCCGGTTATTCTCGTGGCGGTGTTGCCGCTTGTGTTTGTAGGCTTGAAGCATCCGCTCGAAAATTATTTCGCCGGGCAGAAAATCGAAGTCGGAAGCATCGCGATTGAGCTGTTTGAAACGCTGCTTTCATATGCAACGAATACGGTTTCGTTCGTGCGAGTGGGCGCGTTTGCCGTAAGCCACGCCGGAATGATGCACGTTGTTTTGCAGCTCGGGCGCGGCGCGGCGGCGAGCGGAATTATTATTCTCATCGCCGGCAATGTTTTGGTTATGGTAATCGAAGGCGTGCTGATTGGGATTCAGGTGCTTCGCCTCGATTTTTACGAAATTTTCAGCCGCTTTTATCGCGGAACGGGTCAGGGCTTCCGCTCGACGAATATTATGAAGTAACGTCTTGCGATAATTCAGAGATTTTCGGAGCGGGGAGTAGCGAAGCGGTGCGGCTTGCCGAGCGACCGGTTGTTTTGCGAAGCAAAACGACAACGAGCGAGGCGTTTTGCCGCAACCCCCGAAACGAAAATTTCAATTTTGCAAGACGTCACCAAAAGTCCGATTTTGCCGGACGTCACCACCGTCCGAAAAAACATGAAAAAATATTTTTGCCGCAATGCGGCATGGAACAGGGGTTCATCATGGGGCTGATTGCTTTGTTATTTTTTTCGACGTTGGCGATTCCGTTTGCGGCTGTTCATTTTAAAAAATCGCGCGGAAAAATCGCCCTTGCGGTTAATCTGGTTTCGTTTGTGTGCGTGTTTGTTTTCGCGACGATTTGGGTTTTCGGAAGCCGCGCATACGGAATCGACGATGCGGAAGGCGCATCGGAGCTTGCTCTTGCGGCGGCGTTTATCGGCGCGGGAATCGTTACCGGGCTTGGCGCAATCGGAACGGGCATCGCGGTAAGTTCGGCAGCGGCGGCGGCAATCGGCGCAATCAGCGAAAACGAAAATAATTTCGGCAAGGCGATGATTTTCGTTGCAATGGCGGAAGGAATCGCAATTTACGGCTTGCTTATTTCATTTATGATTTTGGGGCGCGTATGAAAAAATCCGACTATTTTGCAGAAGTAATTTCGCGCGAAATTGAATTGCGGCGGCGTCGCGCGATGCATCAGCTTGCCAACGATTTGAGCAAAACTCATGCGGCGGAAATCGAAGACGCGCAAAAGCGCGTAAACCTGCGCATCGAAGCCGCACGAAAAAATTTATTGCGCAAGTCGAACCACGAAACAACTTCCGCCGTTCACCAAGAAAAATCGGCGTATTTTTCGTTGCGGCAATCGCTTTTAAACAGCCTTTTGACAGACGTTCGAAAGGAACTCGAAGCGTTTGCAAAGTCGCCGAAATACGAAAATTTTCTTCTGCTGAAAATCAACCTTTTGAAAGCCGATTTTGCGGTTGTTCTTTTGCGCCCGGCAGACATGCATTTTGCCGAAAAAATTCGCGAAGCCACCGGGCTTACGCCCCGCGCCGGCGACGACGAATTTTTGGGCGGATTTATTTTGCAAAGCGAAAACGGAAAAATTCGTGCCGACCACACTTTTAACATGCGCTTGCGGGTTATGGGACGGGCATGGGACGGAATGCGTGACATATCAACATGGACAGACCTGTGATTTCCGCCGTAAACGGCCCTGTAATTTCCGTGCGCGGCGGCGGATTCGCCATGGCGGAAACCGTTTACATAAACGACCTTCCCGGCGAAGTTATCGCCCTCAAGCCCAATCGCGCAACGATTCAGCTTTACGAAAACCCGACCGGGCTTCGCCCCGGAATGCCCGTCGAAAAAACCGGTCGCCCCATGTCAATCACCATGCGCCCCGGAATAATCGGCGGCATTTTTGACGGAATTATGCGGGATTTGGTGCGCCAAGCGCACAATGAACACCGGGGGCAAGAATCGTCGGCGACAAACGCTCTCGAAGCCGGAAGCAGCTTCGCAGCGGAAGCTATGCGTCACGCAGCGGAGAACGCTCTCGAAGCCGAAAGCGACGTCGCAGCGGAAGCGGTGCGTCAAGCGCACAATGAGAACCGGGAACAAGAGTCGCCGGCGACAAACGCTCCCGAAGCCGAGCGCAAATTCGCGACGAAAATTTTTGCGCGAGTCGGCGACATTTTAAATGAAGGCGATATTTTCGCGGAAGTGCGCGAAACGAAACTGTTCACGTACCGTGCGACTGTTCCGCCGGGAATATCGGGGGCGGTGATTCGTGCGGCGGAAGACGGAGAGTTTTCCGCGACGGACGAAATCTGCGCTTTGGAGCTGCCCTGCGGACGCACGGAAATTTTAACGCTGTCGCAAACATGGCCGATTCGAACGCCGCGCCCGGTTCGCGAGCGGCTGACCGGGGCTGTGCCGCTGATTACCGGGCAGCGCGTTGTTGACAGTCTGTTTCCGCTTGCTAAAGGCGGAACATGCGCGATTCCCGGCGGGTTCGGAACGGGAAAAACATCGTTGCAGCATCAAATTGCAAAGTATTGCGACGCCGACGTCATCATTTACATCGGCTGCGGCGAACGCGGCAACGAAATGACCGACGTTCTGCACAGTTTCGCGGAGCTGAAAGACCCCAAAACCGGTGCGCCCCTCACGGAACGCACTGTTTTGATTGCGAACACGTCCGACATGCCGGTTGCGGCGCGTGAGGCCTGCATTTATACCGGCATCACCCTTGCGGAATTTTTTCGCGACATGGGATTGCACGTTGCAATCATGGCGGATTCGACGTCGCGATGGGCGGAGGCGTTGCGCGAGCTTTCGAGCCGCTTGGAGGAAATTCCGGCGGAGGAAGGTTATCCGTCGTATCTTGCGGCGCGGCTCGCGGCATTTTATTCGCGGGCGGGATATGTAAGAACGTTGGGAAAAGTCGCGAGCGGAACGAACGAATCCGGCACAGACAGGCTCGGCGCGAACCCGCCCGCCGAATATCGCGTCGGGTCGATTACGATAATCGGTGCGGTTTCGCCTCAAGGCGGCGATTTTTCCGAGCCTGTTACTCTGCACACGAAGCGATTCACGCGCTGCTTTTGGGCGTTGGATGCTCGGCTTGCTCATGCGCGGCATTTTCCCGCAATCGACCCGCTTCAAAGCTACAGCGACTACGCCGCGCGGCTTGACGATTGGTTTTCGCAAAATATTCATGCGGATTTTCCCGCCGTGCGAACAAAGGTGCTTGAAATTTTGCGTCGCGAACAGGCAATTTTAGAAGTCGTGAATTTGGCGGGATACGACGCGCTTTCCGACGATGAGCAGAAAATTTTGCACACGGCGCGTGAGCTTCGCGAAAATTTCACCGCGCAAAATGCCCGTGTCGAACCGTTTTGCCCGCTTGATGCGCAGTTTAAAATGATGAATAAAATTCTCGGAGGAATCTCCTGTTAGGGTGTGTTCCCGCCCCGGTAAAAAATTTTATTTGCAATGCAACCCTTTGACCGGCTGAGAGGTATTAGTAATGAAAGGGGTTGATGAAAATGAGCCAATCGCAAGCGCGCAGCGATTGGGCGGACGAAGTTGTTGATAAGTACGCCGACATGGTTTACCGAATAGCGTTCACGCAAATGAAAAACAAAGCCGATGCGGATGACATTTTTCAAGAGGTATTTTTGAAACTCTGCAAATCGGAAGCAGCATTTGAAACAGATGAACATGTAAAGGCATGGCTGATTACAGTTACAATCAACTCATGTCGAAAATTTTATTCATCTGTTTGGAACAAGAGGATTGAACCGTTGACGGAGGATTTTGCATACGAAGAAAAATATCCGGATTTTGAAATTGTTCCCGCCGTGCAATCGTTGCCGCAAAAATATCGAGAGGTTGTACACCTTTTTTACTTCGAAGATATGAAAGTGGCGCAGATTGCCGAAATTTTAAAATCAACCGCAGGAACCGTAAAATCGCAATTGTCACGGGCAAGAAGCCTTTTGAGGGGAAAGTTAGAAGGAGGAGATTGTAATGTTTGACGACCGGTATAAAAAGGAGATGGCGCAGATTAAACCGAGCCGAGACTTGATTAACCGCACAAAAACGGCAATGCGGCAAGAAATGCAATCTCAATCCGCATCGCTTCACAAGGCGCATTCTAAAATAAACGATGAGGAGCAACCAACAATGAAAAAATCCACTTTCAGGCGTTTTTTTGGCACAGTCGCCGCTTGCCTCGCGCTTGTATTAACAGGAATAACGGTTTTCGCCGCGGTCAGACGATTAACGCCCGGCGAAATAGCTTATCAACTCGACAACCCGAGTTTGAGTGCAGCCTTTGAAAGCGAGGATGCAATTCATATAAATGCGTCCCAAATTTCGGGCGGCTACAGATTCACATTGCTTTCCCTTGTGTCCGGTTATGCAATTTCAGACAGCTTGCCGGAAGGTTTGTCCGGTAACCGCACGTACCTTGTAGTGGCCATCGAAAGGGAAGACGGCAGCGCAATGGCTGATATTGCGGATGAAGCGTCGCTTTACATTTCCCCGTATATCAGAGGGTACGCACCGTGGCTTGTTAATCTGCACACATTAGAAGGAGGGCATCACGAAACGGTAATTGACGGAGTGCGGTATCGCATTATCGACATGGAAAACATCAAGGCTTTTGCCGGACACGGAATATACATCGGTATAAATGCGGGTTGGTTTTTCGACCGTGACGCTTTTATTTTTAATGCCGACCCGTGGGAGTTCAGAGCAAACACAGATTTTGACGGCGCGAGCGTAGTTTTTGAACTGCCCGTAGGTTTATCTTTTGCCGACCCGGTAAGAGCCGCCGAAATTCTTGACGCAAATCCGATTTTGCAAAACGACGGGCTTCCTGCGCCGTCGGATGAATCGGAAGCCCCGTTCTTTTATTCGCCTGTTGATTATGACGCTCTGCAACGCGACGGATTTGTACGGCTTGATTACAACAGCTATCGCGATTGGATGAATCAAAGGTTTGCGGCACTCACCGCAAGCGGCAACTACGGTGCTGACGTGATAGAAATGTTTCGCGCGGAACATCTGCGGGAGTTAGACGCGATAAGGCGCGGCTATCATATGTACTTGTTTGAAGATGATACAGGGCTTATAAGAGTTCTGCATAATCCGGCAGACGGAGAGTTTGCCTACAACTTCAGAACAGGCGACAATGGTGTTGTTTACATTGAGTACGGAACAGAGGGCAATGATGTGGGTTGGGGCGTGCCGTTGAATTGATGTCGCGAATCTAAAAAAACAGCCCGCCGATGCATTGTCGGCAGGCTGTCATTAAGAGAGCCGTGTGCGAAAAAGCAAATTTTTCGCACACGGCTTTTGTGTTTGAGGATTAAAAACTTCTTATCGAGAGAGAGTGTTGAAAAATAGCTTGAGGGTACGGGCAAAGAACGCCCGCCATTGCTGTGCTTGCATCGCAGGAAAATGACGGTTACAGGTCATTTTCCGAGATGCTGCATAGCGAAAGCGTAATTTTTCAACACTCTCCGCGAACGTACTTGATAAACCCGTTCAGGCTTCATCGGAAAACGCGCTGATGCCCGCGATTTCCCACCTTCACGGTTCTCAAGAGACCTGTCCTGAAACTGTAATTTTCGGTTCGGGGAGCGCGGCAAGACACCTCGCTCAATGTCGTTTTGCTTCGCAAAACAACCGGTCGCTCGGCAAGCCGGCTCCCCCCTCGCCGAAAATTTTGAAGTTATAGGACAGGTCTAAGGGCGTTCGCTATACATACCCGGCGCGCTCGGCGCGAGACCGATAATTGTTTGAACATCGCCGCGATAATACGTGTTGAGTACGGAAAATCCGTTCTCGGTAAAAAAGTTTTTAAATTGGGTGCGGGTGAACAGTTTGTTGTCGCCGGCGTTGTGGATGGGGAATACAACATATTCCGCAAATTGTTTGAACGGCGGCGGATACCAAGGGTCGCTTATAATAAGGCGTCCGCCCGGTTTAAGTACGCGCTTCACCTCCGGGAAGAATTTTTGAGGTTCGTCCAAATGGTGCAAAACGCAACACATTGTTATAACGTCAAACTCATTGTCGCCAAAGGGCAGAGAGTCCGCAAGGGACACGTTAAAATCAATGTGCGGATGACGCACGCGGCATTCGTCAATCATTTTAGCCGAAATATCAACGCCGAAGGCTTGTATTTTCGCCTTTTGGCTTATCCAACCGATAAGAGTGCCGTTTCCGCAGCCGACATCCAAAACTTTTTCGCCGTCCGAAACGCTTATCGTTTCAACAAGTTTGCGCTTAAACCTCGCGCAATAATGACCGTCGATTGTTCTGTCGTATTTCGGGGCTTTCTTATCGTATTTTGCTCGTGAGAGTTTTTCAAATTTCTTCATGCCTTCTTTCGCCTCCCGTATACTATATTTAATCATAATTCGAAATAAAATCAAGTACAGACTTCCTGCACGATAAAATTTTTCGCGACAACAAAAAACCTATCGGTAACCGGTTGGCTGCCGATAGGTTTTTTTATTTGCGAAAATTCAGCCGTTCAAGTTAATTTAACGGCGACGTCTGAGCTTCTCGTGCTATTTCGAAAAGCACGGACAGTTTGAGCCGCAATTGCAATTATGGCATTCGCAATTCGGGTTTGAACATTTTTTTAACATTTCAATTCCTCCCTCCTATGAAAATTTGTTTAAAGCCTCGGTTGTGGCTTTCGATTATGCGAAAGCCGTTTTGCATGAAAAATTTTTTGAGTGCGCGGCGAGTGAAAAGTTTGTTATCGCCGGCGTTGTGAATCGGAAAAACGACGCACTCAAAAATTTGCTTGACAAGGGGCGGAAGCCAAATTTCTCCGACAATCAGACGCCCTCCGGGGCGCAAAACGCGCCGCGCTTCCGTGAAAAATTTTTGCGGCTCGGCAAGATGATGCAGAACGCAACAGATGATTACAACATCGAATGCGCCGTCGTCGAAAGGCAAATTTTCCGCTTCGGACACGCGAAAGTCGATGTGCGGAAACCGTGCGCGGCACTCGTCAATCATTTTCGGCGAGATGTCAACGCCGAAGCCGGAAATATCGGCGTTGCGGCTGATTGCACCCAAAAGCCCGCCGTTTCCGCAACCCGCATCCAAAACTTTTTCGCCGCCTGCGACATCAAGCATTTCGGTGATTTTTCGCCGAAATTTTGCCGTAAGTTTTCCGTCGGCGGTGTTGTCGTAGTTGTGAGCCGCTTCGTCATATTTTTCCCGCGAGCGTTTTGCATATATGTTCATTTTCTCATCCCCTCCCTGCGAACGTGATTTTCCTGCGATGCAGGCACAGCTCAATCTATTTTTCAACACTCTCACAATTTAAACCTAACCCGAAATTTATACAAGTACGCACTTAAATGTGGTATAGTATCCAAAATGAAACCGAGGAGATTTCGCCATGGATGATTGCACAAAATCAAACTGCCCGGTTGTGGCAACTCTTGCTTTAATCGGCGGGAAGTACAAGGCGTTAATTTTGTGGCATTTGACGGGCGGAACGAAACGTTTCGGCGAGCTGCGCCGGTTAATTCCGCAAGCCACGCAAAAAATGCTCACGCAACAATTGCGCGAGCTTGAAACCGACGGGCTTATTGCACGAACGGTTTATCCCGTTGTGCCGCCGAAAGTGGAATATTCGCTTACAACGCTCGGCGAAAGCATCAACCCCGTACTGGATGCAATTTTCCGATGGGGAACAAATTATATGCGGCAAAACGGAATTGAGGCGGATTGTTTTATGACTGAAACGACTCCGCTTTTATAGTGAAACAAGACAAAAACGCTCTTATTTCGATTCTTGCAAAATTGCTGTAAAAAGGATACAATGGAAAAAATATATTTTTTTCAGAGGAGAGAAAAGTAGTGAACAATTCATCAGACGACGGCAGAAGAAGACCTTTACCGCTTATCGCACTGATATTGGGTATTGCGGCAGTTGTAACGGGCTGTTGCTATGGCGGTCTTCCCCTCGGTATTGCGGCAATTGTAGTTGTAATGCTGTGTAAGCGCAGAAACATCACGAACAAACCGGTTTTCCAAACGGTCGGACTTATCGGAGGTATCGTTGGTATCCTCCTCTCGGTAGGGTCGCTTGTTTGGCAAATCATTTCGTGTGCATCGTAACATAAACCGGAGAGTGACATCACATGAGCCTGCGATTACGAATAATTTTGGCAATAATCATGCCGCTTGTCGTACTCGCAGGCATCTTTTTTTTTGATACTTTGGTGGCAATATCTCAATTAACGGGCGACTCGCGCCTGTATTACGATATGGGCATACAATGTCCCGCTTGCGGAGGCACGCGCAGTGCAGCCGCCTTGCTGCGCGGCGATATTGTACGCTCTTTTTTGTACAACCCGATTGTAATTTTTGCGTGCCTGTTGGCACTTGCATTTTATACAGAATTTGTATTGAAAATTTTCAACGTACACATTAAAATTGTTCCGCGAAGTCAGCTTTTTATATGGATAACCCTCGCGTTGTTTGTTGCGTTTTACGTGGGGCGAAATATTGCGGCATTCATTTAATGCGAATCCATGGTTGAAATAACAGCCCGCCGATGCATTGTAAACGGCTCGCTTGATGTCTTTTTTTCGGGAAAAGCATCCGAAAAAAAGACCGGTCGCTCGCCACAATGCATTTCGGCAGGCTGTTATTCTGAACTGTGGATTCGCATATTTAAAGGAGTTTTGCAAAATGTTCGACATCAAATTATTGCGTGATAACTTTGACGAAACAAAAGCTCGGCTTGCCGCGCGAGGCCCGGATTTTGAGCTTGAAAAATTCGCCGACCTCGACAAACGGCGGCGCGAGCTGTTGGGTGAATCCGAAACAATGAAAGCGCGGCAAAATGCGGCGTCGAAGCAAATTCCCGCGCTGAAAAAAGCCGGCGAAGATACCTCCGCCGTTATGGCGGAAATGAAGGAGCTTGCCGAGCAAATCAAGGCTCTCGAGCCGAAGGTTCGCGCAATCGACGAGGAGCTCGAAACATTCTTGATGAACCTTCCGAACGTGCCGCACGAATCCGTTCCGGCGGGCGCAACCGAAGCAGACAATGTCGAAATTCGCAAATGGGGCGAGCCGACGCAATTCGATTTCGCCCACAAACCGCACTGGGATTTGGGCGAGGCGTTGGGCATACTCGACCCGGCAACGGCGGCAAAAATCGCCGGGGCGCGATTCATGCTGTTTCGCGGCGCGGGCGCACGGCTCGAACGCGCAATTTTCAGCTTCATGCTCGACCGCCACACCGCCAACGGATACGAAGAAATTTATCCGCCGTTTATCGCGCATCGCCGCAGCATGGAGGGCGTCGGTCAGCTCCCCGACAAAGAAGGAATGCTGTTTCATCTTTCCGACACCGATTATTTTCTGATTCCCACGGCGGAAACCCCGCTCACAAACATTCATCGCGAAGAAATTTTGGACAGCGACCGGCTGCCCGTAAAATATTGCGCGTACACGCCGAGTTTTCGCAAGGAAGCCGGCGCGGCAGGGCGCGACACGCGCGGCCTGATTCGCCTGCATCAGTTCGATAAAGTCGAAATTTTCAAGCTCTCGCGCCCGGAAAACTCATATGCCGAGCTTGAAGCTCTCACTGCCGACGCTGAAGACATTTTGCAAAAACTCGGCTTGCCGTATCGTGTTGTCGCGCTTTGCGCCGGCGATTTGGGCTTCGCCAACGCAAAAACATACGACCTTGAAGTTTGGATGCCCGGTTACGAGCGATATGTAGAAATTTCGTCGTGCAGCAATTACGAAACGTTTCAGTCGCGTCGCGCCGGCATTCGTTTTCGCGCCAACCCCGGCGACAAACCCGCTTTCGTCCACACGCTTAACGGTTCCGCGCTTGCGGTCGGGCGAACCGCCGCCGCCATCATGGAAAATTATCAGCAGGCTGACGGCAGCATTAAAGTGCCGGATGTTTTAGTGCCGTACATGGGCGGCGCGACGGTTATTTCATAATTTATGTATCGGGGCTCCGCCCCGAACCCCGCCCGCTTTTTGAAAAAAGCGGGGCAAAAACTTTAACAAAAAAATCGCGCGAAAGCGCGATTTTTTTGAGTTTTTTGTCGAACTTTTTTCCAAAAAAGTTCGTGGGGTTTGGGGCGAAGCCCCAGGGTTTTAATTTGATTATTTCACAGCGTCCGAATCATATCGAATTCCGCAACCGGATGGTCAACCCGCAGGCGGATTTTTTGTGTGGGATGCGGCGCGGTTTCAAGCGGATTTCCGGCGGTGTCGTACATATGCCGAACGGTTTGTGTGAAATTTTCGCCGTTTGCCCGCAGAATTTCAATTTCGTCGCCGACGGAAAATTTGTTGCGTTGCTCAATCAAGGCAAAACCGGCGTCGTAACCCTCAACGACGGCGAGAAAATTCTGCGACGTGGCCTGCATTTTGCCGGTGTAATCGTGGTCGATTGCGCCCGGCGCACCGAAAAAAAATCCGGTTGTGTAGCCGCGATTACCGATTTTTTCAAGCTCGCGCGCCAACTGCGCCGGGTCGGCAGCGCGGTCGTCCAGCGCGGCGCGGTAGATTTTCGTGACCGCGCCCACATAGTATTCCGTTTTCATGCGCCCTTCGATTTTCAGGCAATCAACGCCCGCCGCGACTAACTCCGACACATGCTCCGCCATGCACAAATCTTTCGAATTAAAGATGAACGTGCCGCAGTCATTTTGCGATACGTGTAATATTTCGCCGCTCCTGCGTTCGATTAAATCGTATTCGTAGCGGCAGGGCTGAGTACATTCGCCGCGATTTGCGTCGCGCGAATTGAGAAAATTGCTGATTAAGCATCGCCCGGAGTACGCCATGCACATCGCGCCGTGAGCGAAAACTTCAAGCTCAATCCCCTGTACGCGGGCGGAAATTTCCGCGATTTCCGCGAGAGAAAGCTCCCGCGCGAGAACAACTCGCTTTGCGCCCATGTCGCGCCAAAATTCCGCCGCCGCAAAATTCGTGACATTCGCTTGCGTGGAAACGTGAACGTCAAGCCCGATTTTCTGCGCACGTGAAAAAACGCCGACATCGGAAATCAAAACCGCATCGGCGTTAATATTTTTCAGAAAAAAAAAGTAGTCATCCAACTCGCCGAAATCGGCATTTTTCGCGCAGATATTTGCCGCGACGTAAACCTTTTTGCCGCGCTCATGCGCATAACGAACGCCCTCAGCCATGTCTTCCCGCGAAAAATTTTTCGCCTTGGCTCGCATACTGAGGGTTTTTCCGCCGATATAAACCGCGTCCGCGCCGTATGCAATCGCGAATTTAAGGCGCGTTAAATCGCCGGCCGGCACAAGAAGTTCCGGCGTTTTCGCCGCGCCGGAAGCGGTATTCGGGGGAACGCCCGGGCATGTGTACGTCATTCCGCGATTCCGATTACAAGCCCGACGGTGCGCAAGTCTTCCGGGCGGGAAATTTGCTTGGGCGCGAACGCCTTGTTCAGCGATTCGAGAATCACCGTGCCGCGCCGGTGGTCGATGCGCAGCCGCTTGCAATACGATTCGCCGTCATATACAAAAATGCCCACATTGTCGGGGTCAACCTTGGGAACCGCCTTGACAAAAACGATGTCGCCGTCGCAAATTTTCGGTTCCATGCTCTCGCCTTTTATGCGTACGCAAAAATCGGCGCGGTCGCTTACCTGCGTGGAAACGAAGCTCATTTCCTCGTAATCGGCGTCGCTGTCGTCGCCCAAATAGCTGCCCAACCCCGCGCTCGCGCGCTGATTGTACACTCGGAGCAAAATCCGATTGTCCTCCGCAACGGGAAGGCTGCGGTCGTTCAAAAAGCTGACGCGCTCCATTTCCTTTGCGAGAACGATGTCAACAACTTCGCGCCCGTGCGTGTCGAGGCGGCGATATTTTCGGATATGGTCGTTTTCGCTTTCGCTTAAAACGGCGATTTCATCGGCTTTTTTGCGATTTTCGCTAACCCCGAGAAGGTAGTCGATGCTTACGCCGAAATGCCGCGCAAGCATCTGCAAAATTTCGGAATTAGGCTCGCGAAATCCGGACTCATAATTTGCGTAAGTGCTGTAATTCAGCGGCAATTTTGATACCAACGCTCGTTTGCTTAAACCGTGTTCCTTGCGCAGTGCGCGTAATCGCTCGGCTATCATGGCGCAACACCCCGTATTTTTGTATTTATTGAAACAAGTATAATGTACGAGGAAAATTTTTTCAACACTCAACGGCAAAATACACGTTTCGTGATGCGAAAAATTTCAAACGTCGTTTCGCGGGGACTCTGCCCGGGATGCAACGTCATTTCGCGGGGGCTTCGCCCGGGATGCATGGGCGAGCAGTCCGCCGGCAGGCGGACGACCAGCCCCCGAACCCCCACCCGCTTTTTGAAAAAAGCGGGGCAAAAACTTTAACAAAAAAATCGCGCTTTCGCGCGATTTTTTATTGCACAGCAAATTGCTCTGCTGAAACAAAAACTCAATCGCTCTGCTCGGCCTCAAATTCCTTCCCGGTAACGATGTACTGAATGGATACGCCGAAAATCTCATGCAGTTTCAGGAAGTTGTATGCCGTAATTCCACGGCCTCCGGATTCAATCATTTTCAAATGAACCGCGCGTATACGCATTTGCTCTGCGAGGTCTTTCACCGACATGTTGTTCGCTTCACGCAATGCTTTTACGCGGTCGCCTATTTCGAAGCTCAGTAATATTGTATCTATCAGTGCAAGTGCTTTTGCCGAGAGTATAGCTCCCCCGCGTATAAACGGATAATTTTCCATGTTTTCCATGGTGAAATC
>WQVC01000052.1 GCA_009781765.1 Defluviitaleaceae bacterium | reverse complement strand
TAAACGACTAAAAACTTTGAAGGGGATGACACCTTATCAATTCATTGTCAAATCTTGGGGCGATAATCCCGACGTTTTTTTAGATGAACCGTGCCACCTCAATCTGGGACTTTACACCTAATGTTGCTTCATATACTATGTCAGCTTCTTTCTCTGAAAAATCTTGCAGAATAAAGCTGTTGTTAGTTTTAGCTATACTGTCCTCGTCAAGTTCATAGACCCAAGGTTCTTTAACACAATCCCTAAGCAGACTAAGGAAACTTTTCTTGTTGGAAAGCAATTCCTTGTGTCTTTTGTCGTGCGGATTGTCTTTTGCATAATCCAACGAAACCACCCCTCGGACGTAATTATACTGTATGCAGGCATGAGGGGCAAGAAAAAGGGCGTTCCCGCCTGTAGGCACAAACGGGAACGCCTGCTACTAATTATATGCTGTATTTTGCATAGCCTCAAACTTCGCCGGGAACCGGGTTAAAGCCCTCGGTCGCCGCCTCGTTTTCGGACAACGCAAAATCAAATTACTCCGCTAATCGCCTTCGCCGAGCATTGTACCGGCGTTCGCTATATGTGGTTTGTTTGATTTGTTTTTTCTATCGCGAGCGCACTTGAGAAGCCCGTTCAGGCTTCGTCGGAAAACGCGCAGAAGCCCGTGATTTCCCGACTCGCCTTCACGGTTCTCAATGGCGTTCGCTATAAGTAAACCGAAGTCCCGGGAACTTTGGGTGTGCGGAGCTTTCGCTCCGCGTTGCCGCGCTGTATGAAAGGTGTGCACGCGGGCGTCAACATTCGGGTCGGCCGAATCCGAATGCGTCTGCCCCCCTCCATATATTGCGGCGGGTGATGCGGTGTTACATACAACCGTTATACAGCGGCTTCGGCACGGAGCGGTGCGGTCAGTTTCAGGGCGAACCCCTTCCTGAGTAATAAGTCGCGTCTGAAATCATTTCGCCCTTCGCCGAAAACCGGCCTGAAGCCGCCGGTTCTCGCCTCGCGCTCAATTGTTTCAGCCTGCGATTATTACCTGTTGGCAAGCACGTCCTTTGGCATAGAAGCGACTGCGTAATTTCTCAGTTGCATGGCAAGTATATCGCAAGCCGAATGCAATGTCTTAAGAACCGTTCCGGGAATTTTTCTTGGAAAATTTCCGGAGCGACTCCGGAAAGTATCTCGTCACTTGCCTCTTGTGCAAAAATGCGCAATCGTTCGTAAACGTAGTGTACGATAAAACATATCAGAAGGAAAGCGGCGAAAATTCGACCAAATCAAAAAGAGCAAGCCACTTGAGCTTGCTCTTTTTGCTTCCCGCCTGTCAAAACTCCACTACATTAACAACTTGGCTCAAAAATTCCTGCTCGTCCTTGTTGCCCTTTAAGCTCTGCGACGCCGCAACAATGCGCATCCAGCGTTCAACGTAAGCGCGCGGAGTATCCGCTTTGGTGCAAAAACATTTCAAATAGAATTCGCCTTCTTCTTTGCGGTTCGTGAGCAAATAAATCAGATACGTGCGGGCAACATCGGCGGAGGCGTTGCCCTTTGTAACATGCGCCCAGTCGATAATGTAATGTTGGTCATCGGGGGTGATAATCACGTTCGACGGGCGAAAATCGCCGTGGCAAACCTTGTTATGACGCGGCATTCCGTTAAGATGGGTTTGCAGCTCGTACTTCGTCATGGGGTCGAAATCGGACAGCGAAATTTTGCGGAACATTTTATCCCTGTGGTTCGTCAAAAGCGGACACCGCTTGCTGTGAATTTCAAGCTGAATGTCAACCAAGCGAGCGATATATTTTTCTTTGTCGGCGGGGTTTTCCGCAATCAGCTCCGAAAGCGTTTTGCCCTCGATATAATCGTAAACAATCATCCAACAATCGTCACGCATGGTAACTTCAAGCACGCGCGGCACGTTAAGCCCGGTTTCCTCAACACGCGCTTGGTTCAACGCCTCGTTAAGCACGTCCGCTTTCGAATACCCCTTGTGAAACATCTTTATGCACTTGTCGCCGTCGCGATAAATCGTTTTGTTCGAACGGGTCGTGATTACGTTTGACAAATTTATGTCTGTCATTTCGAACGCTCCTTCCCGTAATAAATATTCAAATACATTTCGCGCATTTCTTCCATGAGCGGATAACGCGGATTCGCGCCGGTGCATTGGTCGTCAAATGCTTGTTCAACCATGTCGTCAAGCGCGGCGAGAAAATCCGCTTCGGCGATATCATAATCGCGGAGCGATTTTTTTATTCCGATTGCGCTTTTGAGTTCCTCAATTTTTTCGATGAGCCGCTCGGTTTTTTCGGCATCGTTGTTTCCGCCAAGCCCGGCGAACGACGCGATTTCCGCGTAACGCTCGGTGGCCTGCGGATATTTGTACTGCGAAAACGTACCCATTTTACGCGGGTTATCCGTGGCGTTGAAGCGAATCACTTCATTTATAAGAAGCGCGTTTGCAACGCCGTGGGGCAAATGAAATGCCGCGCCCAATTTGTGCGCCATCGAGTGGCATATGCCCAAAAATGCGTTTGCGAACGCCATGCCGGCAATCGTCGAAGCGTTTGCCATTTTTTCGCGGGCTTCTTCATTTTTGCCGTCGGCGTAAGCGACCGGCAGATACTTGAACACGGATTTGATTGCCGTAAGCGCAAGGCCGTCGGTGTAATCGGATGCAAGCATCGACGCATACGCTTCGAGCGAGTGCGTAAGCACGTCAATGCCCGACGCGGCCGTAAGCGACGGCGGCATATCCATCATATAGTCAATGTCAACGATTGCGACGTTCGGCAGAAGTTCATAGTCGGCGAGCGGATATTTTATGCCGGTTTCGTCGTCGGTGATAACCGCAAAAGGCGTAACTTCGCTGCCCGTGCCGGCAGTTGTGGGAATTGCAATAAAATTCGCCTTCGCGCCCATTTTCGGAAACGGCGATACGCGCTTGCGAATATCCATGAAGCGCATGGCGAGGTCGTGGAAGTCCGCGTCGGGATGCTCGTACAGCACCCACATGATTTTTGCCGCATCCATCGGGGAACCGCCGCCGAATGCGACAATGCAATCCGGTTCAAATTCGCGCATGGCTTTCGCGCCGGCAATTGCGCAGTTAAGCGTGGGGTCCGGCTCGACGTTAAAAAATGTTGTGTGACGAATACCCAGTTCATCAAGCGAACTTTCAAGCACGCGGGTGTAATTATTTTTGTACAAAAATTCGTCGGTTACGATGAAAACTTTTTTCTTGTCGTAAACGTCTTTTAATTCGCAAAGCGCGACTTTAAGCGAGCCTTTTTTGAAATACACCTTCTCGGGCGTTCTGAACCACAACATATTTTCCCTCCGTTCCGCCACGCATTTAATGTTTAAAAGATTCATCACGCCGACGTTGTCGCTTGTGGAGTTGCCGCCCCACGAGCCGCACCCCAGTGTAAGCGACGGCGCAAGTTTGAAATTGTACAAATCGCCGATTGCACCGTGCGACGACGGCGTATTTACGACAATTCGGCAGGCTTTCATGGCATTTTCGAAAGCGGCGAGGTCGGCTTTGGCGGTTGTTGTGTTGATATAAATTGCGGCGGTGTGACCGTAGCCGCCGTCTTTAATGAGGCGGTCCGCCTTCGCGATGCCCTCGTCGAAGGTTTCGTATTTGTACATAGCCAAAACAGGCGAGAGTTTTTCGTGTGAAAATTCCTCTTCGAACTCCACCGATTCAACCTCGCCTATGAGAATTTTCGTATGCTCGGGGACGCTGATTCCCGCAATTTTTGCGATTGCATCGGCGGTTTGCCCAACGATTTTCGCATTAAGCGCGCCGTTTACAACGATTGTTTTGCGAACCTTTTCGCATTCGTCCGCGCTTAAAATATGGCAGCCGCGCTTTGTAAATTCCGCCTTCACGTCGGCGTAAATTTTCGCGTCAACGATTACACTTTGCTCGGATGCGCAAATCATGCCGTTGTCAAACGTTTTGGACACAATTACGGAATTAACCGACATCGGAATGTCAATCGACTCGTGAAACAACGCCGGAACATTTCCCGCACCTACGCCGATTGCCGGCTTCGACGATGAATACGCCGCTTTAACCATGCCCGGCCCGCCCGTTGCCAAAATTAAATCTGAGCGGAACATAACTTCGTTTGACATATCAAGCGACGGCGCGGTTATCCACGCGAAAATCCCCTCGGGCGCACCCGCTTTAACGGCGGCTTCGTATACAATTCGCGCGGCTTCGGCGGTACATTTTTTTGCTCGCGGATGCGGCGCGAAAACAATCCCGTTGCGCGTTTTAAGCGCGAGAAGCCCCTTAAAAATCGCCGTAGAGGTCGGGTTAGTTGTAGGAATAACGGCGGCAATTACGCCCATCGGCTCGGCAATTTTGCGCAGGCCGAACTGCTTATCTTCCTCAACAACGCCGCAAGTTTTCGTATTCTTGTAGGCATTATAAATGTACTCGGCGGCGTAATGATTTTTTATCACCTTGTCCTCAACAACGCCCATTCCCGTTTCTTCAACCGCCAGTTTCGCAAGCGGAATCCGCTTGTGATTCGCGGCAAGCGCGGCCGCTTTGAAAATTTTATCGACTTGCTCCTGCGAGTACGTCGCGAAAATTTCCTGCGCCTGTCTGACCTCGGCAATTGCCGATTTTAATGCGTCGATGCTGTCTATCGCAATTGTTTTCATACGACCTCCTTAATTTCATTTTGGCAAAATTTTTCTCAGCCTATATCAAAGACGCAAAAATTGCAAGGCGGCGTATCGCGAACGTACCAAGGTCGCTCGCTGCATATGACAAACCCCCTCTGAATAACCTTTCTCAAGGGGGGTGTTGTATGACTTCAGCACAAAAAAACATCGCAAAAAATATGCGCGAGGACGGAAAAAGCTACGCGGAAATTGCCGATTTGCTTGACTTGTCCAAGAATACAATAAAATCCTATTGCCAACGCAACAACCTGCATCAACTGAAAAAAATCAGCGCGAACATTACATATTGCAAACAATGCGGACAAAAAACAGAAATCATCGCCGGCAGAAAGCAAAAAAAATTCTGCGCGGATAAATGTCGCGCAGATTGGTGGGCGGCGAACCCAAATAAACTCAACCGCAAGGCTGTATATAATTTTATCTGCGCATTCTGCGGCACGAACTTTTCCGCCTACGGCAACAAAGGTCGGAAATTTTGCAAGCACGCTTGCTATATCGCCGACCGTTTCGGAAAAAATATCGTCCGCGCAACCGAAGGATGAGCAGCGAGCATTTCAAAAGAGAACTGCTTTATCAAAGCACTGTCGCCATCGCCCGAACAATGTGCCGAGAAGGTTTAATTACCGAAGACGAGTTGCGCCGAATTGATGAAATGTTTCTCGAAAAATATCAGCCGTTATTGGGCGAATTAGATGCACGTGTGCGAAAAAACGCATTCACCGCTTCTCTGACCTCAACGTGATTGCCCATATGAATGCTGTGATTTCCTTCAATAATTATCATTTGCGAGTTTTCGCCGAATCGCTCCATGTGGGCGATATTATTTTCTGCGATTGTCATCGCGCTTCCGGGGTTCGGGCGCGTGGGGCGAATCGAAAGCACAGGAATATCTTGCGGGAAATCCAACTCCGTAACTTCGCGAATGTTTGTAATGTACATTCTCACGTGGTTCATAGTTGTGGAGTTGACGTAGTGGTTCATAAACCGGCGAATGTTTTGTATTTCTTCCGGGGTGAAGCCGTTTTCGGGAACTATGCCTTCGGCTCTCATTAAAACAGGGCTGAGAAGCCCGGGGCTTCCTACGAATTGGCTGAATCCGCTCAGATGCGTAACAAAGCCCGGTACATTCGGCTCAAGAACCTCGTGCGTATGAATCGTATCAAGCAACACCAACGCGGCGATTTCTTCTGGATGCCGCACGGCAAAATATTCGGCGTAACTGCCCGACGCGGAATGCGGCATAAGTATAAACGGCGGCGCAAACCCCGCTCCGGCTAACGCCGACCGAATTTCTTCCGTGAAAGCGGCGTTTGTTCGCGGGGCGTCGGTTCGGTCGGAATGACCCAAGCCGAAATATTCGACAGCCACCACGGTGTACTCAACGGAAAGCTCACGCATAAGCGGCGCGAAACTTTCCGTAGGAAGCGGCGTACCCAACCCGGGCAAAATTACGATTATTTGTTCGCCGTCGCCCATCGAGCGAACATGCATCATTTTTCCGTTTACTTCAACAAGTTCGCCGGTCGGCAAAATGCCGTTCAGCTCGTTCAGCGAAATAATTTGATTCACCGCCGTAAACACAAGCGCAAAACCTACTATATACCCCCGCGATAATCAAAAAAATTTTCCCGAGCTTCCGCCAAAAGCTCCTTTCGGGCTTTTCGGTGAGTACGTTAGTTTTATTTTTCATTGCCCGCCTCCCGCGAAATCTCTCATTTTTTGTACCAGATTTTTAAACTCTTCCCTGTCGTGCAGAGCGGAAAACGCAGGGTCGAGAATGCCGTCGTTCAGCATACTTTCTTTTATAATCGCGTCGTTTCGCGGCGGCGCGTATTGTCCGCCGAGGAGAATGTCCACACTGTTGAAAAACTCATCGCCGCGAGCCGCGACCGGAAAAAATCCGTTCATGCAAACATCGACGTATTTTTCCAACGTTTCGAGAGTTTTTTCGCTTTCTCCGGCGGCGTTGTACATGTGCGCACCAAATGTATATAAAATTGCCATATTATTTGGGTTAAGCCCGCGCATATTGAAAATTTCCGCAACTTTTTCGGCTCTGTCGTAAACCGATTTTGCGGTTTCGTAATCGGCCAAATTAAGACGCAAATACGAAAGCAAACCGTCGAAAGCGGTCATAATATTTTGATACAACTCAATTTGCTCGACTTCGTTTGCTTTTGTCATGTCCCCTAACAATTGATGCGCTTGGCTTACAAGCGCGCTGCTTCCCGCGCCGTATTGCAACGGCATTTTGTTTTCGTCGCACAAAGACTCAAGCACTTTTTCGGGTTTGCCGATATGCATGTACGACATCGCCTGAAAATTCGCCGCCTGTTGCAAAAGATTCGAATCTCGGCAGTTTTGCAAAATATGTTCGCACAGACTTATCGACTTTTGAAATATTTCAGCCTTGCGTTCGTCCGACTCCGCCATACCGGCATGATTTATATACAATAACGCCACGTATCTCACAAGCGAAAAGCACGTATAATGCCGCTTCACCACCGTATCGCACTCCGCAATCACGGCTTCGAACGGTCTGTTTGAAAAATCCTCCGTCAGATACGTGTAAATTTTCACAATTTCCGCTTCCGATAACTGCGGCGAGTGATTCATAAGTTGGTCGATGGTGATGCCGAAATATTCGGCAATAATCGGCAGAAGCATAATATCCGGCAAAGTGTTGCCGTTCTCCCATTTCGACACCGACCCTTTTGACACACCTGTATGAATTGCCAATTCGTCTTGCGTAACGCCTTTTTCGCGCCGCATTGCCATTATCACATTTGCCAGGCTCATATTTTTCAATTCAAGCACCCCTCCGGAAATTATTTTTTCAATGAATCGCAGGGCTTCGCCCCGCACCCCACCCGCTTTTTGAAAAAAGCGGGGCAAAAACTTTAACAAAATCGCGCGTTCGCGCGATTTTCAGTTTATTGTAATATCCCGTCCCGCCGAAAGTAAAGAGCGTTACACGATACTTTTTCCGAAAAAAGTAACCTGAACGGAAACAGGCAAAAATAAAACCTATCGGTAACCGATTGGCTACCGATAGGCTTTTGCATTTCTTTCGCCTCGCGCAACACTTCCAGGGTGTGTTCCCACTTACGATAATGCGCGGATTTTGAGGCGATTTTGCGTCAATTGAGGAAGTTTGGACGCAGCGTGCAGGATGCACGCAAGGAAAAACTGACGAAAAGTGGCGCAAAATCGACCAAAAGACGGGCGTTAGCGGATGTGGGAACACACCCTAAATAAATCCCTTGCGATTATTAAGCCGCAAGAAAATTTTCCGCGCGATGTCGAAAACAATTACTCCGGATGCAAGCAAAATTACAAACGAAAGCTCTCCGAAATTCAGGCCGGTTGTGCGGAAAATCGCGCCGCCGAAGTAAATCAGCAAAATTTGCATAACCGAAACCGCAAGCATGATGCCGATAAACGCCTTGTTCTGCCCGATGTGCGCAAAAATATTTATGCGATTGGTGCGAGCGTTAAGGCTGTTGAACACTCCGGCGAATATGAACAGCGCGAAAAACGCTGTGAGCAGGTATCGTTCGTCGCCGCGAAAAAATTCCGCCACCGCCGGTACTTTGAAAAACAAAAGGCTAATCAGCGTGGTGTAAACGCCGGTCGCGAGAATCTGGCTGAACATGTATCGGTTAATAATCGGCTCGTCGCGACGCTTGGGTTTTTCGCGCATGTACTCCGCAAGCGGAGCTTCGCCGGCGTACGCAAGCCCCGCAAGCGTATCCATAATCATATTTATCCACAGCATTTGAATCACCGTAACCGGCACGGGAACGCCGATAAACGGCCCGATTACGCTGACTCCCACCGCACACAAGTTAATCGTCAACTGGAAAATTAAAAATTTCCTGATGCTTTTAAAAATCGTTCGCCCGTACAGCACCGATTTCACAATCGACGCGAAATTATTATCCAAAATCACAATATCGCCGGCTTCTTTGGCGATTTCCGTGCCGTCGCCCATAACAAATCCGACATCCGCTTTTTTCAGCGCGGGCGCGTCGTTTACGCCGTCGCCGGTCATTCCCGCAACCAGTCCCATTGATTGCGAAAGCCGCACAAGCCGCCCTTTATCCGACGGCAACGCCCGCGCAACCACACGCAATCCCGGCAGAATTTTTTTGACTTCCGGGTCGCTCATTTTTTGCAGGGCTTGCGATGTTAATACTGCCGCTCTCGGGGACTCCGCCCCCGAACCCCCGCAAGGGGTCATTGACCCCTTGACCCCTTCATAGGAAACCGCGCGAAGCGCGGTTTCCCGTGAAAGTTTTGAGGGGAGTCCGGGGGGAACTTTTCCAAAAGCTCCCCCCGGAAGCAATCCTAACTTCTCCGCAACGCTCACGGCAGTGTCGAGATTATCGCCGGTAACCATCACAACCTGAACGCCCGCGCCGTGAATTTCTTCCAACGCGCTTCGAGCCTCGGGGCGAATTTCGTCGCGAATGCCGATAAAACCGAGCAGGTTCAAATTTCTGCGGGCAACGGCGTCGGCCTCGGAAGCCGCTTCGCAAAATGCGAGCAGGCGCATCCCGTCGCGGGCGCGGGCTTGCAGCGCGGCTTTCAGCGTCGCGGAGGGCGCGACCTTGCAGCCGGGCAGCAAAATTTCCGGTGCGCCTTTAATCAGCACCCCGCGAGCCTCGCCGTCGATTGCGGCGACTGAAAATTTATCGGAGGAATTGAACGGCTTCGCGTAAATTTTTTTGCACAGCGGCAGGGTTGCGGCGTGATTTTTTACGTATTCAAGCAGAGCGCGGTCGGTGGAATTGCCGCCGACTGCGGTGGCGCGCATTTTTTTCGCCGCAAGAAGCGCGGAATTATTATAGAAGCAGTTGAGCGCGATTCGGCTGAACATCGGCGACTTGCGAAAGGCGTCTGCGTCGGAAACGCGCCCGTCGGGGAAGATGAAATTCACGACTTCGAGCGTACCTTTCGTGAGCGTACCGGTTTTGTCGGTGAAGAGGATGTTCAGCGAGCCGGACGTTTCAATCCCCACGAGCTTGCGCACAAGAACATTATCGCGCAGCATTCGCCGCATATTTGCCGAAAGCACGACGGTTATCATCATCGGCAAACCTTCCGGAACAGCCATTACGATGACGGTTATGCCGAGGGTAACGGCGGTCATAAAGTCGCCGAAAAGGCGCGTGAAATCCGAAAAATGTGCGGAAATCAGCACGGCGTCGAAATGATTTTGAATCACGATTGAGTTGAACAAATTTGCCGCAACAACGAATCCCGCCGCCGCGTATCCGAAGCGGCTGATTATTTTTGCGAGCGCGGCAAGACGGGTTTTGAGGGGGCTTTCGATGGTGGCTTCCTGAATTTCCGACGCAAGCTGGCCGTAAAATGTAGCGTCGCCGACGCGGGTGATGCGCATGATGCCTTCGCCGGCGCAAACAACCGTTCCGCGAAAAAGTTCGCCGGGGGCGAGCAAATCGCCCTGAACCTTTCCGCCGGACGGAGTTTTTCGGGCTTCTTTTGTTTCGCCGTTGAGCGAAGACTGGTCAACGTCAACTTCGCCGTGAATAATCAGACCGTCGGCAGGAACGCGCTCCCCTGCCCCGATGCAAACAATATCGCCCGCAACAAGTTCGTCAACCGGAAGCTCAATAACACGCCCGTCGCGTCGCACGCGGCATTTTATATTTGAGGCTTCTTCCTGCAATTTTTCAAAAGCGGCTTCGCTGCCGTGTTCGGAAAGAGTTGAAATCAGCGTGGCAAGAAGCACCGCCACGGCGATTCCCGCGCTTTCGTACCAATTTGCATCGCGGAACATCAAAATTAAATTTACTCCCAATGCGAGCAATAAAATACGAATTATCGGGTCGCCGAAGCTCGCCAAATATTTTTTAAAAAAGCCGTCGCGCGGCTTTTTCGTGAGCGCGTTTGTGCCGTGACGCTGCGCCGAAGCCGCCGCTTCCTTCGCGGTTAAGCCGTGGTGTTCCATAAAAATCCCGCTCCCCTCTGTTGTAGACAAGTTATATTTATGCGGGTGCGCGGGAGGATATGTGCGAAATCAATCGGCTACCGGTTGACTTTGAATTTTTAATCTTTGCGGGGCTTCGCCCCACACCCCACCCGCTTTTAAAAAAAAGCGGGGCAAAAATTCAAAAATCGCGCGTATGCGCGATTTTTGAATTTTTGTCGAACTTTTTTCAAAAAGTTCGTGGGGGTTCGGGGGCAAAGCCCCCGAAAACTTGAATCTCCCCGAAAAAAACCCTTGCAAAAGGGAAAATTTTGTGCTAACTTGTTACGGAAAACTATGGATGATGATATAATAGCTGATGAAGAGTGGGTGC
Source organism: Defluviitaleaceae bacterium (assembly GCA_009781765.1). GTDB lineage: Bacteria > Bacillota > Clostridia > Lachnospirales > WQUN01 > WQVC01. Next base: position 10,209 of record WQVC01000052.1, on the reverse strand, counting down.
GCGCCCACTCTTCTCTTATGCAGAAAGGAATTTTATGCTTGCAAAATTGGAGGAAATAATCACGCCGGTGGCGGAAAGTTGCGGCGTTGAGTTGTATGAAATTGAACTGGTTAAAGAAGCGGGAAGCCGCATTTTGCGCATATTTATCGACAAAAACGGCGGTGTGGATTTAAACGACTGCGAGCGCGTAAGCCATGCGGTAAGCGATGTGCTGGACGAACACGACCCTATCGAAGGTGCGTATCGTTTGCAGGTCGGCTCACCCGGTGTTGACAGGCGTCTTTCGCGACCGAAACATTTTGATGACAATATCGGGCAAAAAGTTACTCTGAAGCTCTACGCGCCGCATTCGCCGGTAGACGGACGCAAAAAATTTACCGGCACGTTAGATTCCTACAGCAGCGAAAAAATCAACATTACCGACACCGAAGGCGAAAAATTCGAGTTTGACACAAAACAGGTTGCGGCATGTAACGTGACGTTTTAACGAAAGGAAACGGCAAATGGACAACGGCAGAGAACTTATCGAAGCATTGGCGCAGGTTTCTAACGAAAAAGGCATCGACAAGGAAATCCTCTTCGAAGCAATCGAGGCTTCGCTTGTTGCCGCCTGCAAAAGGCAGCTTAATACAAGTCCGAACGCAAATATCCGCGTTTCTCTTAACCGCGAAACAGGCGTTTATACCGTTTTTGCGCAAAAAACCGTTTCGGAAACGGTTGAAGACCCTTGGATGGAAATTTCCCCGGACGACGCCAAAAACCTCGAACTCGGCGAAACAATCGAAATCGACGTTACGCCGAGCAATTTCGGGCGAATCGCCGCGCAAAACGCAAAGCAGGTTGTTGTGCAAAAATTCCGTGAAGCCGAGCGTGAAATTCTCTACAACGAGTACATCCAAAAACAACATAAAGTTATCATAGCGATTGTTCAGCGGCGCGACCGCCGAAACGTCATTTTAAGCGTGGGCAAATTAGAGGCGGTTTTAATGCCGTCCGAGCAAATTCCGCGCGAGCCGTACCATTTTAATGACCGCGTAAAAGTGTATGTCACCGAAGTTAAGCAGAACACAAAAGGGCCGATTGTAAATGTTTCGCGCACCTGCCCCGAGCTTTTGGAGCAACTTTTCGAGCAAGAAGTGCCGGAAATTATCGACGGCATCGTTGAAATAAAATCCGTTTCGCGCGAGGCGGGAAACCGCAGTAAAATCGCGGTTTACACCCGTCATCCGCATGTTGACCCGATTGGTTCGTGTGTCGGGCAAAACGGTCAGCGCGTAAACTTTATCAGTGCCGAGCTTCGCGGCGAAAAAATCGACATCGTTCTCTGGAACGACGACCCCGCAAAGTTTATTTCAAACGCGCTGAGTCCGAGCAAAGTTGTAACCGTCGCGCTCAGTCCCGTCGGAAACGAAGCTCGCGTCGTCGTCCCCGACCATCAACTTTCCCTTGCAATCGGCAAGGAGGGGCAAAACGCGCGGCTTGCGGCGCGGCTTACGGGTTGGCGCATCGACATAAAAAGCGAAGCGCAGGCTCGCGGCACAGACTTCTTAATATTCCCCGAGCCGGAAAAATTGCCGCCCTCGCCGGAAGATGAAGCCGCCGCCGCCCAAATGGAAAATGCCTACGCGGAATTCTACGAAGTCGAAGAAACCCCCGCACCCGACGAACATCAGGAATATTACGACGACGAATACTACGATGATGAGTATTACGATGACGACGAATACTACGATGATGAATACTATGACGAATATTACGACGACGAATACTATGACGAAGCCGTCGCGGAATCGCCGGATGAAAAATAATCCGTTACGACGATGCGTCGGATGTTACGAAATGAAGGACAAATCGTCGTTGGTGCGCGTCGTTTTCAAAAACGGCGAGCTGTCAATTGATACAACATTGAAGGCACCGGGCAGGGGCGCGTATGTTTGCCCAAACGCGGACTGCCTTCAAAAAGCACATAAACAAAAAGGATTTGAACGTTCGTTTAAGCGTGCCGTTTCTCACGAAATCCTTGAAAAGCTCAGTGAAATTATTTCTGAAAGGTAAGGTGGCAAAGTGCCGAAAACTCGCGTCCACGAATTAGCCAAAGAGCTTGACATCAGCAGCAAAGAAATTCTCAAAAAAATGGAGGATTACGGCAAGCCCGTTTCGAACCATATGAGTTCTTTGGACGATTCCGATGTGTCCCGCTTGAAAACCGACATGAAAGGGACAAAAACATCACCGCCGCCGGCGGCGAAGGAAGCACTGCCGTCACCGGGGGGCGAACCGACCCGTGTGCCGCGCCCGCGTCCTCTCGGGCCGGACGGGCAACCTTTGCCGCCTCGCCCGCGCCCTCTCGGGCCGGACGGGAAGCCTTTGCCGCCTCGTCCGCGTCCTCTCGGGCCGGACGGGCAACCTTTGCCGCCGCGTCCGCGTCCTCTCGGGCCGGACGGGAAGCCTTTGCCGCCTCGTCCGCGTCCTCTCGGACCGGATGGGAAGCCTTTGCCGCCGCGTCCGCGTCCTCTCGGGCCGGACGGGCAACCTTTGCCGCCTCGTCCGCGTCCTCTCGGGCCGGACGGGCAACCTTTGCCGCCTCGCCCGCGTCCTCTCGGACCGGACGGGAAGCCTTTGCCGCCTCGTCCGCGTCCTCTCGGGCCGGACGGGCAACCCTTGCCGCCTCGTCCGCGTCCGGAATCTCCCGCGACAGCATCTGCGGCAACGCCTCAACCTACCGAAAATTCGCCGGCTCAACCGGCTGAAATAAAATCACCCGGGGCAGAGCAACGTCCCGAACAGCAGCAATCCCAACCGCGTCCGCAAGGCGACAGGCCGCCCCGACCGCAGGGTCAGGGCGGTTATACGCCTCGTCCGCAAGGCGACAGGTCTCCCCGACCGCAGGGTCAGGGCGGTTATACGCCGCGTCCGCAAGGCGACAGACCTCCCCGACCGCAGGGGCAAGGCGGTTATTCTCCGCGTCCGCAAGGCGACAGACCGCCCCGACCGCAGGGGCAAGGCGGTTATTCTCCTCGCCCGCAAGGCGACAGGCCTCCCAGACCGCAGGGACAAGGCGGTTATGCGCCGCGTCCGGGCGGAGGTCCCGGAGGGCGTCCCGGTGGTGGGTTCTCGCCGCGTCCGGGCGGTGGCCCCGGAGGGCGTCCCGGTGGTGGCGGATTCTCGCCGCGCCCGGGCGGAGGTCCCGGAGGGCGTCCCGGTGGTGGTGGTTTTGCACCGCGTCCGGGCGGAGCTCCCGGTCGTCCCGGCGCACCCGGCGAGGTCAAAAAATCCGAGCCGACGAAGGACGATAAGCGTCAACAATGGAACAAAACGCAACAAGCAAACACCCGCAAAAATCAAAAGGATACTTTCAGCAAAGAGGGTCGCTTCGGTTCTGACCGCAGAGGCGGCAGAGGTCGCCCCGCAAAGCGTCCCGTTCAGCCCGTTGTTCGTCCGACGGTTACGATGATAACCGTCGCGCCGGAAATCACCGTGCGCGATTTGGCTGAAAAATTATTGCGCTCAAACGCCGACGTTATCAAAGTGCTGATGAAAAACGGCTTGATGGTAACGGCAAACCAAACAATCGACTTCGAAACGGCAACAATGGTTGCGGAAGCATTCGGCGTGTTGGTTGACGAGTACGTTGAAGTTGACGTTTTCGAAGAAGCCTTTGCGCAAGCCCCCGACGACGAAAGTTCGCTTGTGTCGCGTCCGCCCGTTGTTGTTGTAATGGGTCACGTTGACCACGGAAAAACGTCGCTCTTGGACGTAATTCGCCAATCGAATGTTCAGCAGTCGGAGTCCGGCGGCATAACGCAGCATATCGGCGCGTACAGTGTGCGCCTCAAGGATAATGAAAACAAGCGCGTGACTTTCCTCGATACGCCCGGTCACGAAGCGTTCACCGCAATGCGTATGCGCGGCGCGCAAATCACCGACATCGCAATTCTTGTTGTTGCGGCGGACGACGGCGTTATGCCGCAAACAATTGAGGCAATCAACCACGCAAAAGCCGCCGGCGTTGATATTATCGTTGCTATCACGATGATGGATAAGCCCGACGCGAATCCCGATAAAGTTAAGCAGCAGCTCACGGAACACGGGCTTCAGCCCGAAGACTGGGGCGGGCAAACGATTACCGTTCCCGTATCCGCGCGCGCAAAAACCGGCATCGAGCAGCTTTTGGAAATGATTTTAATTGTGGCCGAAATGAAGGAATTGAAAGCAAACCCGAACAAGCCCGCTCGCGGAAGCATTATCGAAGCGAAGTTGGACAAAGGGCGCGGGCCTGTTGCTACGATTTTGGTGCAGGAGGGAACGCTTCATGTCGGCGACCCGGTTGTTGCCGGGGCGTGCTTCGGAAAAGTTCGCGCGATGGTCAATTCACGCGGCAAAAACGTAAAAGAAGCCGGGCCGTCGCGCACGGTTGAAATTACCGGGCTTGTTGATGTCCCCTCCACCGGCGACATTCTTTACGCCGCAACAAACGAGCGGCAAGCGCGTCAACTCGCCGAATCAGTTGTTGCAAAAGGTCGCATCGGCATGATAAAAGTTCCGCAGGGCAAGGTTTCACTCGACGATTTGTTCAACCAAATTCAGGCCGGTCAGGTCAAGGATTTGAATATCGTCGTAAAGGCCGACGTGCAGGGTTCGGTTGAGGCATTGCGCGGCAGTTTGGAAAAACTCACGAACGAATCCGTTCGCGTACGCATAATTCATACCGGCGTGGGCGCGATTACCGAATCCGACGTGATGCTTGCAAGCGCGTCCAACGCAATCATTTTGGGCTTTAACGTTCGTCCCGACGCCGCCGCGAAATCTGTGGCGGAAAACGAAAGCGTTGATGTTCGCTTGTACAGCGTGATTTACTCCGCCATCGACGACATCGAGGCCGCAATGAAAGGTATGCTCGACCCCGAATTTGCTGAAAAAGTTCTCGGACACGCGGAAATTCGCCAAATTTTCAAGGCGTCCGGTATCGGAACAATCGGCGGTTGCCACGTCACCGAGGGCAAAATTACACGAAACTCGCAGGTTCGCATTGTGCGTGACGGTCGCGTAATTTACGACGGGCATCTCGACGCGCTCCGTCGCTTCAAGGACGACGCAAAAGAAGTCGCTTCCGGATACGACTGCGGCATGACGTTTAAAAATTACAGCGACATTAAAGAGGGCGACAAAGTTGAGGCATATGTAATGGAAGAAATTCCGCGTTAGTGCGCCAAGCGCACTTTGAAAGCCGGGGGCAATAGTCGGCGGCGGCGCGTTCCCTCGAAGCCGGATATACTTCTCGGAGCAAGTAAAAACCTATCGGTAGCCGTATAGCTACCGATAGGTTTTTTTGTTACCGGAAACTGCTTCGGCGTCGAGGGAGCGTGCGGCAATATGTGAACGGATTCCCGGGGACAGAGGAGTTTATTTTTTAGCAGCACGCACGCGATGTCAATTTAAATCATCAAAAAACATCAGAATCTTGTATGTTTTTCTTAATATACCCATAAAACCGCCGCAAAAGGTCTGAGACGATAATTGTTGCTAATGCAATGAAAATCGTGTTTGTTGATGCCACAAATGCGCGGTTGTATTCCTGCATAAAACTCAAAACAGAGTCAAACTCCAACTCAATCTCGGAAAAAGGTAGGATAACGAACACAACAGATGCCAACATCAGTAAAAGTATTACCGTGATAATCGGCAGGGCTTTATGAAAAAACAAGACATTTTTGTGTTTCGCATTTTTGCGAGCTTCTTCGCGTTTAAAGTCAGGGTCGGCGTAGGAATCTGCAACAGGGTCAAGCGGATTAGAGGGGGCAAACTTCGGGTCAGTGTCCGGGTCGGCCTCAATGTGTAAAGACCCAATCTTTTCGTCATCAATCGTGTAAAAGTCTTTGTCCTTATTCATCAAGCACCAAACCTTTGAAATCCAACAATATGTCGTAATTGTCCATGGGTTCATACCTCTCCCCCATTTTTATCCTCTTATGCCATGCAGTTCCCGGTCTGTGTGTCCAGTCTACAAGTTTTTGCGCCGTCCACCCACCGAAATACTTAAGAACGGTATTTATTAACTTGTCGTATTGGCTAAATGCTTGTACGTCTATTTTATCCAAAAGAGTATCCAACGTGTCGTTATTTTTCTTTTGGGTTTTATGAACTCGCGGGAAAGCGGGACCGTAATCCCATGTTTTTGGTCTTTCTGCGAACAGTTGGCTTTCATGGAGTGCTAAATGAAGGCCATAGCAAATATAAAGCCATTTTTGAAGTTTGGTTACATTTACCTGTTGCTTCTGTTCCTTTGCTTTTTTGTTGAGGTATATAGCAAAATCGACGCTATCAACCTCTCCGTATTTAATTGCTCCGTCCATGTCGCTCATTTTATATATCTCCCCGTAACCTGTATTATCGTCACCATGGTAACAGCGAGAAGCAATACAAGCAAGAAATTTATAAAAATATTTTTTCACGATATTCGCCTGCTTAATTTTATATTGTAATGAATATTATGCCCAAGAATAAAAAAAAGCCCTCGGACGGCTTTGATTACATTGTAAGTTTGCGAAAGACTGCGTATATAGCGAACGGGCTTCTCAAGTGCGTTCGCTATATACAAGTCCATGCATCCCGGGGCGAAGCCCCAAAAGTTATATATCCTAATCTTATCCGAATCGCCTTTTCAGCCACACCGCCGCGCCGAGCGCGATACATAAAAGCGGAATCCCCGCCATTGCCGCAATGCCAATCATGTTTGCGGCGGAATCGTCGATGAAAACGGGCGAGTGGCCCGGCGGAACGCGCGACGGAATCCATACGGCAGGCGGCTCGTCGCTCATCCAGCGCAGGGAATTCAATACAAAATGCCAATTGCCTTCGCCGAAATTTGCGGCGTAAAGCGGCCCGATAAATTCGATATTACTTGTTGCAACAATTCGCGTGAAATATTCGTTGCCGCCCAAAAAAATGCGGTCGGTGACGGCCACGGCAAGCGGAAACGGTGCTTCATTTGATTGCTCGGGCGGTTGCCCCATCAAATCGTCGTCAATTTCGTATGCGCGGGCGGCTCGCGAAGTCGTCCAAAGCGGCTCAATTGTAAGGGTCGTGCGACGTACGGGTTGTATCCGGATTTCGGCGGGGAAAAACGGCAAAACGTTGACGAAATCGTGGGCAAGCAAAGTTTGCGTAATTTCGTGCGCGGCCGGCTCCGGCAGCACAAAAATCGGCATTCCGAGCATCCGCAAGTCTAACAAATTTTGCGCGTCGTCCTCAAAAATAAATCGCCCCGTGTGCGCAAGCCCGTATGCGTCCAGAACGGCGGCGAGATGCGGCATCGGCTCGTGCATGTAATCAAGCGCGAAAAACGCACTGCCCTCGCCGGCAAGAAAATCGCGCACACGCCCGGCTTTAATTTCCGTCCAATCCCGCGAGGGCATCGGAATAAACAAGATGTCTGCATCGTCCGGCACATCATGCGCAACAAGATTAACTTCACGCATCGTGTAATTTTCGCTCTCTAAGAACGCGATAAATTCCGGCGGCAACGACGGCTCTCCGCTGCCGATTACATAATAAATCACGCCCGCCGAGCCTTGTGTGACGTGTTCGATTGCGCGAGTAATTTCGCGCTCGACGTTAATATTCAGACGGTCACCCTGAATCACGAGCATTTCGTGGGGAAGAATTACACGAATTTCGGCGTCGCTTTGTACAACGACGGTATTTTCGATAATGCCGCCCGCAACGCCGGATTCCGCTGCAAAGCGATGAATCAGCGCGGGATTCAACAACGGGTCGCGCTGTTCCGTGCGGATTCGCGGCGATGCGGCCGTGTATTCTTCCAAAAGCCCGCTGATGATGCTGCCCAAAAACATTTCGTGCTCACGCCCGACGTGAGCGATGAAAGTGATTGTAACGTCGTCCTCAAGCCCCGCGAGAAACTCGCGGCTGTCATCGGAAAGCGAAAAAATTTGCTCGGCGGTTAAATCCCGCGAAAAATTAAATTCCCCTGCAAGCAGGTTCACAAGAACAAAAATTACTGCTGCAAAAAGCATCATTGCCGTTGAAAAAGTACCGTACAAAAAGCGTTTATCGAACATCTTACCGCCACCTCCGTTTTTCAATTACGTTTACGGTAAAATACAAAAACAGCGCGACAAAGGACACATAGTATACAATGTCGCTAAAGCTCAACACGCCGCGAGTAAACGAACCGAATCGCGCAAACAACGAAAACCACAGCAACACGCGCACAATCAGACCGTCGAACAGCGCGGAGTTCAGCAGAAAAAGTCCGCCGGCAGCAGCGATTCCGACCGCGCCGGCAATAATCGCCGCCCAAACCTTACGCGTTGAGTTGTACCAAATGCCGGCCACCGCCGCGATTACAAGACCCGCAAAAACAAGCGACGCCGCCCCGGAAGTCGGCATTGCCAAGGCGATTGCCTCCATAATGAACATCACAAAAACAGCCGCCATCGTTCCCACAGCGGCGACGATTTGATTCTCCGTAAGCACCGAAATCAGCACACCGATTGCAATACAAGCCGCACCCAACAGGAAAAATCCCGCGTACGTACCCGCAATTTGACTCACCGGCAACTCACCGTGCCGCCCCAAAAGCACCGGCAGAATCACCGTCGCCGCCGTTCCGAGCAAAAAAAGCGACAGCGCGGCAAAAAATTTACCAAGCACAATCGCCGAAACGGTAAGCGGACTTGTAAACAGAAGTTGGTCGGTTTTTTGCCGCGCTTCTTCCGAAAACAGGCGCATTGTAAGGGTCGGAATCAGAATGAAAAAGAAAATCGTAATCTCGCCAAGCACAAAATGAAAGTTCCCGCTTGCTCCGCGCACATTCAAAATCGTAAAAAAGACGCCCGCGAGCAGCAAAAAAATCGCCAAAAAAACATAACCGGGCATTTGCGTAAAATACGCCCGCATCTCCTTTTTATAAATCGCAATCATCGCGCACCTCCGATTATTTCTGCACTTTTATACCATATGTACAGCTTGTTATCAATGTTTTTTTCCCGACCGGGGCGTATTCCCACTTACGATAATGCACGGATTTTGCAGGGGTGCGGCCCGCCGGCAGGCAAACACCCTCCCCCCTCCCCCACCCGCTTTTCAGGAGCGCGCGTACGCTTCCGTTGCGCCGCGCGCTTTTTGATGTTTTCGGTTTGCACGATTCACGGAACGATTCCTGGAAAAATTCCTAGAAAATTTCCTGGAACGGTTCATGTTATTTGTGCATGAGAGTTGAAGTATACTTGCGTTGCAACCGAGAAACAAAGCAGTCGCTTCTATGCCAAAGGACGTGTTTGCCATCTCAGGAAGGGGTTCGCCCTGAAACTGACCGCACCGCTCCGTGCCGAAGCCGCTGTATAACGGTTGCATGTAACACCATGTACCACCAATGCTTCACCCGTAACACCAATGCAACACCTGTACCACCGCAACACCTGCACCACCCGCCGCATTATATGAAAGCGGGCAGACCCGTTCGGACACGGCCGACCGAATGTTGACGCCCACGTGCACACCTTTTATATGAAGCGGCAACGCGGAGCGAAAGCTCTGCACACCCGAAGTTCCCGGGGCTTCGGTTTACTTAGAAAAACGAATCAAATAAAAACATAATCAAAGCTAAAGCAAACGCCGGCTCAATGCGTCGGTAAAGGCGATTAGCTTTCTCGAAATTTTCGGGAGAGCCGGTCGCATTTTTTGGCGTGTTGCTTGTTTTCCTGTCGAAATCGCCATATAATCGCACATGTAATTTCCAAAATATAGCGGTTTGCAATTCGGTACGCATCAGGCTTCTCACACAACCGTAATGTTCTTTTCAGGACTGCGCGGCAAGACACATTGAAAACCACGTTGAAAACCAAAGGGGCGATACAAATGAACGGGGCAAACAAGAGAGGCACAAACAAAAACGACTTCTTTATCAGCTATACCAAAGCCGACGAGCAGTGGGCGACATGGATTGCCGCAGTATTGGAGGGCGAAGGCTACATTTGCCGTATTCAGGCATGGGACTTTAGGGCGGGCGGTAATTTTATGTCGGATATAAATAACGCCCTGAAAGAGTGCGAACGCTTTATTGCTGTATTGTCGCCGGATTATTTTAAATCCGCATACTGCAAGGCTGAATGGACGGCGGCATTAAATGCGTCATTGAAAAAAGACCCGACCGGTGAAAAACGATTGTTTGTACCTGTGCGAACAGAG
>WQVC01000051.1 GCA_009781765.1 Defluviitaleaceae bacterium | reverse complement strand
CGCTAAACGACTAAAAACTTTGAAGGGGATGACACCTTATCAATTCATTGTCAAATCTTGGGGCGATAATCCCGACGTTTTTTTAGATGAACCGTGCCACCTCAATCTGGGACTTTACACCTATTACGCTTACGAAACGGATAAACACGCAATAGCCGTAAGCACGAGCAACTACCCGGACATTAAACAATGCGGCGATGCTTTTGACGTCCGAAAGTTAGGATGGTTTCTGCAATCCGCGAAGCCGAAGCGGGTCAAAGCCAAAAAAGCGGGTTGTATGCAACAGCTTTCGTTATTCGACATAGCGGACGCACTCTGACAGCAGCGCGGGGAGGTTATGTATGGTAATCGTGAGCATTCACGCCACAAATGACCACGAGGGCGACATGCGAACACTCGACCGCATCACGCGAGGAATTGAGCGCATGAGCGAAAGCGGCTACATCGTTGAGCGGTACGACAATTTCAGTCGGGAAAAAGGCAAGAAGCTGATTATTGCTGTACAGCGCACCGAAGATTCCAACGACGCCGAATTTGAAAAGTGGTTATACAGCAAATTCAGCGGAACATAAAAACCCCCTGCAATTTTAACGGAATCGCAGGGGGAAAGGCGAAACGCCTTCGGAGATGACATTCAAACAACTAAATTCTATCACTCCGAATGCCGAAAGTCAACGAAAAAAGGTGTCCGATGGTGTCCGACGGGGCTGTTTATCGTCCTCGTAATAGGTATTAACATCTCAACGATGCCATGAAAACAGCAAACAAACGCAAACAAATATTTGCATTTTCATTCATGTATGTTTGTGTTTTGCGCGAGCGTTTACGCTCGTGTTAAGGCAGTGTTCACACTGCCGTCAATCTTGGGAGTGATTTCGATGATAAACATGTTGCGGAGCTTCGGGAGTAACCCCGAAAATCCGAAAAAAGTGCAAATCTCATTTATGGCGGTTATCGGCATGTTGGAATTTTTAAATATGCTCGATGCAACCGCCCTTTCGAGTGAGGATAAAAAAGCATATGAATTTATCCGCCACGAGTTGGAGGATAAAAAAGCTAAAGTGCGAAACCGACAAGCGTTTGCCGCCGTTATCCGTGCGCAAGGCGCGGATGAAAAACGGGCGGCAATTGAAAGCTACCGCGCCACTAAAGCCTTGAACCCTTAAATTCACTCGGGAGGGAAATTCATATGCCGTACTCTTTGCCAAGCTACGAAGATGTTTTCACCCTGCCGTATGAGCAGTTAAGTATTGACGATTATTTAGAATCCATACGGCACAAAGATATTTTCAAGTACCGAGTTAAGTTAATCCGCTCCGGCGATGTATTGGAAGTCGAAATATATCCGATATGGACGGAAAGCAAGTATAAAATCGTAAGGGAAAAAACGGGAAGCCCTACACGCCATGCACAAAAAAACCTTAATCGCGAAAACACCCGTAAGCATGTTTCTCGGCTCGTACACGCCAATTTCACCGAAGCAGATATTTGGTGTACGTTCGATTACAGGCACGAACACATGCCCGCCGATGCAAAGTCCGCGCAAAAAGATATGCAGAACTATATCCGGCGTTTGCGCGGTTATATCAAGGCAAACGGGTTGCCGGAGTTGAAATATATTTACGTCACTGAATGGGTTATTAACGAGGCAACAGGCGCGATACACGCCCATCACCATATCATTATGAATTTCCGCGACAGGGATGTTGCAGAAGCAGTTTGGCAGAAGCAGTTTGGAAGAAGGGCTTCCGTTCGCAATCGCGCCGTTTGCAACCGGATGATTACGGACTGGAGGGGCTGGCCCGGTACATTGCCAAGCCTGAAACCAAGGAAGGCAACCGAAAAGGGCAAAAAACCTATTCGACCAGCACAAACTTAACTCAACCCGAGGTCGCATTTTCCGACCACAGACTTCCCGGCACAAAGTACAGCATGTCGAAGAAGCGGGTGGCGGAGCTTGCCGCGAATGAAAATGCCGCCCGCGCCGTGTTGGAACAGCACTACCGCAATCACGCAATTCCGGTCGGCGGGATTAAGGTTAAATTCAGTCAATACGTGAACGGAGCGTATATTTACGCCCGCATGATGCGTAAGCCGGTCCGGGAGAAACGGCGAAAGGGGATGAGGATGTGAAAATAGGTCTTGCAGACGTGGACAGCCATAACTTCCCGTGTTTGCCGTTGATGAAGTTAAGCGCGTATCACAAACGCCGGGGCGATTACGTGGAAATGCTCAACCCGTTTGAGCATTACGATGTCGTTTACATGAGCAAAATTTTCGATTTCACGCCGGACTACAGCACGGCGATACATGCGGACGTTATTTACAAGGGCGGAACAGGATACAAGCCCGCAGACACCTCCGACGAGCGCATACGGCAAGGCTATTCAGATAGCGAGTATTACATTTCATCACTTCCCCCGGAAATTGAAAATATAATGCCGGATTACGACTTGTACCCGCAATACAGCGAGGCATACGGCTTTTTAACACGGGGTTGCCCGCGAAACTGCCCGTATTGCATCGTAACGAAAAAAGAGGGAAACGTTTCAAAGCAAGTCGCAGAAACAGGGGACTTTTGGACAAAGCAAAAGACAATCAAACTTTTAGACCCGAACTTGCTTGCTTGTAACGACAGAGAAAAATTACTTCTGCAACTTATAGATACAGGCGCATCCGTTGACTTTACGCAAGGGCTGGACATCCGACTTGTTGATTCCCATGTGTTGCAGTTGCTAAACCGCCTTAAAATTAAAATGATTCACTTTGCATGGGATAACCCGCGAGAAGATTTAACGGCGGCATTTGAATTTTTCAATAAACATTTTCGTTTAAAGGACTATTCGCGCAAGGGCGTTTATGTTTTGACGAATTTCAACAGCACACACGACGAAGATTTGCACCGGGTATATGCCTTGCGCGACATGGGATTTAACCCGTATGTAATGATTTACGATAAGCAAAACGCACCAAGGGAAACAAGATTGCTTCAACGGTATGTAAACAACCGGCTTATTTTTCGAAGTGTTAACAGCTTCGAGGAATACGACTGCCGGAGGCGACGAGGTGCGACCGTCAGGGCGTTCTTTCAAAGTGAAGCCAACGAAAATTTTCAGAAAGGGGCAAGCACATAATGAAAGTAAACACGCCGCTTGCCGCAAAGAAGCGGGTCTTGCGTCAGGGCTGCAAGTCGCTCCGGATGTTATGTCCGCAAATAAAGGCTTATGTATACAGACGACATAAGGGTAATTCGTGGCGGGCAATAAAATAAAAAAATAATTGAAAGGGGATGTGTAAAATGGCAACTGAATTTACATTAACCGCGCAAAGCGATGCGTTTAAGGATTTTAATGAAAATTTTAATCGCAAAATCACAGAATGCCTTTATGAACTTTACCACGGCAATTTCGAGGGCGGAGAAATCAGCGCGAAAATATCAATCGAATTAGTCGATTGCACACGAGCGGTTCATTTGCAGGACGAATACGGGCAAGGTGCATCGACGACGAAAGTTTATCGAACGCCGCAAATCGAAACCAAAGTAACATTAACCCTCAAAAAGCGCACGGAGGCAAAAGCGACGTATTCAGAGCGCACGTTGGAATTGAAATTCGATAAAGAAGGACAACGCTTCACGCTTTCAGAAGTTCCGCAAATCCAAATGAAATTAACGGATGCCGAAGCGGGCGAGGATGATTCTCCGGGGAAAGGACATGATGAAAAATGAAAACCATATCCATCATTAACTTAAAAGGCGGCGTAGGTAAAACGGTTTCCGCTATCAATATTGCTCACGTGCTTGCGACCGTCCACGGGGCGCGGGTTCTGCTTATCGACAACGACAAGCAGGGCAATGTATCAAAGTTCTTCGGCTTTCATGGCGATGACGTTGCCGGCATGGCGGAAATAATGACCCGGCGCGGCGCGGAAGCCCACCGGTATATTCACAATACGCCCTATGCCGGGTTAGACGTGATAACCGCAAACATGAATCTCTTAAACGCAAACAAAGAAGTATTGCTTGACATGAGCCGTCCGCAACAAACCCGGCTCAAAAAGGCACTGGAATATTCCGCGCAAATGTACGATTACTGCATTATTGACAATGCGCCCGATATTAACATGTCGGTAATAAACGCCCTTACGGTTTCTACCGACGTACTCGTACCGATTAAGGTTGATAAATTCGCCTTTGACGGTCTTCGCCAACTTGCGGAACAGATAGAAGATATGCAGGAATTTAACCCTGCGTTACGCCTTGCCGGATGCTTCATCACTATGGACGCCCGCAATAACGCATGTGTGCAGGGCGCAGAATGGTTGGAAAATGAAACGGATTACCCTGTGTTTCGCACACGCATCCGCAAAACCGTAAAAATTGACGAAACTACTTTTTGCGGCAAACCCATTCTTGAATACGCCAAAAACTCTACAGCGGCAAAGGATTATGAAAATTTGGTTGCGGAATATTTGGCCGGTTAAAAGTGTCCGTTTCGGACACCTTCAAAAAGGAGAGAGCGAAATGCCCCAAAAATTCAGCGTAAGCGCGTTGATGAATACGCACTCAAAAAACGAAAGCGGCGGCGATGATGCATTTGCTTTCAAAATCGAAATTTTGGACTTTGAGCAAATAGAGCCGTCGAAATTAAACTTTTTCACCGTGGACGACGTAGAGGAATTACAGGCAAGCATCGAGCTTGTCGGGTTACAGCAAAATTTAGTCGTGCGGAAGCGGGCGGAAAATTCAAAGTATGAGCTTTTAAGCGGTGAGCGGCGATATACGGCTATAAGCCGACTTGTAGCGGAAGGCAAAGAGCAATTCCGCCGCATTCCTTGCAAAATCGTAAAATCTATAGACGACGTGCAAGCGGAATTGCAATTGATTCTCGCAAACTCCACAGCGCGACGGCTCTCGGATTACGAATTATCGCATCAAGCCCGGCGATTAAAGGAGCTTTTAACCGAACTTAAAGACGGCGGCTATAAATTCGCCGGTAAAAAGCGGGACATAATAGCCGAGCTTTTGGGCGTGTCCGCGTCACAAATAGCGCGGTACGAAAGCATCAACAAAAATCTTGCGCCGGAGCTTTCGGTAGAATTTCAAAAAGGCAACATAAACGTAACAACTGCATACGAAGCATCTCGGCTCGACAGCAAACAACAGGCGCAAGTTTTGGATGAACATAAAAACGGCGTCCCCGTCACACCGGACAGCGTGAAGGAACGTCGGAAGCGGGAATCGCCGCAAAAGGAAGCGGCAAAAGATTACGACCCCGGCTGTTGTGATTCCTGCCGGTACTGTAAAATTCAGCACGTTCAGAAGTACCAAGAAACTTACTGGAAATGCAAACTTATGAAATACAAAGAATGTTTTGACAGCACAATATTGGATTTTACAATCTTTGAGCATATGCCCTCGTGGTGTCCCTTGAAAAAGCAACAGCCCGCCGCCTCGCCGCCGAACCCCATCGCGTCGGAAGCGGGGCAAGTAACACATGAGGTAAAAATACACCCCGATATGCTTCGTGCCGTTGCCGAGGGGTTAAAAACCTTTGAATATCGACGCAATGACCGTAATTATCAGGTCGGCGATGTGTTACGATTGCGCCAATTTGTCCCGGAGCGGGAGGAAGCAACGGAAGAATTTATTGACGTAAAGGTTACTTATATCCTCCGAGGCGACTACGGATTGCCGCCCGACTTTGTTGTTATGAGCATAGTTAAAGTTTAGGCGGGAAATGGAAGCGGGCATACGGCAAGGTGTCCGAATCGGACACAATTTTGAACAGCGAAGCGGGGAAGCAAAACCCTGCTTCGCTATTCGTTTATTCGCATGTATGAATCTGTTGCATTTGGCAAAAGCCTTGAAAAGTTCAAATGTGCGGCTTCTGTGAAGGGAGATAGGGCAATGACGCTGAAAGATTTCGAACAACTCATATACATGAAAAGTGAAATTGACGTACTTAACAAACGTTTGCGGCGTGTGCAGGATAAAAGGAATCTGTTTGTCGGCGATACGGCGAAGGATTACAGAAGCGGGCAGGGCAAAGTTATCACGATTCAGGGGTATGCTGTTGCAGACCAAAAGAAGATTGATGAAATATGGTTGCTTCTCGAAGCCCGAAAAATCAAGCTCGAACAAAAGGTTCTTGACGCTGAAAAGTTCATCGCTTCCCTTGATTGTGCGAAAATTCGTACCCTTTTAACATTGCGGTTTATTGAAGGCAAGGAATGGCAGGACGTCGGCAAGGGGTTTTATAAAAAAATGTCCGCAGATTCAGCGAGAAAATATGTAAAAGCATATTTTGAAGGTGCATGAAAAGTTTTCCGCTTTTTCCGTTTTTTCCGTTTCAAATATAGTAAAATGCTATCGTGGTTAAGTGTAAAACTACCCGAAAGGCGCGAATGGGGGCGATATTGTGCCTAAAATGACTGCAAAACAGGCGCGATTCGTTGAAGAGTATCTTATCGACCTTAACGGCACACAAGCCGCTATCCGTGCGGGATACTCGCCGAATGCGGCGTCCGCGATAGCTTCCGAAAACCTTTCAAAACCTAACATTTCGGCGGCTGTAGCCGTCGCGATGGCTGAAAGAAGCAAGCGAACGGGAATTACCGCCGACAGGGTGTTGGAGGAAATCGCGAAACTCGGTTTCGTCAATGCCGCCGATGTTATAACAGAAGAAGGCGCGGTGAACGGTGCGGCGATGCGCGATGACACGGCGGCAATTCAATCGGTAAGGGTGAAAATCATCCCGACCGAGGACGGCGACATTATCGAACGGGAAATCAAGCTGTACGACAAAACCCGCAACCTCGAATTACTCGGTCGGCACTTGGGATTGTTCAACGATAAACTTGCAATCACGAATATGCCGCCACCAATATTCAGCGGTGAAAACGACCTTAAATAAGACCGGTAATAACGTGTTAGTAACAAAAAAATGCTTGAAAATGCTTGCGCCCCTGATATTTCAAGGGCGCAATTTTATTGCACGATGATTTTTATGTGGTGATACCATGACAG
Organism: Defluviitaleaceae bacterium; assembly: GCA_009781765.1. Classification (GTDB taxonomy): domain Bacteria; phylum Bacillota; class Clostridia; order Lachnospirales; family WQUN01; genus WQVC01. Next base: position 14,696 of record WQVC01000051.1, on the reverse strand, counting down.
CGGCGAAAAATAAAATTTATCTGCCCGATGTCGTGGGCAAGCACTACAAAGATTTTTGGCATTTTAAAGGGCGTTATCGGGTATGTAAGGGAAGCCGCGCAAGCAAGAAATCAAAGACAACAGCGTTATGGTTCATTTACAATCTTATGAAAAATCCCGATGCCAACCTTCTTGTAATTCGCAAAATTTTCCGCACGATGAAGGATTCATGCTTCAAGGAATTAAAGTGGGCGATTAACCGTTTGGGCGTCGCCCAATATTGGAACGTCAAAGAATCGCCGCTTGAAATGACCTGTATTCCGACGGGGCAAACAATTTACTTTCGCGGTCTGGATGACCCGTTGAAAATTACATCAATCACGGTTGAAACCGGTTATCTTTGTTGGGGATGGATAGAAGAAGCCTACGAAATAATGAACGAAGCCGATTTCGATATTTTGGACGAATCCCTGCGCGGAAACCTGCCCGAGGGATTGTTCTATCAATGGACATTGACCTTCAACCCGTGGAATCAATATCACTGGATTAAAAAGCGGTTTTTCGATGTCAACGAAAAAGACGGCGAAGAGATTGTCGAAACTCTTTCTTCCGGCACTGTCAAAAGATTTTACGATGAAGAAATCGACGAATCCGTTGACACGCTTGCAATCACCACAACCTACTTGATGAACGAATTTATCGACAAACAAACCCTTGCGATGTTTAAGCGCATGAAGAGGCTAAACCCCCGCCGCTACAATGTAGCCGGGATGGGAAATTGGGGTATCGTTGACGGCGTTATATTTGAAAAATGGATTGAAATATTATTCGACATCGACGAAGTTCGAAGCCGTGCCGGCGTAAAATCCTGCTTCGGGTTGGACTTCGGCTACACCAACGACCCGACGGCGTTGTTTTGCGGGCTGATTGACCCGAAAGCAAAGCAATTATGGGTTTTCGACGAAATGTACGAATACGGCATGAGTAACGAAGCCATCTTCAAAGAGGTCAGTCGGATGGGATACGTTAAAGAGCGTATCATTGCCGATAATGAACCGAAAAGCATCGACCGTTTGGAACTTCTCGGAATGTTCAACATTCGAAAAGCCCGCAAGGGCAAGGACAGCATAAATGCCGGCATAGATTTTTTGCAAGACTTCGAGATTATCGTACATCCCCGTTGCGTAAATTTTTTAACCGAAATCAGCAACTACACATGGGGCGAAGACAAAAGCGGACGAAAAATAAACAAGCCGATTGACGGCTTCAACCATTTGATGGACGCCATGCGCTATGCCGTTGAATCCTTCTCGAAGCCGTCAAGTTTCAGCTTCGACTAAGCGGGTTTACAAATGCGGATGTTCAACGTATAATAACGCACGTACAGTTGCAGAATAAAAAAAGCAAGCTGGGGACGGCAACTGCTAAACCCGGATGACTGCTGAATTACAACAGTGAAACGAAAATAGCCGACAACCTTGTCCTAGGGGCGGCTATTTTTCGTTTCGCTTATATAACAAGTACGCGAGAATTACTAACGCGAGTGTATGAAGCAAGTAAAGAACTTCAAACAATGTCATATGGCTTCACCCCCTTTCAAGGGTTCAGCCTGAAACGCCGCCACACAGCTTGCTTGTCCATTGTACGCTTTATTTGATAACGCCGCAAGGCGTTATTTTTGTGCTTTCACCCCCCCCCCCCGTTAGTAACAAAAGTGCCGCGCGAAGGCAGATTTGTTATGTTTTGAAATTATGAAAAGGCGGTGAACCCGTGCGAAGATTCAACTTTACCGGCAATGAAGATTTGATTCGGCAGGGGGCGAACCCCACGGACACGGACTTCATCGAAAAGGAAATCAGACGATTTCTTACTTCGGAACGCCGCCGAAATATGATAACCGGTGAGCGTTACCACGAAGGCAAACACGACATTCTCCATCGAAAGCGCGAAATGATAGGGGCGGACGGCGAGTTGGAAGAAGTCAAAAACTTGCCGAACAATCGAATCGTAGATAATCAGTACAAGAAAATGGTTGACCAAAAAGTCAACTATTTTTTGGGGCAACCGTTCGCGGTGCAAGCCGACAACGACAGATACGCAAAAATCCTTCACAAAATATTCAATCGCAGATTTCTCAGTTTGCTGAAAAACGTGGGCGAAAACTCATACAATTGCGGCATCGGTTGGATGTTTCTGTACTACGACGGCGGCGAACTCGCGTTTCGACGTTTCAAGCCGTATGAAGTGATTGCCGGTTGGGGCGATGACGAGCATACGCGCCTTGATTACGCAATTCGCATCTATGAAGTGGTTGAAGATTCGGCGCGGGGTGAAAAGACGGTTCAAAAAGTAGAAGTGTATCACGCCGACGGAATCAGCCGCTTTGAGCTTGACGGAGCAAGGTTAAAGTCCGACCCCGATTATCCGCCGGTTGAAGCATACTTCACCGTAAACGATGAAGGCTACAATTGGAATCGGATGCCGTTAATCCCTTTCAAATATAACAGCAAAGAAATACCGCTGATTTTAAACGTCAAAAGCCTTCAAGACGGGTTAAATACGATACTTTCAAACTTTCAAAACAATATGGAAGAAGACAGCCGCAACACAATTTTAATCATCGTGAACTACGACGGCGAAAATTTAGGGGATTTTCGCAAAAACCTTGCAACTTTCGGGGCGGTCAAAACCCGAAGTGTTGATGGTGTAAAAGGCGGCGTTGAAGCATTGCAAGTCGAAGTCAACGGCGAGAACTATCAAAAAATTATCGAGATTTTCAAAAATGCAATTATTGAAAATGCGATGGGTTTTGATGCCAAGGACGACCGCTTGCAGGGAAGCCCCAATCAAATGAATATTCAATCCATGTACAGCGACATTGACCTCGACGCAAACCGTATGGAAACCGAGTATCAGGCATCTTTTGAAGATTTGTTGTATTTCGTGAATCTGCATTTGGCGAACACCGGCGTCGGTGATTTCGACGGGGAAGAAGTGGAAATCCTCTTCAACCGCGAAATGCTTATGAGTGAAGCCGATGCCATTAACAACATTAAAAATTCGGTCGGTATCCTTTCGAACGAAACACTGCTTGCACAGCATCCGTTTGTTGACAATGTGCAAGCCGAAAAAGACCGCATCAAAGATGAGAAACAAGCCGCACGAAATGAAGCCGAATCCGTGCAATACGGCGGGGCATTTGATGCCGACAATAACGGGATAGTAACAAATGACCCGTAAACAATCCGCAAACGCCTGAAACCGGCGGCGAATAAAATTGTTGCGTCATAATCGGGGGGCGGGAGAGCGTGAAAAGTTCGGATTATTGGCAACGACGATTTGAAGGCATAGAAAACACGACAACCGCAACCGGCGAAGAATCAATCCGAAATATGGAACGCATTTTTTCAAACGCCCAGCACGACCTTCAAAATCAGATTGCCGGTTGGTATGACCGATTCGCAACAAACAATCAAATTGACCTGCCGGAAGCCCGCCGCCTCTTGAACTCAAACGAGTTAGCGGAATTTCGATGGACGGTTGAAGAATATACCGCCTACGCAAAAGCAAACACGGTTAGCGGTCAATGGGTGCGGCAACTTGAAAACGCATCCGCGCGGGTGCATATTTCCCGTCTTGAAGCCTTGCATCTTCAAACACAGCACACGATGGAACGGCTTTTCGGCAACCAACTTGATGCCGTGGACAGCGTTATAAAGCGGCAATTTCTTGACAACTACCACCACAGCATTTTCGAAGTTCAAAGCGGGTTTAACGTCGGATGGGATATTGCGGGCATACCCGAGGCGCAAATTCAAGCTCTTATGGGCCGCCCGTGGGCGTCCGATAATCTCACCTTTTCGGACAGAATTTGGCGGGATAAAAACCGCCTCGTCCACGAATTGCAAACCCAACTCACGCAGGGGCTGATAGCCGGAACACCGCCGAATGTGACGATTAACAATATCGCTGCCGCAATGGGTACAACGAAAAGCAACGCCGCTCGCCTTGTAATGACGGAATCGGCGGCAATCGCGGCAGTCGCGCACGAAAAGGCGTATCGGGAATTGGGGACGAAGCTGATAGAAATTCTCGCGACGTTGGATAAAAAGACGTCGGAAATATGCCGTCGAATGGACGGCAAAGTTATCCGCATCGAAGAATACAAAGTCGGCGTAACAGTTCCCCCGTTTCACCCGTGGTGCAGAAGCACAACCGTTCCCCACTTCGATGATGATTTCGGGCAACGCGCGGCAAGGGACGAAGACGGAAAAACCTACTATGTACCCGGCGATATGAAATACCCCGAGTGGGAGCAAACCTTCGTTGACGGTGGGGCGAAAAGCCATTTGCAAGAAACGGATTCAACGCTTCGAACCTTTACCGAAAAAGTGGATAGTATAAACGGCATATCGTCCGAATATCGCGAAGCCCTGATTCATCGTTTTCAAGCCGGTACGAATGCGGCGAAGGACGTTTTTAATCGCTTCGTGCCGTTAAACAGTGTCGTAACGGGAAGCGCGAAAGGTGCGAAGTACAGTCACGGCGATAAGCGCATCCACATGAATTTCGCCAATGACATGAACAATGTTCGGGGTAACGCAACCACCTTCTTTCACGAACAGGGACATTTGATTGATTACTTGCAATCGGACGATTCAAGAGGAATTTCGATTCAACGAGGCAGATTCCGTATTGCTAAAAAAAGCGATGGTTATTTGAACCGTCTTGCGACCTCGCTTTCAGCCGATTATAATGATATGGTTGAACGAATGATTGACCCCGACGAAAGCGCATTTTTGGGTCGCGGAAATGTGCATAATCAATTATCCGTAATTTTGCGCGGCGAAAACGCTGATATGTTAAGTGCTGTGTCCGATATACTGGAGGGGATGACAAACACAAGCAGTGTTCCGGTTCGCGGCAAATGGGGGCATGGTTCGAAATATTGGAAACAAAGACCGCTGGGCGTTTATACCGAAGCGTTCGCACACTTATTTGAATTGCAATTTGACCCGCAAAAATTAAATGCATTTGCTGAATATTTCCCTTCGACGGTGAATGTATTTGCTGAAATCATGGAGGAATTAAGATGAGCGAACCCGTTGACAGAACCGGATGGAAACATATTTATCCTCATGCGCTGTCACGAAAATATGAGGATTTGAGCGGCAAGTATTTTAAAAAATTTGGCGAACATTTGGATTTTACAATGTTTCCCGAAGATGCCACTTTTGAAAAATTTGAAGTCGATGTTTTGGCGGCAATTGAAACAGGCACGGAAATCATTAGCTACTATTGTCCGTCTTGTCAAAATCACGAAAACGGCATTGAGTACACCTATGAGAACCCATGTAATTTGTGCGGATTTCCCGCCGATGAATAGAAAAAAATCCGACAGAAGCGGCTTCGTTGACGATGATGGCGAAAGCGATTATACTGCTTTCATGGATACGAGAAACGGCGGCAAACATTACGGTTCGTTTATTACATTAAGCGGGCAGACAGATAACCAACTTTTGAGGTCGGCAAAAAGCTATCAGGCGAACATTGAAGAGCATAGGATTAAAATTAACAGCCCTTCTGTGTATGTTGACGATTGGGACAATCGCGACGAACGCTATCACGCCGGCATAATAAGAAAGTGGAATGCCGACATTGACCGAAACCAAGAATTACTTAACATTGCTGTCAGCATAGCCACCGAAAGGGGATTAAAAATATGAACGGTGAATTGTTGAAGGAATGCATAACGCACATTGTCGAACTTGCCAACGAAGCAAAAAATGAAATGAACAGCCCCTTTAGGGACGGGAAATTGTTGGCATATAACGAAGTGCTTTCCTCGTTGAAAACCAATCTTGTGCCGTTAAACCCGGAAGAGTTTGGGTTAGGCTTCGACATCGACAAAGAGTTTGCGTAATTAAAGGGGCGGTATTCAACGCCTCCCCCTTCGGAACGCCGGAAACGGCGTTCTTTTTATGCCGTTAGCATCCGGTTAGTAACGCAACAGCCGCAATCCCCTGTTTCTTGCGGGCTTCAAAGCTGTTAAAAAAACATCAAACCATAATTACCGCCTTTCGGGGCGGTTTTTATATGCCGCGAATTGCGGGCGATACCGCAATAAAAATATAGCCGACTAAACGGCGTTAAAAAATGGAAAGGCGGAACAAAAAATGAAAAAAGCAGAATTTACCGCATTGGGGATTAGCGAGGAATTGGCGGCAAAAGCCGAAACCGCGAGCCTTGAAGAATTAAAGGGCTTCATTCCTTATGCTCGGTTCAAAGAAGTAAACGACGAAAAAAGCAAGCTGGCGGAATCCTTAAAAGAGCGCGACGGGCAACTTGAAGCCTTGAAAAATTCTTCCGGCAACACGGAGGCGTTAAAAAAGGAAATCACCAAGTTGCAAGCCGACAACACCAAAAAGGACGAAAAACACGCCGCCGAAATTAAGGCGTTGAAAATCGAAACCGCTCTTGACGCCGCATTGACCGCCGCGAAAGCGAAAAACGTAAAAGCTGTTAAGGCGTTGTTGGATTTGGACGACGCCGACCTTGCCAAAGACGGCACAATTAAAGGTTTGGACAGTCAAATTAAAAAGTTAATCGAAGCCGAGGATACGGCGTTTTTGTTCGAACCCGCCGAAACCGAACCTGCAAAGCCCAACATAAAAGGTGCTAAACCCGGCGAATCCGGCACAAAAGCTCCCGACGACAAAGTCGATTTTGCAAAAATGACCTATGAGGAATTAGCGGCGTATATGGACGCGAACCCCGGCGCGGAAATCCCCGTAACTCAAACGGTTGCGCCTGTACAAACTGCCGCGCCTCCGGGCGCAAACCACAATTAAAGAAAGGATGAACCAAAATGTCAAAATTTGATTTGAAAACTTTTAACCCCGAAGCGTTCGGGGCGTATGTTAATTTAATCCCGAAAACACGAAGGAACGAGTTAATCCGTTCCCGCGCGATTCGCCCCACGTCACAATTTCGCACCACCCTTGCCGCGCAGACGGCAGGTAACGTTGCGAGCTTTCCCATTTTCGGGCGTATCGGCGGCGCGGCGCAAAACTATGACGGTGAAACGGATATTGTCGCGTCCGGCACAACAACTTTCGAGCGTTCCGTTATCGTTGTCGGTCGGGCAAATTCGTGGGTTGAACGGGATTTTTCCGAGGACATCACGGGCGGAGCGGGCTTCATGTCTAATGTTGCCCGTCAGGTCGGCGAGTATTGGCAAGGCGTTGACCAAGATACTTTGCTTCAAATTCTTGTGGGCATTTTCTCAATGACCGGTACTGAAAACGAAAGATTCATCGAACGCCACACGATGGATATTTCAAGCGACGCAAACCCGAATGTCGGGCTTGCTACTCTTAACAAAGCAATGCAAAGAGCGGCGGGCGATAACAAGCAAATTTTCGGACTTGCGATTATGCACAGCGAAGTTGCAACCAACCTTGAAAACGAACGCCTCTTCAAAAACTTAACGCAAACCGATGCAAACGGCGTAACCCGTGATTTAGGGATGGCAACATGGAACGGGCGTTTGGTTTTGATTGACGACGGTATGCCCGCGATTGACTTAGGCGGCGGGTCGTTGGCGTTTGAAACTTACGTGCTGGGCGACGGTGCATTTGATTACGATAATGTCGGGGCGGAAGTACCGTATGAAATGGTGCGCGAAGCCAAAACAAACGGCGGGCAAACGTCCCTCGTAAGCCGCCAACGCAAAGTATTCGCCCCCAACGGAATCAGCTTTACCAAAAATAACATGGCAAGCAAATCGCCCACCACCTCCGAATTAAAAGACGGCGACAACTGGGAATTGGTCAACGACGCCAACGGAGAATACATTGACCACAAAGCTATCCCGATTGCCCGCATTATTTCGAGAGGCTAAAAGGGGGCGGAAGTCATGCGGAAAGATATTATTTTAAGGCTTGCTTCACTTGGCTACACCTTCGATACGGATAAAGACGGTTGGGTAATCGGGTTCGTAATTGACAAAGTTACCAATACAATCCGGAACGAAACCAATTTATCCGAAATCCCCGAAGGTTTATATCAAATTGCCGTTGACATGGCTTGCGCCGAATTTTTAAAAGCGAAAAAAGCAAGCGGCGATTTGAACGGCTTTGTTGTTGACCTTAACGAAGTGCTGTTAAATAAGGAATCGCAAGGCGACACTTCGTTTTCGTGGGGTACGGATAAGGTTATGAGTGCGGAAGAACGCTTAAACGCTCTTATCGAACATTTGTTGAATTACGGCAAGCCGCAATTTTCTGCATTTCGGCGGTTGAAATGGTAAGCCCCGCAAGAAAGGCATTGCGCCGAATGTGGAAAGATACTTGTACCGTTTACGAGTATCAGCCGGTTTTGCAGTCGAACATGTCAACCGTGCATGAGGAAGTCGCCGTTATCAGCGATGAACCTTGCAAGTTGTCGTTTGCATCGTTGCAAAGCGCGAACCAAACCGACACGGCGGCAAAAACGCCCCAAACCGTCAAACTCTTTCTTGATGAAACGTTGGAAATCAAAGCCGGTTGCAAAATCGTTGTAAAGCGGCGCGACCAAGTATTCGAATACGGATACAGCGGCGAAGCGGGCGTTTTCGAGCATCACCGGGAAATCGTTTTGATACCGTTTGAAGGGTGGGCAGTGTAATGCCTAAAACACGGGCAAAAATTGACTTCGGACAATTCACAAAGTTGAAGAAGCAATTTGAAAAACTTTCAGCCGATGATATGCACGAATTTTCCGTTGCAGTTGTAAAGGATTTAGCCGCCCGCCTTCTTGCCAAAGTCAAAAGGCGAACCCCCGTAAACAAAGGCTTGCCGAACGATGTAAATTACAACGGCGGCGGCGGACGCTTGCGGGATTCGTGGACAATCGGAAACGTAACAAAATCGGGCAACATCTACAGTGTGGAAGTAATCAATCCCATGCATTACGCGATATACGTTGAAAAAGGGCATCGCGGTGTTTACGTTCCGGAGGTCGGCGTTACCCTGCATCTCAATTCACGTTGGACGGACGGCATTTTCATGCTGAAAATATCCGAGGATGAATTGAGAAAAGACGCAGAACGCATCGTCGAAAACAAGTTGCAAAAGTTTTTCAATAATTTTAAGGGGTGACGCCGTGGACACTTTTAAACCGTTATCTGCAATACAAGACGGAATCAGTGTAAAACTTAATAAACACTTCGGTGATAAATACGTTATTTTCCCCGAAGAAGTGAAGCAAGGTTTAACAAGACCTTGTTTTTTTATTAAGTTGCTCAATCCGTCGAACAAAAAAGAAGTCGGGGAAACGTACATGCGGGAAAACTCCTACTGCATACACTATTTCCCTGAAAACACGAACCAACCGAAAACCGAATGTTACAAAACGCTTGACGAATTGTATCTTGCGATGGAGTACATCGAGGTTGACGGCAACTTGGTTCGCGGGGTCGGTATGCACGGCGAAATTCACGACGAAACATTGCTTTTCTATGTAAATTACAACGTGAGAGTGCGCAAAGTATACGACCCGGATTTAATGGCGCATCTCGAATCAATCGAATTTAGGACGAAAGGATGATTTTCATGGAACAAAGGTACTCTGAATCAATGTTAGCGGGCAAGAAGAAGCCCGAATTGTACGCAATTATGGTTGAACTCGGCATCGAAGAAGGGGTTTCAAAAAATGCCCCCATCGAAGAAATGATTGCCCGAATTTTGGCAAAAATGCCGCCCGAAGAACCGCTCGCCGACGAGCAGGGGGCGGATGCGGGCAAAGCACCGGACGAAACACGGGGCAAAGAATCAGCCCCGGAAATGCCGGACAACAGCAAAACGGACGAACCCAAACCCGACGATGAAGCCTCCTCCGACGGGCAGGGGGCGGGCGCGGGCAAAGCACCGGGCGATGCACTGCCCGATGACGAACAGAGCGCGAATGTAAACAAAACACCCGGCGAAGAATCGCCCGACGACGATTTGCCGAAGTTCACCCCCGAGCAACTTATCAAATCTTCGACCTACTCGCACCGGCGGGATGTTTTGCGGACGTTGCTTGATGACGACAAAAACTATTCACATGCTCAAATCGCGGCGATGTTAAAAAAGTTTTACGAGCGCGAGGATAAAACATTAAAACCCCGGAAGGGAGGTGAAAAAGCATGAGTTTAGGCGGCGGCGCATTTTTAGTGCAAAATAAAATATTACCCGGGGCGTATATAAATTTTGTCGCGCTTAATCGGGCAAACATAGTTTTTTCCGACCGTGGCGTTGCTACAATTCCGTTGGTGTTGGAATGGGGCGACATTGATAATGTTATCGAAGTAACGACCCGCGACTTCCAACGGCACAGCAAGCGCATTTTCGGTTATGACTTCACCCATCCCAACTTGCGGGGCTTGCGCGACCTTTTTCGCAATATCCGGGTCGGGTATTTTTATCGTTTGGGGAGCGGCGGTGCGCGGGCATCCAACGATTACGCAACGGCAAGGCACGTTGGCGAACGCGGCAACGAAATTAAAATCGTGGTTGCCCCGAATGTTGACGAACCGGATTTGTTCGATGTAACAACCATTTTCGACAGTGCAATTGTTGAAATTCAAACCGTGCGTACTCCTGCCGAATTAGCGGATAACGATTTCGTCACATGGCGGCGGGATGTTCCTGCCTTTTCCCCGACAGCCGGTATGCCTTTGACCGGCGGAATCAGCCCCGTTATTACAAACGCCGATTATCAAACCTACCTCGAAAAAATCGAAGGTTTCAGCTTCAACGCTATCGGTTGTCCGTCAAACGAACCTGCCGTCAAGTTGCTGTTTTCTATGTTTACCCGCCGCATGAGGGACGAACAGGGCGTAAAATTCCAATGCGTAACACACGATAACGCCTTCGACTACGAGGGCGTTGTTAATGTAATGAACACCGCGACGGATTCCGATGCGAACCCGCAAGATTTAGTCTGGTGGACAACAGGCATTATCGCCGGAACACCCGTAAACCGTACCGCAACCAATAACATTTACGACGGAGAATTTACCGTGGATTGCGATTACACCCAGCTTGACTATGAACGGGCGATTCGTGCGGGTAAATTTTCGTTTTATCGCAGCGGGTCGGGCGAAATGCGGGTGCTTTCCGACATCAACAGTTTGGTTTCATTGTCGGTAACGCAAAACGCCGATTTTCAGTACAACCAAACAATCCGGGTGCTTGACCAAATCGGAAATGACATTGCGATGCTTTTCAATACTCTTTATTTAGGCGAAGTGCCTAACGATGAGGACGGGCGTATTTCATTATGGAGTGACATCGTAAAGCATCACGAGATGTTGCAAAACATAAGGGCGATACAAGAATTTATGCCGTCCGATATTGTCGTGGAACAAGGCAATACCCGCCGCTCGGTATTGGTAACGGATACCGTTATGCCCGTAAATGCAATGTCGTTCTTGTATATGACCGTTCAAATAGCATAGAAAAGGGGAATCAACAGTGAGTAATCCGATTATGCACGCACGGGATGCCGTGTACGGCAGTGAAGCGAAAATGTTTGTTACGCTGAATGACCGCCGCTACAACTTTTTGCACATGACCGATTTTGAGGGAAAATACACCATCAACTCCCAACAAGTGCGAATCATGGGTAAAGTCGGTTTCGGCAACAAAGCGGCGGGAGGCTCCGGCGTATGGAGCGGCACGGCACATTTCAACCAATCAATTTTCCGAAAAGTTGCCGACCATTACCAAAAAACCGGCGAGATGCCGTACTTTGAAATTCAAACCACAAACAACGACAGAACCGCGCGTGTCGGAAGCCAAACAATTGTGTATCACGATTGTTTAATCACCGGCGACTTGATTTTGTCGAAAATCGTTGCGGGCGACCAAATGCTCCACGAAGATATTTCCGGCACGTTTGAAAGTTGGGATATGCCGCAAGAATTTAGCGATTTGGAGGGATTATAAAATGTCGAACATGAAGCAGTTTTTAAAAGCAAACAAGAAAACGAAATCCAACGCCTTTTATGCCGCAAGTGAAAACTTTGTTGACGAAAACGGCAAACCGATTCCGTGGGAATTAAAACCCCTTTCGGCGCAAGACAACGAACGCATAAAAGACGAGTGTACAACCATCGTTGAAACAAAAGACCGGGGTATGCGGGCGCACCCGAAAGTTGACGTCAAAGCGATGCAAACAAAGCAAGTTGTCGCTTCGGTGGTTTTTCCCGACCTTCACAACATCGAACTGCAAAACAGCTACGGCGTAAAAGATGCCGAAAATTTGCTTTTCGCTATGCTGGACGAAGCGGGCGATTATCAAAACTTGGTAATGTTCATGCTGAAATACAACCGGCTGAATATTTCGTTGGATGAAAAAATCGAAGAAGCAAAAAACTCATAGAGGGCGACGCCGAAGGCAGTTTTCTGCACTATGCGATACAGAAGCACGGTTGGAAGCCCTCTGATATTGACGAGTTTCTTTTCTGCGATGACGAGCAGAAAGCCTTTTATTTTGCATCCATGCAAATCAAAGTCGAGCAAGACAAAAAGCACGAACAGGACATGAAAAACAAGCAAAATTCAGCACGGGCGAAGGGCAGGCGGAAATAAATCGCTTGCCCTTCGTTACTTTTCAAAAAGGGCGGTGATTCGTTTGTCAGTTATAGCAACGCAAATTACAATGACCGACAATATATCCGCCGTTCTTCACACGATTTCGGCAAGTCTTAATTCTGTACAATCCGCTTTTGAAAGCGTTTATAATACCGCCGCAAATGATGCAAGCGTCGGAGGATTCGACACGGTACGGGCGCAAATCGAAGCCGCAACCGAAAGCACAGCCGCATTGCAAGACCAACTTCAAGGCGTTGCAGGTATTCGATGGGACAGTCAAAACCGAATCGAAGTTTTTCAAAACACCGGCATAGAGCGTTTCCAAAATGAAATGATTTCTTTAACCGACATAACCGAAAATTTTTTGCAACGCCAAGAGCAAATCAGCATTCAAGCCGCCGGTATGGAGTTATTGCCGCCGAATGCGATTGACGACATTAACGCTACGAACCAACGCATACAAGAATTAGGCGAGCGCATGGCGGCAATGCAAAGCATGGACGTGTCTATGCTTGATGATCCCGCAATCGCCCGTCTTAATTCCGAATACGAGGGTATACGCGGAAACCTCAACAATTTAATTAACTTGCAGGATGCCATGAATACCGCGATGGAACAAAACGATTTTTCCGCAATGAATCAAGGCTTTAATCAGCTTAACGATGCCGCCGAAGCCTTTGAAAAACGTATTCGTGATAATACTCATGCATTGCAGGAAATGGCGAACATTGAGTGGGTAAGCGTAAATAACATTGAAATTTTCAGCGGCAATGATGCCGAGCGTTTGAGAAGCGAGGTTGATGCCGCTAACGAAATGATGTGGCAATTGACATCCGCGCAGGAACAAATCAGCGTTCTGGCCGCCGGTATGAACTTGCTTCCGCCAAACGCGATTGACGACATTAACGCCACGAACCAACGTATACAAGAATTAGGCGAGCGCATGGCGTCAATGCAAAGCATGGACGTTTCTCTGCTTAACGATACCGAAATCGCCCGCTTTAATTCCGAATACGAGGGTATGCGCGGCAATCTCAACAATTTAATCAACCTTCAAGAATCCATGAATGCCGCGATGGAACAGGGCGATTTTTCGGCAATGAATCGTGGTTTCAACCAGCTTAACGATTCCGCCAATGCTTTTGAAAAACGCATTCGGGACAATGCCCACGCATTGCAACAAATGGCGAACATTGAATGGGTAAGCACAAATAACATTGAAATTTTCAGCGGCAACGATGCCGAGCGTTTTAAAATTGAAGTCGAATCCGCTAATGAAATGTTGCGGCAATTAACATTCACGCAGGAACAAATCAGCGTTCAAGCCGCAAACATGAACTTGCTTCCGCCGAATGCGCTTGACGATATTAACGGCATGGGCGACCGAATCACCGCATTGCGAAGTCAAATTGAGGACGTACAAAAAACCCGAATCGCAATTATCGGGGTCGAGCAAGCAAATTCCGAAGTTGAAAATTTGCGCTGGCAATTACAGCAAGCTATTCAAGCGCAAACCGATATGAACCAAGCATTGCAAAATATGGATGCATCCGGGGCGAATCGTGCATATCAGCAATTAAACAATATTGTAAACCAAACCGGACGCAACATTCGGGACAACATACGAGAACAAGCAAATTTCAACGCCGAAATAGCCGGCGGGAAAACAAACGCACTCGGGTTAAAAAGTATTCTCGGCGGAATTGTCGGTGTGTTATCCGTGCGGGCAGGTATCGGATTTTTGCAACAATCCATATCACTCACGAACGAAAATATCCGCCTCGAACAACAACTTGCGAACGTGATGTCAAATCGCGGAGCAACCTATGAAGAATTTGTAAGACTTCAACAAAGAGCCGCCGAAATTCAAGCGAATACCAACGACATGATAAACAGCACTACCATGATGGGCGCGGCAAACGAATTAGCCCGTCATGTCGGAAGTGTCGAAGCTATCGAAATAATGATGGGTTCGTTAGGGTGTGTCGACAATAGTTTTGCCCCAACCAACAAAACAGGCAATCTGTACAGCGGCAAGATATGAAGCCGTATGTTTGGCGTAACGAGTTGCAATGCCGCGCCACTGCTTGAGAACGG
>WQVC01000050.1 GCA_009781765.1 Defluviitaleaceae bacterium | reverse complement strand
TATAGTGAATCAAATTAAGAAGCGTCCCGTCGGCTATGCATTGTCGCGAACGCACTTGAGAGGCCCGCTCAGGCTTCGGCGGAAAACGCGCAGAAGCCCGCGTTTCCCGCCTCGCCTTCTCGGTTCTCAATGCCGTTCGCAATTGTTGTCGTTTTCGGGAAAAACACCCGAAAACAACCGGTCGCTCACCACAATGTACTTAACGCCGGCGAGACGCAAATCAAATTGATTCACTATAAGGCTGTGCAAAACCAAAAAACCGCGCGAAGCGCGGTTTTTTATTTTGTCGAACTTTTTTAAAAAGTTCGTGGGAGACCACCCGTCACTCACCCGTGCATCCCGGGAGAAGCCCGCAAAAGCCTCTATTTCACACTCACAACCGGATGCATCTCAATATAGCCGCGCCAACCTGCGGGGGCAAGTTGCATTTTGGGCGCGAGTTCGGGAGCGTAGCGGTATCCGTATACTTCGGGGTTGAATTTTCTGATTCTGCCCATGCATTCTCCTACGGAATTTTGGAAATTCGCTTCGTCGTACGGCTCACCCTGGAATACAAGCAGTTTGCACGGTTCGAGGTTGATTACGTCGAATCCGGCAGGGATTTCGCCCGAATAATCGGCGGCAACTTCAACGCCGTGGGCGTAAATGCCCGTTCCTGCCGGACGCATGTTTTCCGGCAGCCATAATCCGACGGGTTCGTAAAGTGCTTCCTTGATGTTGCAAAGAATATCCCACGGGGCGGAAGCGTCGTTGCCTCCGCTTCCTACTTCGTCGCAGTAGGCAAAGTATTCTTCGGCTTTTACGCCGCGCTTTAAAATAAGTTTTCGCGCCGGGCGTTCAACTATTTGTGTGAAAATCACTGCTGTTTTGTCCATGTTTGTAACCTCCGTTTTCGATTTTCGGTGATATGAGCGAAATATCAGCCAACCTTCGGGCTTGGGGTGGTTTGCGTATTTTTTCGGAGAAATTCCGAAATTTTTCGTAAACGCCCGCGTGAAGCCTTCATGGCTGTCAAAAACGAAATCCAGCGCAACATCCAAAATTCTGTGCTTTCCCTCCCTAAGTACATGTGCGGCGGAAGTTAATCGCTCGCGGCGGATATATTCAAACGGGGACAGGCCTGTTTCCTCTTTGAATATTCGCGTCGCGTGGAATTGTGAATATCCGGCTGCTTTTGCCAAATCACCGGCGGTGATGCGGGTTTGCAGATGCTTGGCTACATACGCCTTTATTCGGGCGACTGCTTCTTCGTTTTTGTGCATTCAATCTCACCTCCGCGAGTATAAGAGGTTTTCGGGTTTAATTCTTGACCGGAATTGCCGAAAATTTTATTGCACTTCTTGCACACTCATCGCAAGCGCAACAATCCCGTCGATTGCGTCGGACGCATTTATATAAATGCGCTCGTCAAAAATTTGCCGGCCGTTAAGCGTCCAATATCCGAACTCACTGCCCGGCGGCAAAATCGGTTCAACCGGAACAGTCAAATGCGAAAAATATCGTGACGACGTGCCGCGCTGTGTGCCGATAATTGCTTCGCCGCCGTGAATTTCCGCGCGGAACATATCATTTCGGTCGAAATCGAAAAATCGCGCAAGATTGTCGAAAATAACGGTGTATCGCCGCGCCGCAAATTCCATGGTGGTGTTTTGGTATCTTTCAATTGTGTACCAACTCGTCCAAGGGGCGAGCAGCTCTGCCTCGATTGTGCGGTCAACTTCGCCGGAAATATCGGCAAAAAGGTTTTGCAAAATTTCGCCGACGATTTCCTCATTAACCACGTTCGCGGCAATGTCGCAAAAAATCATGGTGAACCGCTCCGCCATATCCGGGCGAAGCAAAATCGCGCGAAGCAAGCAACCGGCGTCGTTGTCGTGTTCCAAAACGCGCTGAAACGTGTTGCGCCCGTAATTCGAGCCGAACAGCCCGAACGTTTGGTCAAGGTCGAAATAAGCGTACCGCCAACGGCCGTCAAGCTCCGGCGCACGTCCCGGAAAATCCTGCCCGACGTATCGCCAACGCCGCAAATTATTATGCGGCCAATCGTTGTTAGCCAGAAAAATTTGAAACGCATAATAGAAGAGCAAATTATCAACGCATACGACGGCTTCAAGCCGCGCAAAGGTTTCGTCGCAAGTTAAATCTTCATACGCGAACATATTTTTGTACGCGAGAGCTTCTTCCTGCTCTTCGGTTGCGTTTCGAAACCACCATTCGCCGCGCCCGATAACGTCGAAATTGCGGGTGGGCGTACCGAATTGCTCCTGCAAATGATGCGCATCGTAGCGCGTTTGCAACCACACATAGCCGTAATATCTGCCGTTTATGAACATCGCCGCCGCTCGCACCGGCGTTACATCAAGGACGCCCGCGCGTCGCAACATCGTCGAACCGAGTTCGTTGCGCAAAATTCCGTGATTGCGGTCGTTGCCGCCGTTGCGCAAAATCAGCGTGTTGTAAGCGCGAATCGGTTCGCCCGAATCGTTGCGCATTGTATCGCCGGGGAAAAATTCGTAATGAAAACGCCCGGCGTGCGGCGAATACTCGCGCCGCGCAATCAGCCGCACGGATTTCACCGGCTCGCCCCGCGACCACGACCCGAAAACCCGCCCGCCGGCATATTGCGCCAAAATCCGCTCCCCGCAGGGATAAAAAACTTCAACATGCACCGGAATTTCACTTTCTCGGCCGCGCTGAGTAAAATTCGCGGGGGTAAGCGGATTAACATGCGCGCCGGGATTTTCCGCCAAATAATCGCGACGAATCACGCCCTCAACGAAAATCCCCGTGTAAAAGCAATACAGGTAATCGTCCGTCGTGGCGACGGAAAAAATCAGCACATTGCCGAATCGCTCGTAAATATCGCGGCGCATAAAAAACGTGTGCGCAAGCGACGCGGAAGTTTCGCCGTAAACGGCAATCGCCCGCAAAACAACGGCGCAGGTGTCGGCGCGAACAAACGTAAGCGGCGCGGAATACCGCGAAGATTCCCGCGTGGGCGCAGAACCGTCCGTCGTGAAAAAAATTTCGGCGGCGGGATTGTCGGAAAAAATTTCGACCTCGATATGTGCGTCGGAAATAAAATGCGGTACGTATCCCGCGTGTCCTCCGACATTAAGGAACAGCTCAATCGGTTCCGGTTCCGGCATCGGCACCGGGTGCGGCAATAATTCCGCAAAAGTTAAACTTTCCTCCGGCGAAAACGCGGTTCGCGCATCCTGCCCGGTAGGCAAAATAACCTCGGCGGGATTCGCCGCAAGCAAAACAATCGCCGCCGCAAGAGCCATGAAAATAAACACCGTTGCAAGGATTCGCTTCATTATTATGCCCCCTGAATATGTATAGTGAATCAATTTGATTTGCGTCCCGTCGGCGTCAAGTGCATTGTGGTGAGCGACCGGTTGTTTTCGGGTGTTTTTCCCGAAAACGACAACGAGCGAACCGCTTACAATGCATAGCCGACGGGACGCTTCTTAATTTGATTCGCTGTATGTCATTCGTATTGCTGATTATGAAGCACACGCGATGTAATGTCAAAGTTGTAAACGCCCCCGCTCCCCTGAAAACTTTAACTTTTTGCCTTTCCGGCAGAATGCTGTTATAATTCGGAAAAAATCTGTAGGGGGCTTCACAATGAATAACTCAACATTAACGCGCGACCAAATTAAAGAAGGCATAAAGGAAAATTTGCGCGTGTCGTATCGCAAAACAATTGCAACGGCGTCAAACGCGCAAATATATAACGCGCTCAGCATGACAATCAAGGATTTCGTGTCGGATAACTGGCTTGCAACCCACGAATATTTTGAAAAATCCGACGTTAAAACGGTGTACTATTTGTCTATGGAATTTTTGATGGGCAGGTTTATGGGCAACGCGATTTTGAACCTTTCATTGCAAGAAAATATCGGCGCGGCACTGACCGAATTAGGCATAGATGTGAACATGGCGGAAGAATCCGAACCCGACCCCGGCCTCGGAAACGGCGGTTTGGGGCGTCTTGCGGCGTGCTTTTTGGATTCGCTTTCAACGCTCGGGTATCCGGCATACGGTTGCGGAATTCGCTACCACTTCGGAATTTTCGAGCAACATATCGAAAACGGCTATCAGGTTGAAAAGCCTGACGATTGGCTGCGCCACGGCGACCCGTGGAGCATTCGCCGCGACGAATACGCAAAGGAAATTAAATTCGGCGGGCGCGTTGTTGCAACAAAAGACGACGACGGCGAATACCGCTTCTCCCTCGAAGATTATCAGGGCATAATGGCGATTCCCTACGATTATCCCGTTGTCGGCTACAATACGAAAATCGTAAATACTCTGCGCCTGTGGGACGCCGAGCCGATTAACCGCTTCAATTTGCAAACGTTTAACCAAGGTCAGTACGAGCTTGCCGTCGAAGAACAAAACCTCGCGCGCAAGCTGTCGTCTGTTTTGTATCCCGCCGACGACCATGTTTCCGGCAAAGAATTGCGCCTGCGTCAGCAATATTTCTTCATATCAGCAACGGTTCAGCGGGTGCTTGAGCAGTTCAAACAACGTCACGGCGAAGAAAATTTGTACAAACTCCCCGACTACGTGCAATTCCAATTAAACGACACCCACCCCACTCTTGCGGTTGCGGAACTCATGCGCATTTTGCTTGACGAATGCTTCCTGCCGTGGGACAAAGCATGGGACATCACCCGCGCAACCTGCGCGTACACAAATCACACAATTATGAGCGAAGCGTTGGAAAAATGGCCGGTGGAAATTTTCAGCCGACTTTTGCCGCGCATTTATATGATAGTTGAGGAAATCAATCGGCGTTTTTGCGCAAATTTGGTTGAATGGTACGGCAATGCCCCCGAGCGCATTCGCAAAATGGCAATTTGCGCCGACGGTCAGGTTCGCATGGCGCACTTGGCAATCGTGGGAAGCCACAGCATAAACGGCGTTGCGGCGATTCACTCGAACATCTTAAAAGAAATCGAGCTCCGCGACTTTTACGAAATTTACCCCGAAAAATTCAACAACAAAACAAACGGAATCACGCCGCGTCGTTGGATTGCAAAGTGTAACCCGCGTTTGTCGTCGCTTATAACAAATTCCCTCGGCTCGAAAGATTGGATTTCGGATTTATCGCAACTTTCAAACCTCAAACCTCTTGCCGACGACGCAAATTTCCAAGAAAATTTCATGCGCGTGAAACGCGAAAACAAAGTCGAGCTGTCGAATTATTTCCGCAGCGAGTACGGAATCGGCGTTGACCCCGATTCTATTTTCGATATTCAGGTAAAACGCTTGCATGAATACAAGCGGCAACTCATGTGCATTTTCCAGGTAATCGACATGTACAACACAATAAAATTGAACCCCAACGTTGACATTTGGCCGCGCACATTTATGTTTTCGGCAAAAGCGGCGGCGAGTTATCACCGCGCAAAATTGATTATCAAGCTGATAAATTCCGTCGCCGACGTCGTGAACAACGACCCCGCCGTTGACGGACGCCTGAAAGTTTTATTTGTGCCGAACTATCGCGTATCCCTTGCGGAAAAGCTCGTTCCCGCCGCCGATGTATCCGAGCAAATTTCAACCGCCGGCAAAGAAGCATCCGGCACCGGCAACATGAAATTCATGCTTAACGGCGCGGTAACAATCGGAACGCTCGACGGCGCGAACGTGGAAATGCTCGAAGAAGTCGGCAGCGAAAACATTTTTATTTTCGGCATGACCGCCGAGGAAGTTCATTCGTTGACGGTGTCGGGAAATTATTCGCCGTGGGATTTGTACAACATGGATTACGATATTCGCAACATTCTCACGATGCTTATTAACGGCACTTTCGACCGCAATCACGACCTTTTCCGCGAAATTTACGACGCGATGCTTAACGGCTACGGCGGCGCGCGCCCGGACGAATACTACGTCCTGCAAGATTTCGCCTCGTACAAAAAAGCTCAATTCGCCGTTGACGCCGCTTATAAAGACCCCTCGCGTTGGGCAAAAATGGCGATAATGAACACCGCTTCTTCCGGCAAATTCTCCAGCGACCGCACAATTAAAGAATATGCCGACGACATCTGGAAACTGAAACCGGTCACGTTATAGTGAATCAAATTATGAAGCGTCCCGTCGGCTATGAATCGTAAACGGTTCGCTCGATGTGTTTTTCTGCGAAAAACACCGGTCGCTCACCACAATGCACTTGACGCTGACCGGACGCAAATCAAATTGATTCACTATAGGATAGGAGCAACAACATGTACAGAAATTCACAGGGGCGCACGGTAACAATTATTATCGGGCTTGCGATTGCTGTTGTCGTGATTGTCGTTATTGCTTGGCCGCGAATCCGAGAAATCAGCCCGTTGCAAAACCTTTTACCGGGTACAACGGTTGTTGATTTTCATACGCATTTTTCACTTGACCCCAACGTGCCGCAAATTATTTTCGACGGGCAACGCATTCGCGATATTGAACCGCCGATTATTGAAAACGGGCGCGTTTATTTGCGAGCGTCGTTTTTGCGCAGCGAAATCGACCCGTTTGTTTTTTGGGATGCCGGCGTAAGCACGTTGTTTGTGTCAACTCTTTACGAAATGCTCGAATTTATGCCGGGCAGCAATTTCGTTTTGATTAACAGCGCGCCTACGCCGATTGACCACACAATTATTGCGCGCGGCGGCGATATTTTTATGCCCGCCGAACTCGTGCAAATGCTTTATCCGCTGATGATTGAGCATCGCGAAGCGTATAACATGGTGATAATTACGTCGCGGTTTGAACAGCAAACGCGGGCGACGGTTTCCGCCAATACTGCAACCGTGCGATATTGGCCGGATAATCGCGCGCCCGGTGCCGCTCGGCTTTCCGGCGGCGAATCGCTTGTCGTTTTTCCCGAAAATACCGAAGCCGGTTTCGTGCGCGTTCGCACGGAGGACGGGCTTCTCGGATACATTCTCCTTTCGGAAATCGGCGACATTTCAAGCGAAATTCCCGGCGAGCGCAGGCTTCAACCCACCCTGCTCAACGATTTTATCGACAACAACACGCACGCTCCGCAAATTTGGACAGGCGGCGCGGTGAACCTTGTGTGGGAGGTAATTTATAACGTTGACGCAAATCGCGAGGTAATGAACACGCCTTTGCATCCGAGTTTAACCGTTGTTTCGCCCACGTGGTTTCGAATCAGCCCGGACGGCACGTATTTAACAAATGTTGCAAGCCGCCAATACGTTGACCGCGCGCACGAGCAGGGCGTTTACGTTTGGCCGCTTGTTTTTTGCGTTTGGTACGACAGAAGTGCCGAACTTTTGCGAAATCGAAATAATCGGCGCAACGCAATTGACCAACTGCTGGGCTTTATCGACACGTATAATCTCGACGGAATTAACATAGACTTCGAGCATCTTGTTGCGGCAGACGGGCCGTACAAAATTCAATTTTTACGCGAGCTTGCAATTCCCATGCGCGAACGCGGCGTTGTTCTTTCGGCGGCCGTGAAAGTTCCGATTCCCGCAACGGCGTTTTTTCAGCGCGATTTAATCGGCAAAACCGTTGACTTCGTGATGGTTATGGCCTACGACGAACACTGGGCGACCTCGCCGGTTGCCGGTCCGAATGCGTCGCTGCCGTGGGTGCGGCGCGGCGTGAACAACATGCTTCTCGAAGTGCCGGCCGACCGCCTGATTTTGGGCTTGCCGTTTTACAATCGCATTTGGCGCGAATCTGTAAGCACGGGCGAAGTGTCGCAATATCGCGCAATGGGAACAAATTCGACGCGCGCTTTTTTTAACGAACGCGGCGTTACTTGGATTTGGGATGCCGAAATCGGCTCGTATTTCGGCGAAGTTGCCGCCTTCGAATACGGCGAAACAGTAATTTATCGCGTGTGGCTTGAAGACGCACGTTCGATTCAGGAAAAAATGCACATTTTCTCCGACAATAATTTGGCCGGCGTTGCTTCGTGGCAACGAAGTTTGGCAATTGACGAGTTTTGGGACGTGATTAGTCCGTATTTTTAAACTGTCTCGAGGGTGCAAGAAGAGAGCCATTTTTGAGGTTTTCCTCTTGCGAACTCAAGAAGGGGGATTTTATGTACCGCGATTCGTTTGAAGGCAAAATGAAAAATTTGGCGGTGTTGGCGGCGGGTTTAGTCGCGCTTGCAACCGCCATGACGCTTTTGGTGCTGTTTGTTGCAAGCGGCCTGAGCCTTGTGCAGCTTGTTGCGGGCGTGAGTTGCGCGGTGGTTTTTTCGCTGCTGTGCTACTTGGTGATGCGTACAAGCGCGGGAAATCAGGCGGTTGAAACCAAGGGCGATGCGTCAAACTTGGCAAAAGCGGCGTCGGCGATGGCGGTGGGCGATTTTTCGCCGCTGTTTCGCACGGATATTTCTGACGAACTCGGGCAAATAGAACTCGCGCTTTCACAGCTTGCGCAGGTACAAAAGGCGATAATTCGCGATATTGACGCGATTTCGCGCAGCGGAACCCTCATCGACGAGAATAACTATTCCGGCGAATTTCGCGAAACCGCACGAAAAATTAACGCGATGGTTGCCGCACATGCCGACGCCGACGCGGCGGTTCTTGAGTCGCTTAAAAGCATCGAATCCGGCGACGCGAAAGGGCGCGTTTCTCTCGGGCGCACCGAAACAGCCGCAGTCATAGAAGAGCTGCGAAAAAAAACGGAGCTGCTTGTACGCGAGCATCAATCCGCGCTTTCCGCCGCCGAATCGGCAAAAAAAGAGGCGGAATCCTCTCGTGAAGATGCCGCCGCTGCACGTCGCGAAGCCGTTGCCGCGCAGGATGACGCCGTTACTGCGCGTCGCGAAGCAAGTTCTGCCGCAACGGACGCCGCAAACGCGCGCCGTGAAGCCGCCGCCGCCGAGCGTCGTGCCGAACGCCTTCGCCCTCCCGTTGTGGCGGGCGCGACCAAGCCGATAATCCAAAGAACCGCACCCGTATCGAACGTCCCGCGCCTCGCCTTTCGCGACGCCGCAACTCCCGCGCTTAAATCAACAAAAATAACAGTCCCCAGCGGCGCACACGAGTACGAGCGAAAGGACTACGGAAAGTATTAGGGTGAATCCTATCGGGGGCTTCGCCCCCGAACCCCCACCCGCTTTTTAAAAAAAGCGGGGCAAAAATTATCAAAAAATCGCGCAAAGCGCGATTTTTAATTTGATTCACTATAAACTAACGTACTCGCACGTTATTACTCGCTTTCGAATTTCATAAATGCGTCAACTCGTTCAGCATGACGGCCGCCTTCGAATTTCGCCGCGATAAATTCGTCGGCAATCATTTTTGCAAGCTCGCGCCCTACAACACGCGCGCCGATGCACAGAATTTGCGCGTCGTTATGTTCGCGAGCGAGGCGCGCGGTAAACGGCTCGGTGCAAACAATTGCGCGAACGCCGCGTACTTTATTTGCCGCAATGCACATGCCCGCTCCGGTTCCGCACAAAAAAATCCCGAAATCAAACTCGCCTGCGGCGATTTTTTTTGCCGCCGCACGGGCATATTCGGGATATTCGGCGCGCGCACCGTTCGAGCCCATGTCTTCCACGGCATGACCCTTTCCTGCCAAATGGAAAAGCAATTCCGTTTTAAGTTCTGTTGCTGCATGGTCGTTTGTGATAACAATTTTCATAAAAAATCACCTCGAATGAATTATAAAGCGCATTCGAGGTGACTGCAAGATGCTTGATTCACTATATTTTCAGTGTCGCCGAGAAGCTGCGGTTAAGCCACGGCTTCCGTCATTGCCGTTCGAGCCGATTATAGTGAATCAAATTAGGAAGCGTCTCGCCGGCTATGCATTGTCGCGAACGCACTTGAGAAGCCCGCTCAGGCTTCGGCGGAAAACGCGCAGAAGCCCGCGTTTCCCGCCTCGCCTTCTCGGTTCTCAACGGCGTTCGCTATCGTAAGCGGTTCGCTCGATGTGTTTTTCTGCGAAAAACACCGGTCGCTCACCACAATGCACTTAGCCGACGGGACGCAAATCAAATTGATTCACTATATCAATGCCTTGGAGTGAAGGATTCCTGTGAATGAAGGACGGCTGAGTGAGCAACTCTTCACCCCCGCCCGATGCAAGCAAGTAGGCCAAATAAGCCGCCATTGAATGAGAATGGAACGGATTGTGCCTCAAATATGTTTCTCCGGTAAGAGCGGAAAAAAGAAGTGTCGCACCGGGATTGCTTTGAAGGGAAAAGCTGATTGTTTCGCCGTATTTATGTCTTCCCGGTACAACAAGCGAAAGCGGGTCTTCCTCGTTAATGAAGTTAAAAATATTTCCGTGAGCAGTTCTCGGCGAGTCCGCAATGCGCGGGCCTCCGAAGCCATATACAAAAACTCTGTTTGAGGGAAACTGCAATTCGGAAGGCGGCCCGACCGGTACGCTGAGTGCTTGCCCTAAATAGCTTGCAACCGCAGCACCGCGGCTATGCCCGGTAATCCAAATATTGTCGGGTTGCAAAACATTGGCGGGCGGCAAAGCACCGGCGGGATTGCGACCTGTGATGTTTTGTTGCAAATCCGACATAACAATTCTTCCCGCCGAGTGGAAACCTTCGCGTGTAACATTACTTATCCACTCAATCCCGCTGTCAGTCCCTCGAATAACTACCGCCACCGTACTCGTGGCTTGATGATACGCAAATATATAAACGGTATCGTGCAATCTTAACGGGTCAAGATATAACGATGAATACAAATAGCTGAAACCCAGCCTGTTCAAATTATACAGGAGGGTGTTCCGGCAATAAGCCGAAGCGGAGAGGATTGCAGACACAACAGCCAAGTCACGATTGTACTCCGTTGCGTTGCCCGAAAAGGCAGAACCGTCGAAATAAACTTCAATCGGGATTTGTTCGCCCGCAACCTTGCAATAAAATTGCAGTGTTACCCTGTTGTTGTCCGCCGGTACGCCGTCGAACAAGTAAAAAAATATTTCTCCGGTTTCGCCGCCGCGAACCCGTACAGGATATTGACTGTGAGTTGTTGTGCCGTCGCCAAGCCGACCATGCCGGTTATCTCCCCACGCCCACAGGCTGCCGTCGGCTCGGATTCCTATTGAATAGCCGCCTGCTGCTGAAATGCCGACCCAATCCGAATACGTGCCTATGCGCACAGGAACGCGGCTGCCTCCCCTTGCGCCGTTTCCGATATTACCGCCGGCATTTACACCGCCCCAACCCCACAGGCTGCCGTCATCTCTGATTCCCTGCGAACGCGCGCCTGCCGCTACTGCGCTTTCCCAGTTCGAATACGTGCCTATACGTACAGGAGTGCGGCTGCCGTGGGCAGGCAGTCCGTCAGGCCATCCGCTACCAAGGGGATTACTCACATTTCGACCCCAACCCCACAAGCTGCCGTCAGCCCTGATTCCCAGTGAATGATATGCGGCGGTTGTTACGCTAACCCAATCGGAATGCGTGCCTATGCGTATAGGGTATCTGACTCTTCCGATTGTATCATCGCCAAGCGAGCCGCTGCCCCAACCCCATAAGCTGCCGCCGGCTCTGATTCCCAATGAATAAGAACGTCCGGCAGACACTCTGACCCAATCCGAATAAGTACCTACGCGCGTAGGGTAGCGGATGGCTGTGTTAGGATGGCTATCCGGCCCGAGCCCGAGGTTACCGCTATGTCCCCAAGCCCACAAGCTGCCATCGGTTTTGATTCCCAAAGAAAAAGCATTTCCTCCGGCTGATACGCTTGCCCAATCGGTGTCCGTGCCTACCCGAACAGGGACGAGGCTGTGTGCGGTTGTGCCGTCACCAAGTTGCCCGCGAGTGTTCCACCCCCACGCCCATAAGCTGCCGTCGGCTCTTATGCCCAAAGAGTGGCTGCCTCCCGCAGAAACGTAAACCCAATCCGAATACGTGCCTATGCGTACAGGGGCATGACGGTTTTCGGTAGTTCCGTCGCCGAGCGTACCGCCGACCCAAACCGACCCGTTTCCGTTTGCCCCCCACGCCCATAACGTGCCGTCACTTCTTATTGCTAATACATGTTCGCTCCCCGTCGCAACCATCGGTTGCGTTGTGAATCCTTGTGCCGATGCAAAAACAGAAGCCGGGGTCATTGCAAGTAACATACAACAAGCCAAAAGCCCGGCTATGTACTTCCTTTTCAACATTTTCAAACACTCCTCCGCAAACAATTTTACCTAATATACCACATTTTTGCCGAGATTCATCCGCAGGAACAAAAAAAGCGCACCGTATTTTCGGGTGCGCCTGATGAGTCGTTTGTTCGGGAATTCAGTTCCAGATGGGAAGGCACAATACAATTGCCATGATGCCCAATAATGCCGCGCCTACTTTTGTGCCGAGTTCGAGCTTGCCTTCGGCAGAGCGGCTTTTGTTTTTGTCCCAATAAGTGTCGGCAACATTGCCCATGCCCGCGATGCTTCCCATTCCGCCGGCACTGCGCTTTTTTTGCAGCAAAATTGTGCCTACAAGCGCGATGCATCCGAGCAAAAATACCACCAATAAAATGTAAAATAAAATTTGCATAATCCACCTCTGTTAAATTTGACGCCGAAAGCGCATTTTAGCAAGTATACGAAAAACCTGCGTTTGTGTCAATTAAAAAAAACCACGCCAAACAGAAACCCGGATACGGCCCTCCGGGGCGATTCTGCCTGTCGCGGCTTGATTTTTTGTTTTTGAGCATTAAAAATTCGGACGTCCGAACCGGAACTCTGCCCCTGACACCGTCGCGCGATTGTATACATGGTGTGCGGGCATTGTTCCGTTATGTGTGTTCCGCGTCGAGGCCTTGCCTCTTCGCTTGCACATAATATAATCGAACGTTGTTTCGGCGTCAAGTGCTTTTCGGAAATATTTTCACGAATTACGCGAATCAAGAGTTCAGAATAACGCCTCGCCGTAAATGCCTTGTGGCGAGCGACCGGTCTTTTTTTCGGATGATTTTCCCGAAAAAAAACCACCCGCGACGGCAAAGAAGCCATCACGGGTGATAAAAACTTCGGCGACATCCGCCTGTAAATGTACTAGCGGGAACTGGACTTGAACCAGCGACCTAGCGGGTATGAACCGCTTGCTCTAGCCAACTGAGCTATCCCGCCGAAAAAAAACGCGCCATGCGCGCTGTAAAACACAAAGATACAATTAGCCGGAAAATTGGGCGCAGAAGGACTTGAACCTCCGACATCCTGCTTGTAAGGCAGGCGCTCTCCCAGCTGAGCTATGCGCCCGAACAACGGAAATTCTACAGCCTAACTTCCGGCTTGTCAAGGGTTTTTTTTAAATCAAACACAACGCCGTCAGTACGTAAATAAAAATCGTCAGCGTAACAGCGGAAATAAGCGTGGAAAACAATATAATATTTGCGGCGGTGCTTGCGTCGCCGCCCATTTGAACGGCCATTGTGTACCCCGCGATTGCCGACGATGTTCCGCCCAAAACCATAAACGCCGCGAGGTCGATTCCGCGAAACCCAAAAGCAAAAGCTGCCGCCGTAAATAAAATCGGCATAACAACCACCTTTAACACGGCGGAAGAAATCGCGTATTTCAACTTGCCTTCAAATCCGCGTATTCCGCCGCCGAGGCAAACAAGCGCGAGCGGCCCCGCCATGCCGGCGATGTCGCTTAAAGTTTGCGAAACCGCCTGCGGCGGAGTGAAGTTCAAAAATGAGAGAAGAAATCCGGCTGCGATTGCAATAATCAGCGGATTTTTCACAATGGTAAGCGCGACGGTTTTGAGTTTCATTTTTTCATTCGAGCCGGCGCACGCCGACAGCACCAAAATCGAAAAAATGTTATACAGCGGCATAACAAGCGCGACAATAAGCGCGAAAACGGCAACTCCGTCGTCGCCGGCGAGGTTGCGCATAAGCGGCACGCCCACAAAAACCATGTTCGAACGAAACGCGCCCTGCACGAAAACCCCTAACACCTTCTTGTCGCGAATAAAAAATCGCGCCCCTGCCCACACCCCGACAAACGACACAACCGTTGCGCCGATTGCAAACGCCGCTAATCCCGCGCCCGCAACTTCGGAAAAATCCGCTGAAAAAACGCCCTGCCAAAGCGTAACCGGCAGCAATATGTAAAACACAAATTTATTTCCGCCGGAAACGAATTTGTCCGAAAAAAATCCCGTCCGCCGCAACAAATACCCCAAGCCGATAAGCAAAAATATCGGCGCAACAACATTTATGCTGAACAAAAAATGGAACATGAACCAACCTCCGTTGTGCATATAATAATGAACGCACCGTTAAAAGCGAACGAGGGGCGTCAGTTGCCGCGCGGTGAGCGACCGGTTGTTTTGCGAAGCAAAACGACATTGAGCGAACCGTTTGCGCGGCACAGCCCCCGTTCGCTTCATAAAGTGCGTTCATTGTGAGCGCACGCTTGAAAAAAAGTGCGTTAAAAGCGAACGAGGGGCGTCAATTGCCGCGCGGTGAGCGCATTACTATTCAAGCCGGGGGGCGAGTCTGTGAGCAAAAAAAGGGCATTACAAGCGCGGGGAATATTGGCGATGCTGTTGTTATTCGGGGCAGTAATTCTTTTGGTTGCGGACGACGGGCAAAAGGTTTTAAACGAGAACATGTCATTTGCAGAGCCGCGTGAAAAAAATGTGTATGCGGCATCGGTGATTATTCCGACGCGGCTTGAAATGCCGGTTATGCGCCGGCAATTTACTCCCCCCGGCGAGGCGCACATTTTGCGTCTCGAAGACTTTAATTATCTCACAAGAAATATTTTTTTGGCAGACCGAAACACGATTTTGTTTGAATCGGATATAAATGTGCGCGAATTTTTGGCGAAAGATTTTGTGATTGATACCGCAGTTGAGGGGCCGTTGGTGCTTATTTTTCATGCGCATTCGCGTGAAATGTTTTACGATTCCGACCCGTACGACCCGATGACCGGCGTAATGGGCGCAGGGCGCGAGCTTGCGGAAATTTTATCGCGCGATTACGGTATAGAGGTATTGCATCATACGGAACGATTTGATATTTTGGACGGGCTTCCCATGAGGGAGGGCGCGTATGAGCGGTTGGAGCCGGTTATTCGTCAAATTTTGGCGGATAACCCGTCAATACAGGTGGTCATCGACTTGCATCGCGACGGAGTGGGTCCGCATGTCGCACCCTTGGTAACATATATAAACGGCGAACGCGCCGCGCAAATTATGTTCGTGAACGGGCTTTCGCGAAGATATCGCTATCGTACCGGCGAAATTTTGCCCGCCGACTGGCTTCCCAACCCGTATCAGCGCGAAAATTTGGCGTTCACGCTTCATTTGCAGCTTGCCGCAAACGAGCTTCATCCCGATTTTGCCCGCCGAGCATATTTGTTGCCGTTCCGGTACAGTTTGCATATGCTTCCGGCGAGTATTTTGCTCGAAGTGGGCGCGCAAAACAACACATTTCAGGAAGCATTAAACGCAATGCCGGCAATGGCGGAAATTATCGCGGCGGTTATTCTCGAGTAATATTGCGGTTTGCCAAAATATGCGGAAAATTTGCGTACATGCATTGTGGTGCGCGACCGGTTGTTTTCGGGTGCTTTTTCCGAAAACGACATTGAGCGCATCGTTTACAATGCATAGCAAATTTTCCGTACCGAAGCGCAAACCGCTATACCAAGGAGGAGCATTTTGCCCAACTTAAAGGACTTGGCAACAAAAAAAGGCCGCGACGAAGCCGGTCTTTTTATCGTTGAGGGAGAAAAATTTATTTCGGAGATTCCGGAAAATTATCGTGTGCGATTGTATGTTGTTTCGCAAAACTACGCCGGCGATGTATCACGTTTTGAGCAAAAAGCGCGATGCGAAGTTGTGCGCACAAGCCTGTTTAACAAATTAGCGGATACGGTTACGCCGCAGGGAGTTATTGCGGTGTGCGAAAAAAATTTTTACACAGCGGCGGACATGCACGGATTTATTTTATCGGGCGAAAATTTGAACGACCCCGGAAACGTCGGTACGCTTATACGAACGGCGGCGGCGGCGGGCGCGGGCGGCGCGATTTTCACGCACGGAAGCTGCGATGTTTTTTCGCCCAAGGTGATTCGGGCATCGGCGGGCGCAGTGCTTCGAATGCCCGTTATGAGTACCGGAGACGCACCGGATTTTGTTTTCGACATGCTCAAAGAACGCGGCACAAAAATTTACGCCGCTCATCCTCGCGGAGATTTTTTGCCCTATGATTTGAACCTGCGCGAAGATTTTTGCTTGATTGTGGGCAACGAATCGCACGGCGTTTCGCCCGCCGCCCTTGCCCGCGCCGACGCAACCGTTCGCTTGCCCATGACGGCGGCAACCGAATCGCTTAACGCCGCCGTTGCCGGCAGTATTTTAATGTACGAAGCCGTTAGGCAGAGGAGCGGCTAAAAATCAGCCGGCTTCTTTTCAAACTCTTTCCCGGTAACGATGTATAGCGAACGACCTTGAGAACCGTGAAGGCGAGGCGGGAAATCGCGGGCTTCAGCGCGTTTTCCGACGAAGGCTGAACGGACTTCTCAGGTACGTTCGCGATACTGTATGGACACGTTAAAAATCTCGTGCAGTCTCAGGCAGTTGTATGCTGTAATGCTGCGGATTCCGAGTTCAATCATTTTCCAATGAAACGTACCTTCCCCCGTTTGCTTTGCGACGTCTTTTATCGACATGTTGTTCGCTTTGCGCAATTCTTTTACGCGCTCGCATATTTCGAAGCGCAGTGATAGAGAGTGTTGAAAAATAGCTTGAGGGTACGGGCAAAGAACGCCCGCCATTGCTGTGCCTGCATCGCAGGAAAATGACGGCAAAGGCGGGCGTCCTTTGCCCGCACCCTTCAGGTCATTTTCCGAGATGCGGCATATGCGAAAGCGTAATTTTTTTCAACACTCTCTAATATTGCGTCTGTAATCGCTCTTATTGTTATAAAAATCACTCCCGAGGAGAAAAATTACACGGAGACGGGACGCACTGTGGACTGATGCGCCCGCCGTCCGCGGAAACAAAAAAGCCCGCAGGGACGGCAAAAAATCTGCCATCACCTGCGAGCTTGATATGTAAGGTTCAACATATACAAACCGAGACATGCCCCCGACAAGTAAACAAAGTAACACAAAGCTCTGCATGAAAAAACCAAAAACCGGTGCGTCGCGAAACGAAACCCTGCATAAGAGAGAGGTCGGAAGCGTCCGAAAAAGACGCCCGCAGAAGTTCAATTGAACAAACCGGTGAGCCGTGTTAAACTGTGCCTGCCATAATGGAGGTTTTGCCTTGTGCGCAGGTGATGGGTTAAATCCCCTGTGTTCGCTGTTTGGGTGTTGGTATCACCCTCACAGCCGTTATGGTTTTTTGTTTCGTACATAGTTTAGCACGGTATTTTAAAAACTGCAAATTATGGTTAATTCCAATCAATATCATCATGGCTTACCTGTCGCGGCATCAAAATCTTCCCGTGAGATGTTAAAATGCTGAATCTAAAAAAGCAAGCCGAAGGGTGTGTCCCGGTGGCTTGCTTTTTTTGATTGATTGCTCGGTTTAAAATTCACAGCCTTTTGTTTACTTAGGCTTCAAAACTACTCGCGGCGGTAAAAATAACGGATGATGTTGTTGTCAAAAGAGAAAATTATATCGGCGTTAGGGAGTTCGTGCAACTCGTCCGATAAGTCAAGCCCCGCTGCCGTTCTGATTCTGCGCAGTTCTTCTACTGCCGCATCAAAGTCTTCCCGAGGGATATTAAAATGCTGAACGAAGTGCATTAAAGGCATACCCTCGACGAGTTCTCCTGCTTCTTGTTTGTTGTCTCTATATTCAAACCATTCAGTTACCGCATCCCGGTTCTCAACCAAGCGAATAATGCTGAGCGGAGTAGCGAAATAGGCAAATCGCAGTCTTGCCGGGAAGTACGAGAGCAACCAATTTTCAGGGTCAGGCATAAGAGTAACTGACCCCGGAATATGACGCGGCAAATGTTGCGGCCAATAATCAACGGAAAACGGCTCAAAAATGTGTACAATATTATTTGAGCCGTCCCAATAAACCTCTAAATCGGCGGCCTCGGCAACAGTACGTACCGGAATCATCATATAACCGTTTATAATTTGAGCCGGCGTATCCAACGAAACCGCATCTCCGTTGACAAGCATTGTATCGCTGCCGATTGTAACAACAATTTCAACGCCTTGCCGTGAAAGCGTGACTTGGTTAGCCGACGCCGGTTGCCGCGTCACGTCGAAACCGATTGCCTCCATGGTATTAAGCGACACAAAAGCGCGACCGTCAATAATTACAGGCAACGGAGCATTAGCGGGATGCTGTATGAACGTACCATCAGCTCTCACTCGCGGATTCATGGCGTAAGCGGTTACTGCGGGGAGTACGTATATTGACGCAATCATTGCAAGCAAAGTGACGCAAGTAAGTTCTATAATAATTCTTTTCATTTTAACTCCTCCTATCGTGAACAAGGGCATCTGTATCCGGGAACAATAGACCAAAACTGCGGCGAGCAAAAATCCGGGTTAAATACGTATCGATAATACGGTACAGGATTACCGTCTACGCAAAGAAGAACATTGTCACTATTGCGCACCGGATGACCACTTGCGGATATGCGCAAGTTTACAATGTTGTCGTCATTATCTACGAGAATAAAAAAGGGATTTTCATTTACTGCCCTTCTTAAATGTGCGGGACGGTCTTGCTCATTCACATGATAGCGATTTATCGGGTTAATCGGAACGTTATTATGATTTCGAACTTCGAAATGCAAATGCCCATCCCCTATAACTGCGCCCGTTCTTCCTGAATATGCTATCTGCTGTCCGGCTACAACACGTTGGTCAACTGCAACCAAATAACTATTCCTGTCAAGATGCAGATAATGCGTCCTGTAATTGTTGTCATGTTCGATAAAAACGGTTTCACCGCCGCCGGACACCCAATAGGCACGCCTCACTGTCCCATCCATTATCGCATAAACGGGTGTTCCTACAGACATAGGGACATCTACACCGCTATGCAGTCTCAGGTCATAAATATAGTTACCGTCTTCGTCACGGACGAAGACTCCATTTTCTGTCCTGCGACTCCAACGATACCCGAATACAGACCGGTTTACGAAATTGTGTGTGGGTGCCGGCCAAACAACAGCCGGGTCAACCCTTAAATTAAACTCTTGCCCCATACCGCCGGCTACAGCTATAACAATCAGCGTATTTGCCTCAAAGTGATGTTGCAACTGAAAATACCCCGGTCTGCCGGCTACCTGTCGAGGCATTTGATAGATTTGAGGAAATTGCCTCCGGCTGCCGTCCCACGCGGTTTCAAATAAAATCGGAGCAAAATGAAACGGAGGGATTAAGGGTCTTTCGCTTGAAACGGTAAAAGTATAGTGTCCCGGCTCTGTAATCCAAATTCTGAATGCATATGCCCCTATTTCATTTGCCTCAACGTCGGACTCAACGCCCGTGCTGAGGTCAAACGTCCTGAAACCTACACCCAAGTTCGACACGTAATGTCTTATTCCATCCAATATCGACCCCGGCGGCGTAGCAGCATGAAATAACATTGTAGCGGCCTGATACCGGTTAAGGATTTCTTGCGGGCTTAAATTTCCGTTGTTGCAGCCCACCGCAATACCGTACCGCCATAATGTTTGTACTACACCCTGCGAAACAGTAAGGTCGCCTAAATCATTAAAGTCCATATCACGTTCGGGATGCGCTATCAGCTCCGAATCTCTTACGCGATTCCACGCCGTACCTCCGCGATAATTTAAAAGCCGGTTCAAAATGCGAAAAGCAGCTTCGTTTGTAATATTGTCTGCTTGCGGGTCGCCCAAGTTTACATAATCCCCAAGTCCGTGATATATCGCAAATTGAATGATGTCATGCGCCCAGTTTACATCGCAAGCCATTCCGCTGTCCGGAATGATATGGGTAAGCCCCGCAATTCTAATCGCCATTGCAAGAAACTCCGCTACAGTAACGGGTTCATCCGGTTTAAAGTTTCCGTCCGGAAAGCCCGATACCACACTGCGCATTGATAAGTCCCGAATATAGTAATACGAACTGCGTCCTTGCGGAACATCGGGAAAAGAACCGTCCGCCGCCGCCGAAAAGGGCGTGAAAGAACGCGGCACAAACAGCGGAATCTGCCCCAAAAGCCCCGGCAGTTCCGAAGCATTCGCGTAGGCAATTGAATGCGGATGCGCGGCTCTTAACCGCGCGGCGGCGGCATTATCCGGCTCATGCACAATCAAAATAACGGTAACGCCCTGACGCTCCAGTGTTTGCGCCTGCTCGACCAATGCATTGTCCCACGAACTTACGGAAAACACAATTACGCCGTGCCGGCTTCCGCCGGAAAGCGTTCCTGCGGCACGTGCCAATAATCGCGAAAGGTTAGCTTCGCCGCTGTATTGCGGGGTTCGCAATAAAGTTTCGGATGCACTTGCCGCATCTGCAAGCGGAAAAACCATATTGCTGTTAATAACCGAAAAATTTGTTCCGCCGGGTGCAAGCGCGGGCAATTCGGCAAGCGTTTGCGGAATTATTCTTTCCGGGTCGATTGCGTTCATTGCGCCGGAAGTGTCCGACGCAAAGGCGATGTTTACTCCGGCGGGGTTTGCAAGTGCGCTTGCTGCCGCATTTATTACCGCGTCGGGAACGAAAGTGTTTCCGGCGGGTGCAATTGCGGCGGCATTCGGTATTATGTCCGTGAAATGAGCGTGAGCCGATGCCGGCGCGACAAAATGCGTCTCGTTTATAAGCGCGTACAGCTCGTCCCGCATGTCGTTTCCTTTTAATACAACCGCCAATCGCCCCGCTTGCCCTAAGCCGTCACCAACTCCGAGAAGTAAGTATACATCACGGTTATCCGTTCCGGGGTCGGCGGAAAACGTGAAAACAGCGTAATCCGGGCGGTAGTCGATAATGTCGGTAAACGCTCCCTCCATTGCCGACCAAAGAAGAAGGGGGCTGTTGCGCGAGGGTCAAGGGTGCAGTATTCCACACGCATTGTTATGCGGTAGATGCCTCGGATGAAGTCCAAAACCTCGACGTCAACGTTATTGATAACGGGCGGGATTAGGCCGGATAAGTCGTCGGCAAACGCTTGTTCAAACTCGATGCCGTGGATTGCGGGCGGGCGCGGTGTCGGGGAAGGTGTGGGTTCGTTTCCGTTGCCGCCGGTATCATTACCACTGCCGTCATCACCGTCACTTCCGTCACCATTGCCGGGGCTGCCGTCGTTGCCGTTACCGCCTCCGGGTTGATTACCGCCTCCGCCCGGACGATTGCCTCCGCCGCTGCTACCGCCTCCGCCGTTGTTATTGCCTCCGCCACCACCACCGCCGGAAGGTTGACGCACCCACAAGTAAGAATTTCTGCTTGTTCTGTCCGTGAAGGTCGGTACGCCGTTTATGTAGGTCATCGCGACTAAATGCCACGCGCCGCCGTGTTCCGCCTCGTTCACGTTGCGGAGGGTGAGTGTAACTCTGTGTGCGGGGCTTGTAACGTTTGCGCGACGAATCGGTTCTCCGAATGCCTCTCCATTGCGAAACCACTGAAACACAATGTCGCTGTAGGCGACGTTTGCGGAAAACTCAACGCCGAAATGATGCGTACTTCCGTGGGATGGGTAATAACTATATTCAAAACCATTGTTTCCTCGCGGATAGCTGAAGGTTAAAGCACCCGGGGCTTGAAGTTGCCGCCGGCGTAATCCCGATTGCGCGGGAAACCTGCGGATTGCCGGCTTCTGCGCGGGCGTTGTGCAAGTCGCTGTTCTGCGCCGCATAAAGGTTGTCCGGCACAGCCGCAACCACTGTTGTAAATACCATCAACGCGGCTAACGAAAGGGCAATGGTACGCAAAATACTTCTTTTCATGTCTGAACGCTCCTTTTAAGTAAAATTTGTTTGTCGCTATGTGTAGAAATGTACCTAATATATTTAGCGGCATATTTTCCCAACATCTTTAAGTTGTTGAGAAATATTTTTTTCTTCCGCCGAAATC
>WQVC01000049.1 GCA_009781765.1 Defluviitaleaceae bacterium | reverse complement strand
TTTGTATTGCTCTGCGGGTTGCCTCTGTCGTTTTGGCGCATCCGTGTAATATTTGTCCCATAGTTTTTTGTTCTCCTTTGGCAATTCATTTGCACCATTATAACATGGGACTAAACACCTATTAAGCAACAATGCAAATGCTTTTTCTATGCATTCCGCGATTGTGATTGTGTCTGTTCTGTTTTCTTGCATTGTATCATCTCCCGATTAAAGCTCAAAGTGCAGTTGATATGCCGACTCGCGGTACAGCACTGCGCATCTCCCCTTTTTTATTCAGTTTCCCGGTGAACAAAAAGGCATAACATTTAAAAAACCGAGCTTTTCGGCTCGGTTTTAAATATTAACTTCGTCTCACGTTGAGACGAAGTTAATATCTTCGCCCTCGTGAGCGGTACGGCTTCTTTGTTTTGACGTCAACATTGATTTCATAAATTTTTCGTGTTGTTCATCGCGTTTTTCAAGCCCTGCCATGAACCGGCGGCGGCTTCGGAGCGGCGGTTATCGGAATTACTTTGCGCGACGATGTTTGGATAGAGTTGATTTTGTCCAACGCCTTGATAACCATATCTCCCGGAATCAGTTTAATTTTTTTCTGCGACAACTTACAGGGTATGCAAATCCATAAAGTTGATGTATGTCGCATTGCAATAAAATAATGCGTTCCGGATATTTTTGCTGTTGCTTTGTATTTCCCTTCTTCGCCTGAGAGCTTGCTTACAACCAATATGGGCGCGGAAATAAGGATTGTTATCGCATACGCACCAATAATTAAGTAGGCTATAAAGTTGGCAACATTTATACCTAAAACCTTTCCGACTCCGGGTTCGGCAAATGATAACCAAGTGAATGCAGCGATTACAGCTATTACGCAACATAAAAAAATAATAACACGACCTCGGTTGTCTTTAAACATCTTAGGTTTTCTGCTGTTGCTTGCATAAAAATTAAGCAAGCTCCCCATTCCCAAAATTACGAACAATGCTGTAAGTATGCCGCTTAATGCTATACCAATCGACATTACGGCTATCACAAAGGGGGCGACAAGTCCCGCCGCAACCATCGCTAAAAGCTCAACCATAAGAGAAACAGGTTCGGACAGTCCCCCGTGAGTCAGTTTAAACGGAATACCGTATCGTTGTGCTTGATTATATCTCGCAACGCTGCTTATTAAAAATCCTGCCAATACTCCGACAGATGTAACCGTTGTTACCGCTGCTCCGGCATTATCGGCGAACACTTGCAAAGCAATTTCCATAGCTCCCGTCACCCAAAACAAGTATATTGTCACAGGTACTGTAAAGCAATAACCGAACAGAGCAAAATGAGCGAAATAATGCTTTTGACGACGCGCACTGTCAAACGTCGGGTCTAAACTGTTTTCATACAAGAGAACAGAAGCCACTACCATTGCCGCCACAATTGACAGCGTTGTCAAATCATGCGCATACCCAAATAATCCACCATGAATGAACGCAACAAATCCGGTTACAGAGTACAAAATCAAATACCCGACCATTGAACAAACGATTGTTTTATTGCTTAAACAATCAATTTTTCGAGTCACTAAATATTCGATTTTTTGAATCATTTATGCACCACCTCTTTTCTTTGCGCGATTTTTCGCAGTCACGTATTTATTGGTGTATAGGGCAAAGTGGCTTCTCCGCTTTAATATTTCCCCATGTTGCAGCAGTTTTCCGGCATTGAAAAAACCGAGCTTTTTCAGCTCGGTTTTCAATTTTAACTTCGTTTCACATTGAGACGAAGTTGGTGCGCGTTGCTATACTCCTTTTCGTACTTTCCACGGCATTTCGATGTATAACACTGTCATGCTCTGATGCCTTCACGTTTATCCTGCGTCCTCCGCCCGATACCCCAAGTACAACGGACGCTGAATTAACAGTTTTTTTCTTGAGATATAAGATTTCCGGTCGTGAGCAAACCTCGCTATGATTTTTCATTGCGGCGAAGACACCTCTTCTTGTTGAATGCTTTTTATGCAGGGACGCCGTCCGATAGTGAACTTTCTCAATCCGCTCACTGTCCCGGAATATTGAGGATTACCCCGCCGCCGTCGCCTTCGAGAAGAACGCTCGGCAAGATACCGTTCCATGCTTGAATCCAAAGGGCTAACAGGTTCTCGTCAGTCAGTTCCTGTGCTTGCAGCCTTAATACTTGCGCTTGCGCCTCAGCAAGCAGAATGTCCGCCTCTGCTTGTGCTTGTGCGCGAATCAGTGTCTGCTCTGCCGATGCTTCTGCTTGAATTACCGTTTGCCGTGCTTCT
The DNA here is from genome assembly GCA_009781765.1 of Defluviitaleaceae bacterium. Taxonomy (GTDB): domain Bacteria; phylum Bacillota; class Clostridia; order Lachnospirales; family WQUN01; genus WQVC01. The sequence goes on along the minus strand of WQVC01000049.1, from coordinate 19,940 downwards.
GCTGTGGCGCGTTCAATTCTTGCAAGTGCTTCGTTTTCGGCTTGAATTACCTGTGCTTGAGCTTCGTGACGTGTTCGCTCCAAGTCCTGCTCTGCACGAAGCGCACTTTGCTCTGCAATTCTTACTGCTTCGATTGCCGAGCTGAACTCGCGACTGAATTCAAAATCTGCAATGTTAAATCTTTCGAAAGTCAGTCCGCGCTCGCCGAGTTCTCGCTGTAATGCATTCGTAATGTCCGCGCTTACTCTTGCTCGTTCGGTTATCAATTGCTCAATGGGGTATCTCGACGTAATATCTTTGATGGTTTCCTCTACGACGGGACGAACGATAATCTCTTGATAATTTGTCCCGACTGTTCGGAATATCGTCGCCGACACATGCGGGCTTAATGAATAATTTACTACATATGTCATTGTAATCGCCTGCAAATCGTTCGTAACAGCCTCCGTTGTGAACGTCATTCCCTGTATGCGATTGTCAATTCTGATAATGCGTTGCACGAACGGAACTCGTGCCGTTATTCCTTCGCTTACAACAGTTTCGGAAACTCGCCCCATTGTTATGCGAACGCCTGTGTGTCCCGCCGGGACAATTGCAAAACTGTTGAGCGCGAGCGTTATTAAGATAAGAGCGCACATTACCATTGCAACAATTTTGCCGTACATGATTTCCCTGTTGCAGTTGCATTCGTAATTCGGTTTGCTCTTTCGTGTTTCGGTGCATTTGCAGGGTGTTATGAAATTAAACATATTATTCCTCCTTTTTTTATCGACGCGATTTTTGCAGTCCCTCCTGCGTTGATGCAAATAAAAAACCGAGCTTTTCGGCTCGGTTTTCATTATTAACTTCGTCTCACGATGAGACGAAGTTGGTGCGTTTTTTATTTTTGCGGAAACTCCAGTTGAAATTTCGTTGTACGTTTGCCGTTGTCATCGGTGCTGTCGCCAAGGACGATAAACGCATCGTATGTTTTCTTGCCGTCCTTTGCGAGCAAGTCCTTCATTAAAACTTTGCCTTTGGTTATAAGAGCCTTGGCATTCGCAGCGGTAAGTTTTTTGTTTTTCAGCGGCGCGTAATATTTGTTTTCTTTCCAAAGGACAAAAGAACAATCGCCGTCACAAGAAAAAGCAGCTTTGTTTTCGTAAACATTGCCGCTGCACCACGGACATTTCCCGATTTCTTCCTTCGCCGCGCTCGCGGATGCGGGAGACGCTAACGCCGCGCCGCCGGCTTTGGCTGTGCTGTTGGCGGCAATGAATGCCCTTACATATGCTTCCGTGGATTGCATGAACGCCGCCGCATCCGTTTCGCCGGACTCGACTTTTTTCAGCTTTTGCTCCCATTCGGCGGTAAGGAGCGGTTTTTTAATCGGGTCGTCGTCGGGCAGAACGGCGATTAAGCCGAAGCCCTTTTCCGTGGGCAGAATTTTTTTGCCGTCACGCGTGATATATGCCCGTAAAATCAGCTTTTCGATGCAGTCGGCGCGGGTTGCGGGTGTGCCGATGCCCTTGCGCTCGGGGCTGGTCGGACGCTGCGCGTCCTGCTCGCCTATGCATCCTACATCGTCCGGCATATCATCCTTGCCCGCTGTTTCCATAGCTTTGAGCAGAAGGTCTTCCGTAAAATGCGGCGGCGGCGAGGTGAAGCCTTCGCGTGTTGTTGCCGCAGCAGTGAACTGTTGTCCTTCTGTCATGCTCGGAAGCGTGGTTTCATCGTCTTTTTCGGCTTTCTTTTTGCCGCAACTTTGAGAAAATGCACGTTCGACAGCTTTCCAACCGTCCGTTACCACGGTTTTGCCCTTGGCGGTGAAGAGTTCGTCTTGGCATTCGACGGTGATGACCGTTTCGTCGTAAACGTGTTTTTCTGCCGTCGCCGAAACAAGTCGCGTACATACCATAAGCAAAATATTTCGCTCCGGCGCGGGCAAAGATGCGATATTTACTGTGTTCGCAGTGGGCGTGGGGATAATTGCGTGGTGGTCGGTTACGCCCGCATTTTTCACGACGGCGCGGATGCGCTCGTTCAGGCCGTCGGACACCGGCGCGTCAAACGGCAAAATTTCCGCCGACATATTTACCAACGCCGGGATGCCCGCTGCCATGTCTTCCGTGATAAATCGGCTGTCCGTGCGCGGATATGTGATGAGCTTTTGCTCGTACAAATTTTGCGCGGCTTTTAATGTGTCGGCGGCGGTGCAGCCGAAATGCCTGTTTGCCTCGCGTTGAAGCGTGGTTAAATCGTACAACTTTTGCGGCGCGCTTGTTTTTTTCTCGCGCGTGACAGATTTTATCGTGGCGATTTGACCGTCGCATTTTTGGCGAATTTGCTCCGCAAGTGTTGCGTCGGTCAATTTTTCCCGCGCCGCAACGAGTCCTTCGCCGGAAATTTCAACGATGTAAAACGGCTCTTTTACGAAATTTTTTATTTTTAATTCGCGCGCGACAATCATTGCGAGGGTCGGCGTTTGAACCCGTCCGATGCTCAAATTTCCGTTGTAAAGGCACGAAAACAGGCGCGAGCAGTTCATTCCGACCGCCCAGTCCGCGTTTTGGCGGCAAACGGCGGCTTGGTGCAGGTTATCGTAATCGCGACCGGCACGAAGATTTTTAAAGCCGTCGGCGATTGCCGATTCTTCAAGGGACGAAATCCACAAGCGTTTCAGCGGCTTTTTGCATTTGCAATGTTCGTAAACGAGGCGGAAAATCAGCTCACCCTCGCGCCCGGCGTCGCAAGCGTTTATGACTTCGCTTACGTCGGCGCGGTTGAGCAGCCCTTTTAAAACGACGAGCTGCTTTTTTGTTGCGTCGTTCGGGGTGTATTGGTAGGTTTCGGGCAGAATCGGCAAATCGGCGATGCGCCATTTTGCGTATTTTTCGTCATATGCTTCCGGCGGCGCAAGCCCCAAAAGGTGTCCGATGCACCATGAAACGATGTAACCGTTGCCTTCGTAGTAGCCGTCTTTTTTTGTTTTCGCGCCGAGTACCGTACCGATTGAGCGGGCGACGGAGGGCTTTTCGGCTATGATTACGCTGTGCTTTGACATTTTTTCAGCTCCTGTCGTCAAACTTTTTATTTTCCGGATAATCTTCATTCATTCCGCCATAGGATATTTTCACATTTTCAAGTTTTCGCAATTCATCGCGAATTTCGCGCGGCAAATTGTAATTTCTCACTATCGGCAGTACATATTTCAACATCGCACGGATATTTTCTGTTTGTCGGGTGATTTTTTCTTCATTTTCGTGATGTTCCGCTACGAGTTCGCTCGACCGTTTTCTCAAAGTGTCATTTTCACGCCGTAATTTCGAGCATCTTCCAAACATGCCCTCAGCCTCTCCCGTTAAAATAAAACAAGCCTGTCGTCGTGACAGGCTTGAATGTGCTTCAACTTCGTCTCACATTGAGACGAAGTTGTCTGCCTTTTCAAAAACCATTCCAAGTTTTAAATCTTCAGCTAATACAGGTTTCCACTGCCTTGCATCCGAAATCATCAGTTCAAGGCTGCCAATAAGGTCGTCGAGGTCGTTACCCACGGCAGCGATGTGCAAATTTTCTGTCCAACCCTTGAGTTTTCCGTCTTTGTCCAAATATATTTCGCAAAAGGAATATTCTTCGCTGCCGTTGTCGCGTATGACAATAACAACTTGATACCGCCAACCGTCGTGCTTTTTGTTTGCCGGTAAGACCATCCTTTTCTCAATTTGAAATTAAGTCTGCGATGCTTTTCGGAATTTCGCTCTCCCTCTTCTCCAATTGAATCCTGTTTCTCTCAAATATGCTGTCGTATGATGCGTCAACCATTTTAAGATTTTTAAGTCCGCTGTAAACTTCGTCTGACAAACGATAATTTCTTACAATCGGCATAATATATTCTGACATGGCGCAAATTTTTTCTGAATATCGCTCAACTATGTCCATGTTTACAAAATGTTCATCTTTGAGTTCTGCAAGTCTGTTTTGAAGCGCGTCATTTTCGCGGCGCAGTTCCTTGCACCTTCCGAGCATATCAGCATCCCCTTTTGTCTCGCCTTCGGCGACTTTTCACAATTTTCCGGCAAAATAAAATAAGCCTATCACTCTGCGACAGGCTTGAAATTTAAAAATTTGGTTTCATTTTGAGACGAAGTTTTCGCAGAAAAAGTCATTTTCGGTACATGTGAAACCGTTTTTTTCGTAAAATTTTCTCAGGTTTTTGAGTTCTGCCGGCGTATCGGCATAAAGTTTCCCATAAATCCTGGTATAAGAATTGAGGCGGCAGTATTCTTTGAGATTTTTCAGGAGAAATGACGCAATTCCGCGTCTCCAATATTCTTTTTCCGTATCAATCGCGACAAGCTCCATTTGTCCGGAATCATAATCGGCTGAAACTTGCGCTTTGCATACTTCTTTTGCACAGTATACATCGTACATTACAAGGTTGAACTTATAAATTTTCCTTAAATCATACATTTCCTCGAATTTTTTTAAACATAAGTACAGCTCGGCTTTATTGTTTTCGATTATGCGCCTGTATGCTTGGTATTTATAGGGTACGTCGGACTCAGCGAGTTTTTCAATGCCGTTGTAAAACCTTTCAAGGCGCGAGATGGTTTTCTTTTGTTTAAAGATTTTTTTTTCAATTTCTTGGATTTCATTTTTAAGATGTTCATTTTCTTGGGTGAGTTTGGAGCAGCTGACACAGTGCTTTTTGCAGATAATTTTTGAAAGCATAAATAAAATCCCTCACTTTGCTTCTGCGTTTGAGTTTGCTGATTCCGCAGGTGCGGTTTTTGCAATTCTGCGGCCGCCCTCGTGTGTTTCGCTCGGCAAATGATAGTTGCGCAAAATCGGCATTACATATTCTAACACTGTAAGGGCATTTTTTGTTTCTGCGCGATGCATTTTGCAATATTCATCAAGGTCTTCGCGAAGCTCTCTGCGTCGCTCCGCTGTCTTGCGTCTTTCGCGCCACCATTCTTCGCTTTTGTCGTGCCGGCATGTTCCAAACATTTTATCAGCTCCGTTTTCAGATTAAATTTCGTTTTAGCTTGAAGCGAGATTTTGTGGGTTGACAACTCTGTTCCACCTCGGGGGTCAAGGATGATTATGTGTCGCCGTCGGCTGATTTTGCCCGGCTGCTTGTCTGCCTAATCGGGAAACTCAAGAAAATTTTTATATTACATATGATTTTACATTTTTTTGAAATAACTCCGGTGCCGTTTTTTCGGGTTATCACTACGCATGACTTTGATACCGTCGTCATGCCCGATTGGCAGCTCTTGCACAAACGATTTCGGCCCCATGGGCGCAAACAACGACCAAGGCGGATTTTGGGGCAACCCGCTCGGCGCGGTTGTTGTAATTCCCACTGCGGCAGTTGTAGCATTTGCACACCACGCAATTTAAAAAATATCGGCACGAATGCCCTTGAGAAGCCTTTTCGGTTCTCAAGGGCGTTTTGCTTTTTTCCTCTTTACAGCTCGGGAAAAAAAGGTTAAACTGCATATGTAAGGCTTGTTCGGTTAACTCAGCTGGTAGAGTGCCACCTTGACGTGGTGGAAGTCGCGGGTTCAAGTCCCTCACCGAACAGAATAAAAATGCTTCCGAGATATTTTCTCGGAAGCATTTTTTATGTTCTCACGACCGCCTGTGCGTGTTTTGGTATCGTAAATCAAATCTAAGAAGCGTCCCGTCGATTATGTATTGTCACGAACGCACTTGCGTTGCCGCGTTATGAAAACAGCTTCTGAGAATTTTTTTTGGAATTTTTCCAGGAATTTTTCCTGGAATCGTTCCGGATATCAGCGCAGCGCGTACGCAATATAATCACCTCGTCTCGGAAAGGAGGTGAGAAAATGAATAATTTCATCAGAGGAGCAGCGATTACCGCAACCGGATTTGCTGCAAGCGCGGCTTCACACTTGTTCGGCGGCTTCGATATGCTTTTGCAAACGCTCCTGATTTTTATGGCAATCGACATGATTACGGGCATAACATCGGCGGTTGTGTTCAAGTGCTCGGACAAAACCGAAACCGGCCGACTTACAAGCCGCGCCGGCTTCAAGGGGCTGATTAAAAAAGGCTGCTGCCTGCTGTTAATCGTTGTTGCGGTGTATCTCGACGCGATTTTGGATACGGGAAGTCTTACTCGCGACGCCGTGATTGTAGCGTTCTGCCTGAACGAGCTAATCAGCATATTAGAAAACATGGGTAAAATGGGAATCAAAATGCCCGCCCCCATTGTGAACGCACTGGAAATGCTGTGGACGCGGCAGAAGTAGTCGAAATTTGTTACGCAAAAAACATGAAACCCTCCGCTGAATATGTTAGACTTCCGTGAGTCTACACATTCAGCGGAGGGTTTTTTGCTATGGAAGAAGATAAATTAAATTTTGTGAAAGAAAATATACTTGCGAAAATGGCAACGCTGGGCGAAGGGTTGGCCGAAAAGCGCACCGGCGTGCTTGAAGTTCGCAAGGAAATGTGGCGCGAGGCGAGAATCGTCTTGCGCGATTTTGATGACGTTGCGGATTTAACGATTTTCGCCGAAGAAGTCGCGCGTCACGAAACTCAATATGTAAAGTCAAGCGAAGAAATTAAAAAATTGGGCAAAATGCTTGATTCGCCGTACTTTGCGCGAATCGACTTTGCGGAAACCGGCGAGGAACGCGAGGAAATTTATATCGGGCGACACTCGCTTTTCGACGAGAAGGCACACGTGTTTCATGTGTACGATTGGCGCGCGCCGATTTCAAGCCTGTATTACGACTTCGGAACGGGCGCGGCGCAATTTTCCGTGCCGAACACCGGCGCGGTGATTGCCGGCGAAATTCTGCTGAAGCGGCAGTATCAAATCGAAAAGGGCGAGCTGCTCTACCTTTTCGACAACGACATCGCCATCGAGGATGATATTTTGCGCCTCGAACTTTCGAAAACTTCCGAAGCGCATATCAAAACGATTATCAACACCATTCAGGCCGACCAAAATCGCGCAATTCGCGCCGAAGCCGGCGATATTTTGGTACACGGACCGGCAGGAAGCGGCAAAACTTCGGTGGGGCTGCACCGGCTTGCCTATCTTTTGTATCGCCACAGAAATTCGCTGAGTTCGGCAAGGGTGCGTATTTTTTCGCCGGGTGCGATTTTTTCGTCGTATATCGCCGGAATTATTCCCGAACTCGGCGAAGAAGACGTGCAAACGCTCGATTTCGCAACGCTGCTTGAAACCGTCGGGCGGCACAAACGCTTTCACGGGCAGTACGAAATGATTGAACGTCTCGATTCTCGCGCAGCGTGGCTCGAAAAAAAATTTTCTGCGGAATTTTCGGACGCATTGGAAGCGCAAATTTCGTCTTACGAGCCGACCTTTGAGGATGTAAAATTCGTAAACGACCACCTGTGCGACGCGGCGCGGCTGCAATCGTTGTACCAAGACCGCACAACGCAGGGCAATCTCGCGCTCAAAACCGAGCGCGTTATGTCATATGTAAACCGCGCGTTTACCGAATATTTTACTGCAAACAATCGCAAAATTACCGACTTTTTTAACGATATTCACGACGATAATTTTTCCGACGGCGAAATTCGCGCAAAATTCGAGGAAGAAAAAAATATCGCTATGGCGGACATTCGAAACCGTTCGTTTCCGCCGGCAATCAAAATTTACGAAAAATTTTTGCGTCGCAAATCGCGGGAATACGCCCTGCCGTTCGGGGAAGTTCGCGACGCGCTTCGCATGGAAAAAATTTTTTTCGAAGACGCGCTCGCGCTGTTTTACATCGACATTCTCACCGGGCGTATCCCCGCCGACAAAACGGTCAAGCACATTTTAATCGACGAAGCGCAGGATATGGGCATTTTGCAGCATCGCATTTTGCGCAAACTTTATCCGGCAAGCAATTTTACGATTTTGGCCGACGCAAATCAGGCTCTTTTTCCCGAAATAAATATCACCTCAACGGACGCGCTGAAATCGCTCTATCCCAAGGCGGAAGTTTTCGCGCTTACAAAAAGTTACCGCTCGACGTATGAAATAATGAATTTCGCCGCAGAAATTTTGGGCGCGAACAGCGACGCCTCGTTTCTTCGCCACGGCGAACCTCCTTCTTTGACGCCGGGGACACGTGACGGCAGCGACACGACGCCGGGGGCAAGCAACAGCGGCGACACATTCTCTCGAAGCCGTGCAGAATCTGCCGACGCGCAAAAAGCGCGATACGCACTTGAAACACTCCAAACTCTGCCCGACGAGTTCAACACCGTCGGAATTTTACTTCCCACAATCGGCGAGGCAAAAAAATTTTTCGCCGAAATAAAAAAAATATTCCCCAAAGGGAATACGCCGCGTCCGCTGAAATTTATAAATGCCGATGCGCAAAATTTTTCCGCCGGAGTAATGGTTATGGCGGCGGCGTTTGCAAAAGGACTCGAATTTGACGCGGTAATTTGCCCCGCATACAGCCCGCCGCAAACCGAGCGCGAAAAAAAATTATTCTATCTGATTTGCACCCGCGCTTTGCACCGGCTGTTTCTGCTTTCGACATAAAACCGCAACCAAAGTGCCAAGGCGTGTTCCCACTACGGAAATGGTACGATTTTTGAGGCAATTTTTCGCCAATCGAGGAAGTTTTGACGCGGCTTGCCAGAGGCAAGCAAGGAAAAACTGACGAAGAGTGGCGGAAAATTGACCAAAAAGCGTGCCATTGGAGTAGTGGGAACACGCCCTAAAACATTAACCTCCTCTGTCGCCGAAAAACGGCTTAATGCCGCCGATTTTCCGGCTTGTCGTCGGTAAATGTTTTATGCACTTGGTATACGTAAACAATCGCGAAAATCACCAACCCGATTGAAATATATTGCGACGTCGTAAACGGACCGTATCTCCCGCGCGCGGCATCTGCGCGAAAAAATTCAAGAAAGAATCGCCAAATCGGATACGCAAACAGATAAAGCGCGGACGGCAAACCGCGCTTTTTGAATGCACTGAAAAACGATTCAGGCGGCAAATCGCATGTGTCCTCAGCCTCCGAAGTCAACGACACTGTTTCCGGCTTCGAATCCGGCTTTGAGGGAACGTGCGGCAAGCCGGATGTATCCCCGGCATCGCGTTTGGCGCGCAAAAATAAAAATACCGCAACCGCGCACAACACAAGCAAAAATCCGGTTTCCATGAGTTGCGTCGGCAAAAGCGGCACACCCGACGGCGCAGCAAGCGAAGCATCCGGATAAATCACCGCCATAAACTCCAACGGATGCCCCGCTTCAACGCGCATTCCGAAGCAGCAGCCGGCAAAAAAACAGCCCGCTCTGCCGATTGCGTGAGCAAGCGCGACAGCGGGCGCGAAAATATCAAATATGTGAACCAAGTCGATTTCAAATTTGCGGCAAAACAAAACAATGGCCAAAATTCCGCCCAAAAGCCCGCCGTAGAAAACAAGTTCGCCGGTTGCGTAGTCGGCAAGCTCCAAAAAGCTCATGTGGCGATAATCCTGCCACGAAAAAGCAATGCGAACGGCGTGCATAATCGGGCGAAGAGAAACCACTCCGATTAAACCGCCGCTCGCACCGATAACAAACGTAAGAGCCACATCCTGTAACGCCAACACCGACCTTTTCGCCAAAAACCTGTGCAAAAACCACGCCGCAACAATGGCCGCGATAAACAGCACTGTGTACGTCGGAACATTTATGCCGAAAAAGTCAATAAACGGATGCATTTTCTAGTCTTCGTCCAAAACATCCAAAAGGCTGTCGGTCAAAATTTTATCTTTTGCGGCAAAAACTACGGCTACCGCTACTGCAACAACAACCGCAATAATCGTAACAACAATCCACTTTTTCATGGTAAAAACCTCCTGTTTTTTGAAATTATTATGCGTGAAGACATTTCGCGTGTCAAGTAATATGTGCGTGATTACTCTTTCAATCAATTTTCGGGGCGTCGCCCCGAACCCCACGAACTTTTTTGGAAAAAAGTTCGACAAAAAACTAAAAAATCGCGCGTTCGCGCGATTTTGATTAAAGTTTTTGCGCCGCTTTTTTCAAAAAGCGGGTGGGGGTTCGGGGGCAACGCCCCCGAAAATTGATTGCAGTAAAAACTCTATGCATCAAGCTCAAACATCGTTATTAACTCCGCCGGAGTAAGTGCCTGCTTTTCTTCGCCGCTTACGTCCATGACGATTTCGCCGCCGCGAAGCATAATCAGCCTGTCGCCGTAGGTGATGGCGTCGCTCATATTGTGCGAAATCATAATCGTGGTTATTTTTTGGTTGTCAACCAAATTTTTTGTGATGCCCATAACCTGCTTTGCGATTTTCGGGTCGAGTGCCGCGGTGTGTTCGTCCAAAAGAAGCAGCCGTGGCTTTTGCAGCGTTGCCATCAGAAGCGTCAGCACCTGCCGCTGCCCGCCCGATAAAAGCGACGCTTTTTTGCGCAGCATTGTTTCAAGCTCCAGTTCGAACTCCGCTAATTTTTGCTCGAAAAAGGCAATATCTTTTTTGCGAATCGCACGACGAAGCCATTTCCAATTGCCGCGCGCATTTGCAAGAGCCATGTTTTCCGCAATTGTAAGCTCGGGGCAAACGCCGAAATTAGGGTCCTGATACACGCGGGAAATCATTGCGGCGCGAGAGCTGTGGCTTGTTCGCACGACGTCTTTGCCGTCGATAAAAATTGCCCCGGACGTCGGGCGCAAATTTCCGTTGATGATGTTAAAAAGTGTGCTTTTTCCCGCGCCGTTTCCGCCAATCACTGTAATAAATTGCCCCTCGGGAATGTCCAAATTTATGCATTTAAGCACGTGATTTCGTTCCGTGCCGTTATGAAATTCCTGCGCAATATTTTTGAGAGAAATCATTTCGCCACCTCCGTTGCCCGACGTTTAAATATGCCCAACTCGCGAATTTTCGGCACACACAACGCGCCCAAAGCAAGCGCGGCCGTTAAAAGTCGCGTCCAGTCGGGGCTTAACAGCCCGGAAATAATTACAAGCGATATACACGTAAAATAAATAAATGAGCCGAGCGAAATAAACAAAAGTCGCGTTAAAATGCCGGCATTTTTCGGCGTGATAATTTCGCCGATAACAAGCGACGCAAGCCCGATAATTAAAACGCCCGTGCCGGAATTAACGTTCGCGCCGCTTTGTTGTTGCGCAACAAGCCCGCCGGCAAGACCGGTAATCGCGTTTGAAATAACAAGCGAAATAATTTTACGCGCGTCGGTGCTTACGCCGATAGAGCAAGCCATGCGCTCGTTATCGCCGGTTGCGCGAATCGAAAGCCCGAGCATCGTGCTGTAAAGCCAATACAAAAACACGATAACCGCCGCAAGAACTATCGCGCCCACAATTATGTATGAAAATAAAAGCGCGTTAAAAGGTTGCATCCCGAGGCGCAAAAGCGGCGCGCGCACGGGCGCGAAAATAAACGTATCGAGCGGCGCGGAAATTGTACTTCCGCCCATCACGAACAGATTTATCGAAAACAACGCCATCGTTACAAGTAACCCGGAGATAATCCCGTCGATTTTTAATTTCGTGTGAATCAGCGCGGTGGAAAGCCCGGCAATCCCCCCGCCGATAAGCGAAACAATAAGCGTCGCCAAAAAATGCGAGCCGTTATTGAGCATCGTCATGGCAATTACCGCGCCGAAAGCAAAAGTTCCTTCCACGGTTAAGTCGGGCTTTTTCATAATCCGCAAAGACATAAACACACCGATAACCACCGGCGCGTATAATAACCCCTGCCCCAAGCTCCCGTACATACTTGTCAAAAATGTATCAACCGTCATTACGTCACCTCTCCCGCCGTGCTTCAAAAAATTCCCGAAGCAGGCGCACGTTTTCAAGTTCCGTCCACTTCTTTATTGTAGCATTGTCGTCAAAATCGTAAATTTTCGCGCCGCGTCGGGCGGATATTTTTTCCGCAATTACATTCAGCGCAGTTGTTTTCCCCAAGCCGTTACCGCCGTACAAAATTGTGAGCGGCTCGAAATCAAGCCGAAGCACACCCTTCGCCGCAAGAGTACGAAAAGGATAGTACGAATCGAAACACGTTTCATTTATGCCCCAAATAAAATTGCTTTCCGCATCGTCGGAGGGGAAGTTGAAATTTTTCAGATAAATCATGTCAACTCCCCGGAAATCGACAAAAACAGGCTTGTCTATGCGGTTTTTATTGCTCTCGGGCAAAAATCATCACAACGTCAAGCCTGTTTTCGGGCGGAATAACTGTAAAATCGCGCATAAGCGCGATTTTTAAAAGGGTCAAGGGATGAAATCCCTTGCAGGGGCGCGGGGACGGAGTCCCCGCAAGATATTAAAAAAAATTAAAAAGTTCTGTCAGCGCGACCGATTAAGGAAGCGGGAATTGTAAAGCCGAGCGCGTCGGCCTCGGTTGCGTTGATGTACAGTGCCAAAGATGCAACGGTGGGCGAATAAAATTCTGCCGGCCACGTTCCGTTTACGAGAATATCAAAGGCGATGTCGGCGGCGGCGGCTCCGTTTGCGGCAAAATCAACGGAAAGCGATGCAACCGCTCCGTCGGCGACTATCGGCAAATCGGCGACTGCTACCGGCAAGCGGCGGTCGGGGTTTTGGCTGCGATTCAGGTTTTGCACCATCTGCATTTGCCCGGTAATTTGATTATCTTGCGGGATGTAAATTGCGCGAATTGTAGGGTCGGCAGCGATATTTATGAACTGTTGGGTAAGATGTTCAAGCCCGTTTGCCGGTATTCCGAAGGGTACGATTGTTCCTTCCGGAGCAACCGCCTGCAAACGCCCCAAAGATGCTACCGAATTATCTTCGTCCGTTGTGAATAAAAATGCAACGCGATTGTCGGCATTTAACGCGCCGCCGAGAAGTTCTTCCAACAGGTCGATTTGTGTTTCCATCGGCAACGCGCTCGACGAACCCGTTGACATATTCGATACAAGCCCCGCACCAACAGGGTCGGTGATTATTCCGTACACAAGCGGAATGCCCGCGCTGTCGGCTACCGGCAACGCCCGTTGCGACGCGCCCGTTCCCAGTGAGAAAATCAGGTCAACGTTTTGCGCAGCAAATGTTTGGGCAATCGTGGTTTGCATTGCGGAATCGCCGGCGGCATTTTGATAGATAAACTCCACCGTTAAGCCTTCCGCCGCCATAAGCTCGGTTAAGCGGTTTTGAAAACCGGGTGCGCCCAGTTCGAACGCGGGAATTTGCGACCCGGATAATATTCCGACGGTGAAATCATACTCGTCGCCTCCGCAGGCGGTTAATGTTGCCATGCCCAACACGCTGATAAGTAATGCGGTCAAAGTTAATTTGAACTTTTTCATTTTTTGCTCCTTTTTGATTTTTTATGCGCAATAAATTTAAGTTACAAACCCGATGTTGTCAAGAGTCACGCATTTTCAGGGAACGACAAACGCATGAATAAGATTTGGGTGGGGGCTTTGCCCCCAAGCCCCCACCCGCTTTTTAAAAGGTGGCGCGGGAAACGCTCGCTTCGCTCACTGCGCCCTTTAAAAGCGGGGCAAAAATTATCAAAAACCGCGCTTTGCGCGATTTTAGGTGGATTTAGGCGTTTTTTGCGTTTTTTCAAAATCAATCGGGAATCCCTGCCTTTGACATTTTTCCTCTGTCCCTGCATAATTTCGTCAAGTAAATCGCGGGGCGTGTTCGGGTCGGACTTCCGAAAAGGAGGGATGACCTTATGACTGTATCTGAAGTATTGAAACTGCTTCTCTACGCAGCGTCGTTAATTTTGGCGTACTTGTCATATCGGAACACAAAAAAATAAGCCCCCTTGTTTGGCTGAGGAATGGCTTATTTTTTGGCTTTAAAACGCAACTTATTTTGAAGTCCGGTCATAACCGCCGAGCGGTTTGCCCGAGAGGAACGTATCCGCGTTCCTCTTTTTTATTCTGCCCGTATTATACCGGATATACAACCGTGTTGTAAATTAACCCTGCTTTTTCTTCACGGCGTTCATAAAAATTACAATTATCTTGAACAGCCCGATAAGCCCGAACACGGGATAAACGAAAATTACAATGTTCGAAAATCCGATATGCGCCGCCGCAACACCCAGAACGCAAAGCACCGCGCCGGCTTTAATTTTATGTTTGAAGCCGCGAGCTTCGAGCCACTTAATCACGGCAAAAGCGTTACACGCCGCTGTTGTAAACAGCGCGGAAATTAAAACGGCGAGGTAAAGCACGGTGAAAAGCATTCCGGTTTCGCTTGCAACGTACAAAAACGGAATTTCAAGCCGCACGATATTTGCATAATGCAAAAACAACGGCAACGACAGCGCGAGTCCTAAAATTGTTATTGCGCCGCCGCCCAAAAGTCCGCCGACCATAGTGTCGCGTTTTTTTTCGGCCATCTCGGCAGTGGCGGAAATTACCGGAATTCCGGTCACGAGATTATACGAACCGTAAACAATGGCAGAAAGCAACCACGCAAAAGTAATTCGTTCGCCGAAGGGTGAAAACGCCGGCGTCGTGTACGCGAGAAAAGAATATATGCCGATGAAAATTCCGCCAAAGAGCATCAGCGGCGCGAGAAACAAGTTAATCTTTACAATTCCGTCAAGCCCGAAACACAGAATTGCAAACACCGCCAAAGCAACAATCACCGCACCGAGCGTAAACGGCAAATAAAATGCCTGATACGCCGTTGCGCCCGCGCCGGCAAGCATCGCCGCAAACAGGCAGAACAAAAATCCGGCAACGCAGCCTTCCATTATAGGGCCGAGTCGTTCGCCGAGCATGTGGCGCATGAGTTCGCCGTAGCTTTTAATTCCTTCGCGCCGGCAAATTGAAAGCACCGCCCAACCAACAAGCGCGAACAACACGCCGGAAATAATCAGCCCCCACATCCCTACCCTGCCGAATCCTACAAAATACTGCAAAAGTTCGCGCCCCGAGGCAAATCCCGCCCCCAAGAAAACCGAACCGTACACCGCTGCAATTTTAAGTCCGTTATTTATTTTCATACGCACCTCCATAAAAAAAATTATGCAGACTTGTAAGATTTTATGTTACGAGTTGGTTACAATCATTGAAAAGGAGGGAATTTATGCGCAATATAATTTTTGCGGGAGCATTTTTTGCGGCGATTTTTTTCGTGCCGACGCTTGTTCAGGCGCAACAACTCAGCCGCGAACACACAATTACAATTCAGGTAGAGTGCATTGAGGCGGCGCGCGCAATTATCAATGAACTGAACGGCCATAACCTCGACGCACAAGTATCGTTTCACGACGAAGCACGAAGTGCGTTTTTTGTGCGGCGCGTTGACGATTGGGCGTTTCGGCATGTGCAGGAAGTTTTGCGCGAACTCGGCGAAGTAACGCGCGAACATGAACACGCACGTTTTCTCGGCGGAGACATTGCCGCCGCAAACACGCAAATTTATGTACTTTCCCGGGAAACGGAGCGACTGGCGACGTTGATGGCGGCAAGCCGCTCGCTTAATGTGCTGATTGCCGTAAACGACCGCATGAACGACGTCGCCCGCGAGCGCGATGCCGCTATCGGGTGGCGCAACATGTTGCTTGCGCAGGCCGATACCGCAGTGATTCACATACACTTGTTCGAAGAGCGATATTTCGAACCGCCCGCCCCGCAAACATTCGGGCAGCGTGTTTCCGACAGCTTTTTCGGCTCGCTGAACGCAACGCGCCGCACCGGCGAAACGTTGGTTGTGTTCATAGTGCGGGTAAGTGTACCGTTTGCGGCATGGGCAGTAACGGCAAGCGTCGTCGCGCTTATAATTGTAAAAATTGTGCGCAGGCGCAGGAAGGGGAAAAAAAATGAAGCGAATCAATCTTAGAACTGCAAAGCGGCACGGCGGCGGCAACCGTCCCCGATGCAAAAATTTCAGCGTTGCCGGAGGTCTGCTTGCGGGAATTTTTGCGCTTGCAGCAATGGTTCTTTCGGCATGTGCGGGGCAAGACCACGCAATACAAAGAGCCCCCATGTTTATTACCGAGTCGGCGGCGGATGCTGACCACTTTGACCGTTTGACGGCCGGAATCCAAACCCGACCCGAAATGAGTCAGAACATCTACTTCGGGACATTCGTCGGGGATTCCGCGGTTTCCGAGCCGACCGAACCGGGGCGGGGGCGGGTTGATGCGCCTGTCGGCAGCGCGGTTCTCAGCAACGAAGCGGGCGGCATTCGCGACAACGCGAATTGGGAAGACGTCGCCGAACACACAGAGCAACGTCACATCATACAAAACGCCGCCGTCGAAATGGAAACGGAGGCGTTTGACGAAGTTGTAACGCTGCTTCGCGACCTTGCAAACCGCGCCGGCGGATATGCGGAATCCGAAATGCTTACGCGGGTTGGAGCGGGCAGATTTACAATTGTAATGCGTGTGCCGGCGGCGAGCTTTTCGGAGGTTCTCACGATGGCGGAATCTCTTGCGGATGTGCGAACTTCTTCGCAAACAGCCCAAGACGTTACCGACAGCTTTTACGACATGATTTCGAGCCTTGAAACCCGTCGCATCGAGGAAGACCGTCTGCTTGCTTTAATCGACGACGCCGAAAATATTCACGACCTTCTTGCTCTCGAAACGCGCCTCACAAACACGCGCATGTCAATCGAAACATATTTGTCGCAACTGAATAATTTGGCGGGGCAAATTGCGTTTTCAACAATAACCGTCACGCTTTTCGACGTTTCGGAAGAAGCTCCGCCCGTTGCCGCCGCAACCTTCGGCGAGCGCGTGGGCAACGCTTTCGGCAGCTCCGTCGGCGACACAACAAGCGCGTTTGAAAACATCGTGGTGTTTTTTGCCGGCGCAATTATTCCGCTTGCGATTTTCGGATTGTTCGGCTTGGTTGTTTATCTTTTCATAAAACGCCTCACCCGCAGGACGAAGGCTTCCGAAGGGGCGTAGGGCGCGACTCCGAAAACAACATTAAAAAAGGCTTTGTCCGACTAAGGGACACAGCCTTTTTTTTGCTGTATAGTGAATCAATTTGATTTGCGTGCCGTCGGCGTTAAGTGCATTGTGGTGAGCGACCGGTGTTTTTCGCAGAAAAACACATCGAGCGAACCGCCTGCAATGCATAGCCGACGGGACGCTTCCTAATTTGATTCACTGTTGTTTTTTCCCGCTGCAATCAAATTCTCACGGCTTTGCAAAATTAAGTTCCGGGCGGCGCGGCTCGGAGGCAAAACGGTAGTAAAAAATCACTACGGATACAATTTTCGCAAGTTCGATTAAAATGCCCGTAACATTCCAACGGAAGTCGCCGTACAAAATATTAAGCGGCGTTTGCGTAAGCATAACAACCACGGCGTAAATAACCACGGTAATGCGTACATAATGAACCCCCGGCAAATACTGCCCGATTACAAACGACAACGCCGCAATCAGGCCGATGATGTGCAGCCATCTTACTTCCGGCGGCGCGTTCATAACGGTGAAAACGCCGGCAATAACAGCAACGCAAATCATTACGAGCAGGAAATTAAGTCCTGCCTCTTTGCTTTGAGGCGTATTTTTTGAAAAAATTCTGTGGAAAACCAAGTTGCGAACAGTGCTGTAGGTTGCGGCAACAATCAGCGAATATTGCGTACTCATATCCGTTGCCAAGCCGATTGCGACAAACATCAGTGTCCAAAAAAAACTGCCGATACCCGTCGCAAGAAAATATTTCGGCTTATCCTTGATTTGATACGACGCAAATTCGAAGCAAATTGTAATTACACCCAAAATTTGCGCAACTATAAACCATGTGTTCATTTTATGCCTCCTTGTTTATGTCGCGAATCAAGCCGATTCGGCTTCGAGGGAATGCGCAGCCGGTTGTATATGTCCCCGGTTTTCTTGGCGCACTATGCTTTCGAATTTTTTGCAATATGCAAACGCCAATCCGCCGGGACCGGTGTGCGTTCCGATTGCCGCACCGATTTCGGCTACTTCGTTGTCGATTGTTATGCCGAGCGAGGTTTCTGTGTCGTATTTGAAAATGACGGCGTCGTCTTCTTTTAAAATATGCCCGATGCAAATGTTTACGTTTTGCGCGTCGTCGCGAAGAGTGTGCGTGAGGGCTTCGCTAATCAAACGCATTGCGTTTTTCTTGCCGCGCACGTTGTCGAGATGCGAAACCTGCCCGTCTTCAAGATGAAGTATCGGGCGAAGCCCCAAAATTCCGCCGACAAAAGCCGTTGTCGGGCCGACCCGCCCGCCGCGACGCAAGTATTCGAGGCTGTCGAGCGTGAAATATACGCGCGTTGTTTTTAAAACGCGCTCGGCGAGGTCGGCGGTTTTTTCCAAGCTGAATCCGGCTTTTTTCATTTTTGCGATTTCTTTCAAAATAAGCCCCTGACCGATGCTCGCGCTTTGCGAATCCAGAACAACGAGCCGCCTTTGCGGAAACTCGTCGCGCAACATGTTTGCGGCAAGCACGGCACTGTTATGCGAGCCGCTTAATTTCGATGAAATCGTAACGGACAAAATATCGCGCCCCGCTTTAAGATGCGGTGTGTATGCGTCGATGTAATCTTGCGGACTCGGTTGCGCCGTTTTGGGAAAAAGTTTTTTGTCGGATGCAAGACGCGAAAAATATTCTTCGCGAGTGATGTCGATGCCTTCTTTTAAATGCGTGTTGCCGTCAAAGCTGATGTAAAACGGCACTACCTGTACATTAAACGCTTGCGTTTCGGCGGTGCTGAAATCGCAGCCTCCGTCGGAAATTATTTGAAACATGTAAATACCTCCTTTTGATAATGGGGCTCTGCCCCAATCCCCGCCACTCCGCCAAGCAAAGCTCGGCTACGCTTCCTCGCTGCGCTTCGGGGTCGCGCTTCGCGCTTTTAATTTGTCTTCGCCCCTGTAAACAGGAGAAAAATAAATCGGTTGCGGATTTAGTTAAAAATTTTTATATAAATTTTTTCGCAACAGGTGTATACTTTTCCTGTTAAGATAAATGAGCGCGTTCAATTGCGCGCTCGCCTCAGGAGTGATTATTTTGGACGACCATGCAATTATTGCTTTATATTTTGCGCGTGACGAAGCGGCTCTCGAAGCCACGCGGCGCAAGTACGGAAACAGGCTTTTTCGTTGCGCAATGAATATTCTTTTTAACGCGCAAGATGCCGAAGAATGCGTCAGCGACGCATTTTTTAAGGCGTGGAAGGCAATTCCGCCGGCAAGCCCGGAAATGTTGGGCGCGTTTTTGGCGAAAATTGTGCGAAATTTGTCAATCAACAAGCTGGAGGCGCGGAGCGCAGCAAAACGCGGCGGCGACGAAGCGCGATTATTTCTCGGCGAAATGGAGGAGTGTTTGCCGTCGCCGGCGGGCGGCCCGGAAGACGAATTCGAAGCGCGTTCCGTCACAAATGCCATAAATTCATTTTTGAGCAACGCAAACAAAACGGCACGTGCCGCCTTTGTTCTCAGGTATTTTCACGGCGAAAGCATCGGCGCAATAGCCGGTCGCTTTCAAATAAGCGAAAGCAATGTAAAATCCACATTGTTTCGTACGCGCAAAAAACTGCGCTTACATTTAGAAAAGGAGGGCGTTTTAATATGAACACTCGCGTAAAAAGATTTTCGGATTGCATCGGAGAAATTGACGACGTTTTTTTGGAGGAAGCTGTTTCGGAAGATTTTGCGGCGTTGCTTGCAACGCGAAAACGCCGCATACGCTACGGTGCGCTTGCGGCGATTGCGTCGGTTGGGGTTGCTGTGGTGATTCCTTTGACGCTTCGTATTATGAAGGCGCGGCGCATGGTTAATGCCGCGTGATTCAACGATGTATTCAGGTTAAGACCTTGGCTCCGCCGGGAAACTTTTGAAAAAGTTTCATCAAAACTTTATTAAAAACCGCGCTTTCGCGCGGTTTCTTGGTGTTTTCGGGGTGACACGATTCCCGGAAAAATTCCCGGAATTTTTCTCAGAACCGTTCCGGATATCTGCGTATGACGCTTGGGATATACTTGCCCT